>CAZASC010000017.1:0-48887 GCA_964487695.1 uncultured Victivallales bacterium
GCGGGACTTCGTGGAAAAATATCCCACCAGTCTCTAAATACACACACAGCCCACACACACCCTAACCACACCCCGTGACCCAAAAAAAGAAACCCCCTTATCCCAAAAACTTCCACACCCGCTTTCTACTTGTCTCCACACTCCGTTTTTCCCACAGTACAAAGACAATGAACCTGAAATTCACCGGCACCGAAAACTACAAACCCGGAGTCATTCTCGACCTGTTGTCCCAAAGCTACCATGATCTCCTTCAAGACGACCCAGAGTTTCGCCAGTCGGTGATCCCAGAGTGGAGCGATTTCGACCAAGAGGTTTCCAACCGGCCAGAAATCTTCTCGCGGTGCGTATTCTTTTCATGGTTCGAAAATGATCTTGTCGGCTTTGCATCCTTCGATCCAAGACCCAAACCAGATTTCGGCCTTGTCGGACACAACTGCATTCTGCCGTCCTTCCGAGGACGAGGCTTCGGCAAACAACAGTTACAGGAGCTTATTGAACGTTTTCGGAAGCTCGGAATAAGGTTGGCGAAGGTCTCGACAGGTGATTCCACGTTCTTCATACCGGCTCAACGAATGTATCTCGCCTGTGGATTTCGCGAGGTCAGAAGAGCCCCTTGGCAAAGGGACCCAAAGAAGATCATGATCCACTACGAAAGAATGATTGAGTAAAGCCGGCGAACGCGGTTTCTCTCGTTCAGCGTCAAACCCCCGTCATTCGCAGAGCGTCCGCTTCGCCCCGCACCGTGCTACGCACTGGTGCCGGGCTGATCCTGATCCGGGCGGTCGCCCAGCCGTCGCCGCTATGCGCGCCGCCCGGCGCGCGAGCGGCTCTCGTTCGCGCCCCCGCGCTCACTCGCCGGCAGGGACGACTTCGCCCGTCCCAGGGCGTCCGCTATGCTCACTCCGGGGACGTTTGCCGCCTCACTCAGTTGTCTCGCCAAACCAACCCATAAATATGCAACCGCACCACGCCGACAAACTTGGGGCATCACCGCTTCGCGGTCCCGCGCGCGGCCGCCAGGCCGAAAACCACATCGCTGCGTGTTGGGGCCCCCAAGCCTGTTATTCCCTGCACCTTATTCCGCAAAACCAGTCATAAGCACATCTGGAGCAACGACAAGCACCGGAATAGACGAATCGTAAGTTTCCGCCAATTCAATGCCAAATACGCAGGATTTCGACGTTAAACCGGAATTCTTGCCCTGTTCTTGTTCCATTTTTGGCGTTCAGGAGTGGATTCCTGAATAGTTGAGTCAATCGGTCTACATACGTTACATACGCTTGTTTGTCACTCCGCCGTGTACGCGCGCGAGAAAATCAGAAAGACATTCTATATATAAAAGGGAGTGGAAAAAGAGCGTATGTAACGTATGTGTAGACGTCGGGTCCACATCTTATCTCATCACCGGCTTGACCTTGAACCGAAGCGCCGCGCATTCCTTGTGGTACCGGCAAAGCCATCACGCTCTGGCTGAAAACGTAATGTGAAAGTTCGGCATTCGGAGAGTCGCATGGCGAAAACATAAAGGTAGCAATAAGGTAGCAATCACGTTTGTAAAAAAAAGATGCAGTGTCCGTTGATATTCCACTGCTACCTTTATGCTACCTTTTCAACCGGTCTTTTTGAAGAACCTGAAAAAGACTACAAACGCACAATAGAGCACGGCCAGAAAATAGTCATACCCATTTTACCCCTGATATTATTGGCTAAAACGCATGTTTGATGCCGTCTTTACTATGGTGCCCGAGGCGGGAATCGAACCCACACGACCTTGCGGTCAACGGATTTTAAGTCCGTTGCGTCTGCCATTTCGCCACTCGGGCAAGACATCTACATTGTCAATACTAAGTGGTATTCCCTGTCCACTTCAAGTTTCTTCAGCAACTGCGAAACATGATCACGCGTCAGGTGCACTATTGCAAACTTCTTTCTCAGCCGCTTGGCGGAATCCGTAGTGAGTTTGTCTAGGAACAAGAACGACAATTATGATGTGCGCTTTCTGGCGGTTGGCTGTTATGCATCGCTGGCCAGCGAGAGTGGTTTGGCGTCGGTCCTGACCTGCTTCCTGATCGGGCCGGGGCTTCTCAGGGTGTTCCATTCTCTGTCAGGTTCACATACATCCGCTCCGGTCTGATCATATGGTGACGGTTGGTCTAATCGCCTTGGGAATTGTGATCACGTAGGGGTGCCGGAAAAAGTTTCATCATATTCCCGTTAGTATGGTAATATCGTGACAGTTTATTTTTGAATCAAAGGGATCAACAAAGAGAGCCATGCGATGAATCATACTGGTCCAGGAGTTTCTGTAACGCCGCTTACTTTGATGAAATATTCCGTGGCGTGCCCTGTTTGTGGAACCGTGAGCGTGCAGTATCAACTCAATGCGCGCCTGTTCTTTAACGGCGATGTGGATGTCGATTTGCAGCCGAGGAAGTTCCAGAGCCCAAAGGGTTATGAGAACCTTCATCCGCCATTATATCACATGTGGTGTTGTCCCAAGTGTCTATTCGCGGCAAGCCATGAAACGTTTTCCGATCCGTTAAAAGACACGCATATGCCGGTGGACATCGTGCGAAAGCATTTGCGAGAGATAGCGCAGAGCAGCGATACGTTCCGGAATGTGCTCAGTCTGCTGAGCGAACAGAATGGGGAACCGAGTCAGCCAGGCTTCGCGCGGGCAATCATGATTAATCTGCTGGCCATTTACACGTTTGACCAGATACTTCCATTACTGAAACAGAAATTCATCATTCAAGCCCGCAATTATCTACGGCTGGCATGGCTGTATCGGGATCTCGCGGAAAGGCCTGTAGAAAAGGCCGAATCGTCGCCAGTTTTGAAGGACATGAACCAGAAGCTCGCAGTCTATTGGCCTTCGGCGCCATTCGCCGAGGCGGACGCTCTGCGCAAGGCATTGGATTATTACGGCCAGACACTTGAAGATGCAAGCGTAGTAAAGTCTGTTGAGAGTCGGGCAAATGTTCTCCAGCAAATGGCCCGCATCCATTTCAAATTGGCGGAATACCGCAAGGTCTCGGAAGTCTTGAGGGACGTTCTGAAAATGACTCGCGAAGCTTGCGTTCAGATGGACAAGAATCTAAAAATGTCCGGCGCGCAATCCAGTGTCCTGCCCCCGGATGAACGTAGCGAGATGGTTTCGCTCAAACGAAGGCTTGAGACATTAATCGGTGATTCGGAAGGCTTGCTGAGCTTGTCCCGTGACGCGCTCGCGGAGGCGCAGATTGCGAAAGCGAAAGCAATCATAGCCGGTCTGACGGGAAAAACGACAGAGGAAATCAGGTCAGCGCTGCAACAAAACCGTATCGAGCTTGGGGTAATCAACCAGCTGGCACCTGAGCCGGTCAAAAAAGGTTTCTTCAAATTCCTGTAACGTTTGCAAGCCGACCTGCATGCTGTGGAATGTGTGCATGTCGCCAGCTACTTGAAGATGTACATCCCAGGCAAGACACGTGAGAGTGTCAGGCCGATAGATATATTATATTGGCAAACGAATGTCCGCCATGTTCTCAGGCATGAGCATCCATTGACTCAGCCGATGGCGTCGCTCCATGGATCTGCGACAGCAGGTCTCTGTCTCTGGACGTTGGCAACCCTGAATTGGGGGAAGCTTGCTGGGGCTCAACTCATGGCGAACTGCCAATTAATGGGTCAGGTGCTTTGGGTCTGGCCCACTTGGATTTTCGGACGGCGACTAAACTTCTGTTTGGACACCTTTGTTGGTGGGTCACGACTCGTGTTCTGTCCAGCGCAACCTACTCGTCACTCTTTTTTTGCGCATTGATGTTATCTATGCTGTTTTGAGCTTTCCGACCCGCAGACGTGGCCCCTTGGCTGGCCGCCTGCTCCACCACTTGGTCAACGGACTGTTGCGGTTTTGCGACCTCTGCCGGTTTCCCGGAGTCAACAGCTTTTGGAGTCGTACCGTCGCCACACCCGGCCAAACACATCGCTAAAAATGCACCCACAATAAGTCTGTACAATGTCTTCATCAGTTTTTCCCTCATCGAACGGTTTTGTCAACAATCTCCCTGTATATTCTATCAGAGGATTCTCCAAATGTGTACAGCAACTTTAAGTAAAGTTACCGGAAGTCGGCGGTGGTACTCTCAAAGATACTTTGATAACATGATTGCCAGTTGCCGGGAGAAGTTTCGGGTCACGGTTGCTTGGTAGGAAGAAAATAAAATGAAAACTATCATTGGCCGATTGCCAGGAGGCACGACAGCTTCGGCTCCGAAAATAGAATGTTGGGTTCCACAAGATATTCAGAACGGTATCGGGTTGATAATTTTTCCTGGTGGCGGATATGGTAGTTTGGCGGAACATGAAGGCAAAGGATATGCGGAATACTTCTCACAGCGCGGGGTTGCTTGTTTTGTTGTGAGGTACCGCTTGGGATCCGAAGGGTTTCAGCATCCTGCCATGCTGGAAGATGCGTTCGCCGCGATATCCACCGTTCGTGGTTCAGCCTCGGATTTTCATTTGGATCCCCACAAAATAGGAGTCATGGGCTCATCGGCCGGCGGGCATCTGGCGGCGCATTCCCTCGTCGCCTCGCGTCAGTACGAAAGTGAGATTCCACTACGTCCTGACTTTGGCGTTTTGTGTTACCCTGTAATTACATCGAGCGGCGAATTCTGCCACAAAGGTTCCATCGCTAATTTGCTCGGGGAAACGCCCTCACCGGCATTGCTTGAGGAGGTTTCCTGCGAAAAGCGCGTTACACGGGACACCCCGCCATGTTTTATCTGGCACACTGCTGAGGACGGTGGAGTCCCAGCCGAAAACAGCATGATGTTCGCATCAGCCCTGCGGCGACATGGAATCCCGTTCGAACTTCATGTGTATGCGAAGGGTGTCCACGGTCTCGGGCTCAACGCTTCTTTCCCGTGGGCTGAAGACTGCCTGCGGTGGTTGAAGGCGTGACTTGCCCTCTTATGAGCGACATCTAAAATCTGCCCGATCGCCGCAACTTCCTTATTCCTGTTGATTTTCCATGGCGATCTTATTATATCCATTTAGAAGAAACGTAAAAGCGAAATGACCAGGGAAGTACACGACACAACCACGTTGGAACACAATGAACAGCCACTTACGGTTGTATTTGTGCGGCATGCAGAGGCGGGCGGCCCGATTGTAAACGAGGCGGCCGGACCACAACTCACCAGCATGGGCAGAATGCAGGCCGAACGTCTTGCCGACCGGTTGATTAAGGAGAAGTTCGACCATATCTACACAAGCGATCTTAGCAGGGCCTATTATACGGCACAGGAAATCATCAAGCGGCACAAGGCCACTCCATATACTGTCACGGCCGACCTACGCGAAGTCACATATTACCATTTTGCGTCCGATGTGCCCGCTCTCAAACCGGCTCTTCGGAAAAACATACGGGCGGAACGGGAAGCGCTGGACAGGTTTGCTCTTCATCTCCGGCGTGCGCACAATCCTGGCGAGAATATCCTCGTTGTCTGTCACGGTAATTTCATCAGGAGCATCATCCCTATTCTGGGTGGGCGTGACCCTCAAGAGTCGGTGCTTATCGAATTCAACAACACCTCCGTTTCAATTCTCGATGTCTGGGAGAATGATCAGGCCGTGTTGAAGCTTGCGAATTGCGTCAGGCATCTTCTGCCCGGTCAGGTCACATGAACGCATGGCAGAACTGAAGAATCCCGGCGGTCAGGGAGAGTCAATTATGTATTGCCGTCTGACTCGCCTCTATTCATTGTGGATTTCTACAGCATAAAACAGAAGTCCTTACGGTCTCATTGCCCGTCACACATGTTTTACTGCGCTTGCGATGTGCATAGGTTTTGTCTATACTGATTAAGTTTAGTGGGGCTGCATATGAAAACAAAACTGTATATTCTGCTCGTGTGTGGGATAATGATATTGCTAGTGGTCACTGCGGTAATGACTCGCGCACTTTTCCGGTTGTCCGTTCCAGATGTTTCCACGCCCGCGCCAACAGCGGCCGGACAGGTTCAACCATATGCGACGCCCATTTCTGAGACCCGGATCGAAGTTGACGAACCGAAACGCCAAAAGCAAATTGCGCCTGGTCTGGTCAAGCCGCCGATTGTGTCTTCCGTAAAAACATCCGCCGCGCCTGTTCAGGCACAAGCGCAGACATTCGCCGTTCCTCCGCCTGCCGCTCCGGCGGCCATCGCCGTTGTGATAGAAGTGCGCGGGACAGCCGTAGCCTCCGGATCGAATGGCAAACCTCGTCCGCTTATGAAAGATTCGCGCATCTATTTGAATGAAAAGATCGAAACCGTGAAGGCCGCAAGCGTAAAGATCAAGTTCGATGACGGCACGGTAATGTCACAAGGGGAAAACAGTTCTGTGATGATTGACCAGTACGTTTACAGCCCGGGAAACAAGGCCGAGACCAGATTCGGAATGTATTTGCTCAAAGGTGCATGCCATATGGTGACCGGGCTGATCACCGACATCAATCCCGAGAAATTCAAGGTCCGTACGCGGCTTGCCACTGTGGGCATTCGCGGGTGCGAGCTGGCGTTTCGCAGCAAGCCGGAGCAGGACGATGTCTATATTCTCGGGCTGTCCGGCAAGGAAAATGTGACAGTGAATACGACGGCTGACGGACGGCATATGGTCAACGTGCTCACGAGGGAGGACATTCCAATCGAGACTCAAAAGAAGAAGACAATAGACGTGAACCAATCGGGAATGGTGGTGTCCATAGTCAATGGAAAAGGACCGGAGGAGCGTGCAATAGACCTTGATGAGATAGACGAGATCAAAGGCGAATCATCCAGCCTGGTTCCTGCGCTCCATAATATCAATCTCACTCCGGATGGGGCTGTTTTCACGATTCAACCCCGGGACTATTCCGGATCTGGATATACTAACGAGGCAAGATGAAGATACGGTGCGTCAAGATGCTTGGTCTGACGATTTCGCTGATCCTTATGAGTCTGATGTGCGGGGCTCAACAGGCTACGAACGCGGTGCTGCGAATCAAGCTTGTTGATTCCAATCCAAATGCCATCGCGATGAAATCGCCGGACTATCCCGTCCCAAGTTGTTTTATCCCTTCCGGGAAGCTGGGAAAGACAAAGTCCGATTCTTCAGACATCAAACGCGGCTGGCTGAAAGACGTCTATCCCGGTGTTGATCTCGTTTGTTACGGGGACGAATCCCATGTCGAATACGTCTTTGTAGTTCCGCTTGGCGCGGATCCATCCTTAATCCGTCTGGCTTGCGAAGGCCCGCGCAAAATCACACTCGACCATTCTGGAAAGATCGTCCTTGATATGGTGAACAGCGAGGTTGATCAGGGGCCAGCTGTCGTCTTTCTTCAATCTGGGACTTCCTCGCGGAAGATTGACGGGGTTTACAACATTGACGAAAATTCGGTGGTAGACATTACGCCGGGCGGAGAGTTTGATGAGCAGGTAAGCAACAACCAGTTTCTCCAGTTCCTTAACAATGCGCAGGCCAATCCTGGCTCTCCTCTCGGGGTCAATACGTTTTTCGACAAGGATGGCAACGTCTGGCTTAATGCCGGGATGAAGGAAAATGGCAGGATGTTCAACATTGCCGCCAGCCGTCTGGCATACGACGGCGAGCAGGCGAACGGTTCGAGATATTTCTTCAAAGGCGGCGCAAAAGGCAGAGCGCATTTTGGCGGTAAGCCAGTGGCCGGTGTCTCATGGCTTGGCGCCATGAAATACTGCAACTGGCAAACGATCCAGAAGGGATACGACACCCAGAAACGAAGCTATACCGAAGGGCCAAATATCGCCGACTGGACGCCGGCCCCAGCCACAAACTGGTCAATGGGATTTTTCAAGGTTGTTTCGCCAGACGCGTCAAAAGGATTCCAATTTACGACGCCATACCCTCCGTCAGGTGCGTTCGCGATCCATATCCTGTACAGCTTCTATTCGGAAGCTGCGTCGGCGCAGTTGACAGCCAATGAGCCGGGCCCGGTGTCCGGTGGTACGGAAGAAGGAACACCTGATGAGCAGCCTGCGGAAGTTGTAGTCACCAAAGGAAGTGGTTCACAGTTCAGTCTTAATGTGACAGTGCCACCCACGCGAACCGATCAAATCGCGCCCAACGGAGTCGCATACCAGGAACAGCCTGGTGCGCAGGGCGGTAGTGCGGCGTCGCCAGAGACGCCGGTGTCCAACGCTGGAGGTGGCGGCGGAGGTGAAGGAGCGTCGGTCGTGATTCCTCCACCGCAACCGCCGACCGGGCCGGTTTACCACACACTGACTGTTGCTTCAGAAAATCCGGCAGCAGGTGTGCATATTGATGTCGCTCCTTCTGATATTCACGGAACGGCAGGGAACAGCGCTCCATTTAAAAGGGTTTATGTTTCAGGTTCCATAGTAACGATCACTGCCCCTTCCGTATCAACTGCACATACTATTTTCGAGGGATGGCAAAGCTCTGTAGCTGCATACAACACCACAAATCCGGCAATAACGGTGAAAATGTCGGGCGATGTCAGTGTAACAGCCGTGTATATGGCTCCAGTGCAGCTGACTGTGGAGTCGTACTCGCCTATTGTTGGCGTTCCGATCCAGGCGAGCATGCCTGATATCTTCTCCGGACTTGCGAATGGCAGCACCCCTTTTCACTTGGACTATTTTCCTGGCACAACCGTCACGTTGACAGCACCGCCCTCGGCCTCCGGCGGGGCGTTTCTGAGATGGTTGGAAAATGGGGCGATTTACTCGCTCAGCGCGACAACCACCGTGACGCTTGTGTCGGATACAACGATGTCGGCTGTCTACTTCACGCACACACTTCATATAAGAGCTTCAGGCGGCGTGGGTGTTCCAATTGCGGTCAGTCCGGTGGATGTCACTGGGAACAGTGGTGGAACCACGCCATTCGACAGGGGCTATCCCGATGGCGCAACAGTGACGCTCACGGCTCCTCAAATTGCGGCTAATGGCAATGTCTTCCAAGAGTGGCAGAAAGACGGAGTAAACTACAGTACCAATCTCACAACTTCGATCTTCATGAATCTGGATTACACGATGATGGCGGTCTATCTTTACGTGCCGGCCCCAATACCGAATCCAACGGTGAGCCCCAGTGGACTCTAGAAGAATGCTCATTTTGTGCCTTCTCGCCGTATCAATAGTAACGCTGGCCATCCTTGGCGCTGGTGTCTTCCCCGGCGTTCTCTCGGCAATAGCGGCATTGTTGTGTCTGGGATGCCTCTTGTTTCAAGGTTCTGCGAACGATCGGGCGGGGCAGATGCCTGTATTCACTGTTGGTATTGTCGCGTTTCTCGTTCTGACCATAATGCCGCTGCCCGCATTCCTGGATTTCATGATTGGCCATGCCCGGATTTCCCAGAACAATGCGGTTCGCGCCGTGCTGAAAGACGCAGCGATGCTGGGGCTCGCGGATAAATCGCATCCGATGTTTGCGCTGAGCAGAAACGGCGCAGGGACGATGAGAATGATACTGCTCGCGATTTCCGGATTTGCAGCAGCTGCCCTGTCTTCGCGTCTGCCTGGCGAGTGGAAGGAAAAATATCTGTTTCTCGTCGTCGTAATTGCGGCATTGGTTGCTGCCGGCGGATATATCAGCCAGCACATCGTGCCGCAGGGCAAATACATCTGGTGGTATTTTCCAGTGCCGCATGGCGCTGAACCCGTGGCTTGTTTTGTCAACCGCAACCATTTTGGTGGATTTACCGCCATGCTGTGTCCGGCAGCAGTAATTTTCTTTCTGGAAAATCTAACGAGGAAGAAGTTCTTGCGCGCGCTGTTCGCAGCGGCATGTTTCGCCACGCTGGCTTTCGCGACAATAATGTCGTTGTCCCGTGGAGCATGGATCGCATTTCTGGCCTCGATGTTGGCAGTGGATCTATTGCTCCTGGTTTACCGGCGTTTTGTGCCGGCAATCGGCGTATTTGCCGTTCTTTGTGGTGTCCTTTACGGTGTTACGCAAATCCCTGACTCCAAGCTTTACGAACGGCTTGGCACTCTCAGTCATCCATTTCAAACAGACAGCGCGGTTATGCGGATGAGCACGTGGAATGACAGTCTTCAGGTCATCGCCAATTATCCGTTTGTGGGCACAGGCATGAATGGTTTCCGAATGATCTTTCCGCAATACAGGAGCGCGACAACGAGGAAATCGTTTGCGAACGCGGAGAATGAATATGTCCAACTTCCCGTGGAACTGGGAATCGTCGGCCTTGCGCTGGCGCTGGGGCTCTGTCTTTGTGTGGTTCGCAGATGGCATGCCAATTCCGCGCATGGCGGAATAGGTGAGATGGTTCAGATCGGCGTTGCCGGTGCGGTGATCGCAGTGGCGGTGCATGCTTGCCTCGATTTCGCATTGCGCGTGCCGTTGTATTTTGTCGTATTCGCGTCACTTGCGGGGCTCGTGATTTCGTCCAGCGGCGATAGCGTGGATGCATCGAAAGACGCTGCATGGCGGCCACGCCGAATCGGCATGCCTCTGACCGCTTTGCTTGTCGTGCTTCTGATTTCCTGCCACGGCATGAAAGTCTACAACATGGATTCGTCCGACTTCCTTGAGGCGGCAAAACCGCCGGACCTTTGCCGCGCTCTTGTAATGAGCCCAACTTCCTGGCAGGCGTGGTATCAGCTCGGTGTAACGGCAATTGGTTCTACTGACAGTAAAATGGCGGCATTCGGCGAGAGATGCATTGCGTGCGCCGCTTTTTATGATCCCAACAACTACAGGCTGTGGGAGCCACTTGCGAAAGTGCGGCTTCGCTTGAACGATGTGGACGGCGCGCTTGCGGCGTACGGGCAGTTGAAGACTCTTCGTTCATGGGTGCAAATTCCGGACTTGGACGACGTGCTAAGGCAGCGCTCTCAGAAATGATGCCGGTCGTCTCTCAATGGGAAGAAAAAGTGCGCAGGACTTCTGAAATCTCCTTGATGCTTCTTTGGAGCACGCCCTGTTTGGCTTTTACAACGGCGGCGGCGCGGCGGCCATGGTCGTCGCGCGAGGCTTTGTCGGAAAGCAGGGATTTCAGCGCCGTTTCGAGTTCGGCGGCGTCTTTGACTTGGACCAATGCCGCCGAAGACAGGAAATCGGAAAGCACGGATGAGAAGTTTTCCATGTTGGGTCCAACAATTATCGGTTTCGACAACAAAGCCGGTTCAATGACATTCTGTCCACCGTGGTTGGTCAAGCTCTTGCCGACAAACACTACCGTGGCGCAGGCATAGAAACCCATCAACTCGCCTGTGGTGTCAACGAGAAGAACATCCGGCGCAGTTGGGGGCGCGTCTTTACATTTTACAAATGTATTATCGCTGCGCTTGGCGCACGTCAAACCGGCGTTGTTTACTTCGGATTCAATTTCGGCGCGGCGCTCCGCATGGCGAGGAACGAGAACGAGTTTTAAATGTGGGAATGGAGTTTTCAGTCGCTTGAAGATGTCGAGAAGAATACATTCTTCGCCGGGCCATGTGGAGGCGCCGAGAAGCACAGGGGCATCCGCCGCAAAGCCCAGGCCAACCAGAACATCCCTGGCTTTTGCTTCGCCGGCTGGATCGGGCTGAACGGCATCGTACTTAGTCGTGCCCATGACCTTGATGCGAGTTCTGTCGGTTCCGAGTTCAATCAGATATTGTTCTTCGACTGGTGTCTGGACAAGAAAAAGATCAACACAAACGGCGATTTGTCTGAAGAAAACTTTCATCAGTTTGTACCCGCGGTATGAGGATTCGGATATCCTGCCATTGACGAGGATGACCGGTATTTTTCGTTTATGGGCGTGCCGGATCAGGTTTGGCCACAATTCGCATTCGGTCAAAATCAGCGCCTGAGGCTTGATAGTGTTCAACACGCGCTTGACTATGAATGGGAAATCCGATGGGAAATAGAGGAGAACGTCGTCGGCACCGATTTTGTTCTGCGCCAGCGCATGGGCCGTGGAAGTGTTTGTAGTAAAGACGAAAGAGTCGCCGAGTCCGGCGGTCCGCATTTCGTCAGCGAAACTCAATGCCACCTGCATTTCGCCGACACTCACCGCGTGAATCCAGATTCGCCGATGGCTTCGCAGTTTTTGCGCGACATCCGGCGAGTAAATCCCAAACCGCTGAAGAAAATTCCGCCTGTAACCGCCACGCCGCCACATGCGCAGAAGGAAGTGCGGAAGCATCAGCGTGTAGCCGACGGCAAACATCACGTTATAAATGAACCAGAGCATATCGAATTCCATCAGGCGCGCGGGTGCGCCTCGTCGTATACCTTTTTCAATCGTTCGACAGTAACATGCGTGTATATCTGGGTTGTTGACAAGCTCGAATGCCCGAGCAGTTCCTGCACGCTTCGCATGTCCGCCCCGGCGTCGAGCATGTGCGTTGCGAACGAATGACGCAACACATGCGGGGAGAATCTTGCGCTCAGACCGGCAGCAGCCAGATATGTTTTCATCGTGCGTTCGATTGATCTTGTCGTCAGCGGTTTGCCTTTCAGGTTCAGAAACACCGGGCGCTGCCTGTTTTTCTGGGGCCACAACTCCGCGGACAATTTTAACGACTCGCGCAGCGCCTTGCAGGCCGGTCCGCCAATGGGGCACATACGTTCCTTCTTGCCCTTGCCACGAACCTTGACCACTCCCGACAGAAAATCAACGCAGTCTTCTGTAAGACCCGCAATCTCGCTGACGCGCCCGCCGGTGCTGTAGAGTACTTCGAGTATCGCGGCATCTCGCGTGACCGCGTATTCCTGAAATCGGTCCGGCCCGGCTACGCCATCCTTTCCAGGTTTCTTTCTTCCGTGCGCAGGCGCTTCCAAGAGCCTGGTCACCTCAGCTATCGAGAGAATATCAGGCAGTTTCCTGCTTTTCTTGGGAGCGCGCAAGCCGCTGAATGGATCGAGCTCCACATATTCCTCCCGTTGTAGAAACCTGTAGAACGATCTGAGCGCGGACAGCTTCCTGCCGGTTGTTGCGGCATCCTTTCCGCTCTTCTGGAATTCCACCAGGAATTTCCGCGCCAAAAACCGGTCTGGAGCACCCCACTTGAATGGAGGCATGGATTCGCTGCCCCACGCAGACACGACAAACTGCCTGATGTCGCCCAGATAGCTGGAAATTGTGTGCGCCGATGCGTTGCGTTCAGTCTCCATGTAGCGGAGAAAATGGGCAACGCAAGGATCGGTGGAAATGTTTTCGAGCTCCGGCATTCCGACTCAGCCTTCCGTCTTCGGAGCCTGCGGGCTCGCGGCGACGTTTCCGGCGGTAACAGCCTGCCTGGCATACCGATCTATCATTTTCTTCAGGGCAGCTTTCTGGCGGACCGACAGGACCCTTTTTTGCTCGAATTGCCGGGAAAGCGATGCATAGAAAGCGCTGTCGTCGAAGATGCGTTTCCCACGGGTAACCGGAGGTTTCCAATCCTTGAAGTTCACAAGGGCGGCGACCAGGATGCGGCTCTCGTCATCCTCGGTGGCATTGAGATCAATAAGTTCGAGTTCGACCTTTATCCGCTCGAAATCCGGGATCTGGCTCGAATGTGCCCCAACTATGCTATTGAGCGCGCCGATCTGGGGCGCAGTGAGGTGCCTGCCAGTGCCTGCCCTGGCCCCGATTGAATCCACAAATTTCCTGGCAGACTCGCTCATCGTGACGGTTTTCAGTAGCTCAAGTTTGCGCATCGTAGCAGGCGAAGGTGGCAGCGGTTCAGGTTCGTTGAAGATGTCCACGCAACCCGCTTCCGTAAGCACGGCTTCTATGTCGGTTATCTGCGCCTTGTACTGAACGGCGATCCTGGCCAGCGCCTGAAGTTGTTTGGGTGAAATCGGCTTTTCCGCGTCTCCAAGCTGCTTCTGGATGGATTCCAGAAACTTCTTGTCGCTGTACGTTCGTTTGCCCCTCTTGGTTTCCGGCCCCCATTGCGTAATTTTCTCCAGATGTGCAACCAGCCTTTCAACAGCCGCCCTGTCAGCGGCCGGCCTTTTTATCTTGGACATCCAGCCGTCGAACTTCTCGTAAAAGTCCTTGAGCATGTTGCTCCACTCGACGTTTCCTTTTTCGATCTCGTCGAGCGACTCCTCCATGGAAGCGGTGAAATTGACGTTGAACAATTCGCCAAGGGTCAGAACCAGCAGATCGTTGACCTGGATTCCAATATCCGTGGGGACGATTGATTTATTGTTCAGCACGACGTAGTTGCGCTGGTGCAGCGTCGAGATGGTCTGTGCGTACGTGCTGGGTCTTCCCACACCGTTGCTTTCCAGTGCCCTGATCAACGACGCCTCGCTGTAGCGGGCCGGCGGCTGCGTCTCCTTGCGGTCGGCCAGCCATTCGACGCATTCCAGCGATTCGCCTTCGGACAAAGCCGGCAGCGGCACTTCCTCTTCGGCGTCTTCGCCGTCCTTTTCCTTCTTCAGCATGGCATCTTCGCCGCTCACTTTCATGTAGCCGGGGAACTTCACGTCCGACGCAGTGGCCTGGAAAATGTAAGTGTTGGTTTGTCCCGGTTTCGGCAGAGCTTCGATTTTAGCGGTTCGTTGCTCAATCCTGGCCTGTACCATCTGGCTGGCAACGAATCTTTGCCAGATGAGCTTGTATACCTTCAGTTCGGTTGGATCCAGCCGGTGCGCGATGCTGTCCGGCGTTCTTGTGACATCCGTCGGACGTATTGCCTCGTGCGCCTCCTGTGCGCTTGCCCGGCTCTTGTAGTAGTTTGGTTTTGGCGGACAAAAATCGTCGCCGAAGTTCTTCGTAATGAATTCGCGGCAGGTTGCCAGCGCGTCCTGCGCGATCGTGAACGAGTCTGTTCGCATATACGTGATCAGTCCAACCGGCCCTTCTCCCAAATCAACGCCCTCGTAAAGTTTCTGCGCAATGCTCATTGTCCGTTTCGGCGAGTAGCCGCAGTAACTGGATGCCGCCTGCTGCAATGTGCTGGTGATGTATGGCGGGTAGGGGGATTTTTTGATTTCCCTTGTTGCTATTTCGACGACCTTCATGCTGCGGCCGTCCAGATCTGATTTTACGCTTTGGGCCTGCTCGGAATTCTTGATGTCCGCTTTTTCGTTGTTGATGCGCGTCAGTCTGACTTTGAAAGCGGCGAGGGGAGCGACAAGCTTGCGGAGCATGGCGCCGAGGATCCAGTATTCCTCCGGCACAAACTTCCGTATTTCCGCTTCCCTTTCGCAGACCAGCCTGAGGGCTACAGATTGGACGCGTCCGGCGCTCAATCCTTTTCCGAGGTTGCGCCACAGCATCGGGCTCACAATGTAGCCGACGATTCTATCCAGAACGCGCCGGGCCTGTTGGGCATACACCCGGTTCATGTCCAGCGTCCCGGCGTGCTCGAATGCCTGACGCACAGCGCGCGGCGTGATTTCGTTATATTGGACTCGGAAGAATTCTTTAGGCTTGTCCTTGCTCTGAAGCACTTCCTGGAGATGCCATGCGATTGCTTCTCCTTCGCGGTCCGGGTCGGGCGCCAGATAGATGACGTCGCACCCATCGGCGGCTTTCCTGAGATCGTCTATGACTTTTTTTCGTGTGGGAACAAGCACGTATTTCGGTTTGAATCCGTGCTTGATGTCTACCCCTATATTCTTGAGCGGCAGATCGCGTATGTGACCCATCGAAGATTTGACGATGTATTCAGAGCCGAGTATTTTGTTTATGGTCTTTGACTTGGCCGGCGATTCTACGATTACTAGCTTTTTCCCCATGATTGTCCTCCATTATGAACGGGCCATCTCTACAACGCGACCCGGCAGCATTCGTACCATTCTCTTCATTTCCAGACCGATGAGCAGCGAACTTACGACCGCCGGTTTTAGCCCTGAATCCCGGATCAGCTTATCCACCTCGCACTCGCCTTCGCCGAGAAGTTCCGTCAGTTTGACTTCCTCATCCGACAGCTGCGGCAAAGGACCGGCCTTCCCGGCGGCGGACTGTCTCGGGCCCGGTGGGATAAGAAATTCGTAGTCGGCCAGAATATCCTCGACGCCCATAACCAGCTTCGCGCCGTTCTTTATGAGCTCATTTGTGCCCACAGAGGCATGCGAATCTATCCGCCCTGGGACCGCGAAAACGCTTCGCCCCTGTTCGAGTGCCTGGTTGGCCGTGATAAGCGCCCCGCTGCTTCGTCCCGCCTCGACGACCAGCACGCCAAGCGATAACCCGCTGACAATCCTGTTCCGCATCGGGAAAGTCGTCTTGTCCGGCTGTCTGCCGACCGGAAACTCTGATATGACTGCGCCATGCTCTGAAATCCTTTTCGCCAGATCCAGGCCGGACGGCGGATAGATATGTTCCAGCCCGCTGCCGAGCACCGCCAGTGTGCGGCCGCCAGCCTTCAGCGCAGCGTCGTGCGCCGCAGTGTCAATTCCCTGGGCGAGTCCACTGATCACTACAAAGCCGGTCCTGGCCAGTTGCGAGGCCAGCTCGGTTGCCGCTTCGCGTCCGTAGTGCGTAGGACGCCTGGTGCCGACAACGGCGATGGCATGCTTGTCCCTTTGCTCGATTTGTCCCCACACATAAAGCGCCAGCGGTGGATCGTGGATCTCCAGAAGCTGTTTCGGATACTCCTGGTCAATTTGCGTTACGATGTGGGCGCCCAGTGCAGCGGCCCTCTCGATTTCGCCCTGCCAGTCAATGCTATCCCGTTGCCTGATGATCGCATCGGCGACCTCGGGGCCAATCCCTTTTGCTGTCATCAACGCCTGCTTGTCGGCCTCGAATATGGCGGATATGGAACCGAGCTGGGACGAGAGCGACCGGACGCCGACGGGTCCGACCTTCTCCATCGCATTCAACGCAATATATGCCTCACGTTCGTTCATTGTCCGCTCGATACACCGCGAATGGCAAGCGAGGTAAATATCACACGCATGTCCAATACGCAAGCGCTCAGCCGTCGGCAACTCTATTTCGCCATTGACACTAGGCAATACATATGTATAGTACAAGGGGAAAAGGATGGGAACCATGGAATTTGCGGCGCTTACTGAACGGCAACAACAGATACTCGACTTCATTCGCAAGGCGACTAGCTGGCACGGCTGTCCGCCGACCGTACGCGAAATCGCCGCGCATTTCCAGATCGCGTCACCAAAAGGCGTGCAGGATCATCTGGCTGCCCTGGAACGCAAAGGCCATCTCACCCGGCGGGCCGGTAAATCGCGCAATATACGCCTTTCTGTGCCGGAATCGTCGGGTATTCCGATCGTCGGAGCGGTTGCCGCGGGTCAGCCGATCATGGCAATAGAAAACCTCGCCGGCACGCTCGAACTCGATCATATGTTTGGCGACGGTAGAATTTTCGCGGTTTCCGTCAAAGGCGACAGCATGACCGACTTTGGAATTCTGGATGGCGACTATGTTGTAGTGCGCCAGCAGCCCACGGTGGATACCGGCACAATCGCGGTTGTCTATCTTGATGGCGAGGCCACGGTCAAGAAGATCGTCAGGACCGCCGACGGCTTCCAGCTTGTCCCAGGCAACGAACGATACTCGCCCATAACTGTGGATCGCACCCAGTTGGATTTTTCGATCGCCGGTCCAGTGGTGGGCGTGGTGAGAACGAGGGTAAACTGATAAATACCGGAGATAAATAGCCATGATCGTCGCCATAATAGTTTCAACATTCATCATTTGCGCTGTTTGCTCGGCGTTCGCCGGACACAGCCAGCCTGCTCAGCAACACCATGAGCAACTGGCGTTGCCTTTTTCGTGCTCCCCGGACTCGACGCTCCATTTTGCCACCAATAGCCATGGCGAAGCACTGCACGCCACTGACGCAGGCCATGAGCCATGATTGACAACATGGTCAGACGCAGCGTCGTGCGTGCGGGCACGGAAAAGCAGAGTGAATATTCGGCATTTCTGTAACCCTGAGCAGGCGCCTCCTTTCTCCCTCGTGCGGGGCGCGTCAAAACGCAGCCGGCGATATTCCGACAAACTTGTGAAAGAAACCGGTTGAACCGCGTGGGCGTCAAGGCTTCAACTTTTGGCAGTCAGGCGCACCGTCCGGCGGAACAGCCGATAACTCGGTTGACGGTATTCCATATCTAAGGTGTGGTTATCCATATGAAAACAACACTCAATATCAGCGATGTGACAATGCGTGAGGTTAAGCGTGAAGCAGCGCGCCGCCAGCAGACCATGTCCGAGATGGTTGAAGCGGCATTGCGAACTATTATCGAGCCGATTCAACGAGGAACCAAACTGCCCCCATTGCCTGAATTCCGCAGCGGCGGATTGCGGGTCAACATTGCCAACCGAGATACACTATACGACGTGATTGGCGATTACCCCTGAAGGCGGCGAACGATGAAAAGTTCCGAAAACAGTAGATTTTTCTTCTTCACATTTGACCCGTATACGTTTATTCCCATTTATGCGTAGAAACGGCGCAAAAAAGCGGGAATGCGTATGAGGAAACAAAGAGTCTGGCGTTGGGTGCGGTGTGTGATTTGGAGCGCGACAAGAGTCGGCTCCGGCATTCGTTCCTGCCTCCATTTCTCCGTGTCGTGTCGGCTTGCGCTCGCTTTTATTGCTGGTTCGCTGACAACGGCTGTTCCTTCGCGGGCCGCAAGCTATACCAACAACAACGACTGTCTGGAATGCCACTCTTCGAAAGGCGAGGTCGCCACCAATAAAGCCGGCAAAGCCATCTCGCTTTGCGTGGACGGGAAAACGCTCAAGTCGTCGGTGCACGGGGATCTTTTGTGCACGGACTGCCACAAAGGCATCAATGACCTGCCTCACGATGAGGAGTTGCCCGCAGTAAAGTGCGCCGGTTGCCATGAGGATATTGGCAAGGAATATGCTGGAAGCATTCACGGCGTCAGCAAAGCCATGGGCGCATCAGGCGCGGCGGGCTGCACGGACTGTCATGGGACGCACGGTATTCGAAGTGTCAAAGATCCTGAGTCGCCGGTATTCAAGCTGAACTTGCCGCGGACCTGCGCGACCTGTCACAACAACGCCAGTCTGACCAGCGAGTACCGGATGAAATATCCCGACGCGGCGGCGCAGTACATCGAGAGCATTCACGGGCGGGCGCTGTTGAAGCTGGGGTTGATAGTTGCGCCGTCCTGCAACGACTGCCATGGGGTGCACGACATTCGCCGGGCTGTGGACCGCAGTTCGCCAATTAATCATCTCAACGTGGCCAAGACGTGCGGCAAGTGCCACGTCAATATCGAGAAAACTTACAACGCAAGCGTTCATGGGCAGCTCCTCGCCAAGGGCGATTTGCGTGGGCCCGTGTGCAGCGATTGTCATAGTGCGCATCAGATCGAATCTCCGACAGATGTTCACTTCAAGGCGGAGAGCGACCAGCGTTGCGGAAGTTGCCATAAGGACCGGCTTGCATACTACCGCGAGACGTACCACGGCAAAGCGATGGCTTTGGGCAGCCCCAATACCGCGCCGGCCGTCGCGGCCTGTTACGACTGCCATGGCCATCACGATGTCCTGCCTCCATCCAATCCAGCTTCGCATCTTTCGCAGGCCAACATAGTTCAGACGTGCAAACAGTGCCACCCCAAGGCAACGCTAAGTTTCACCAAGTATATTACCCATGCCAACCCATTGGACCGCCGCAACTATCCGGCGCTCCACTGGACATTTGTCTTCATGACGGGGCTGCTGGTGGGAACCTTCACGTTCTTTGGTGTGCACACGGCATTCTGGGTCTTCCGCTCGGGCTATCTCTACTGGCACGATTCCAAGACGTTTCGTGAAACCAAGATCAGTGCACAGAGCGGAGACGAATGGTTTACCCGGTTCATCCCCCTGGAACGCGTCTTACACTTCGCGCTGGTGACAAGTTTTCTACTGTTGACGTTGACCGGAATGCCGTTGAAGTTTTATTATACGCATTGGGCCAAAGCCTTATTCAACGTTCTCGGCGGTCCGCCAGTGGCGCGATCCCTGCATCATTTTGCCGCCCTGCTGCTTCTACTATGCTTCAGCATCCATTGCATCGAGTTGACGGTGAAGGTTTGGAAGCGGCGCACAGATTTCCAGGATCCTACGACAGGCCGTTGGAGCCTGAAGCGGATCATGGCCGATTTGTTCGGTCCGGACTCCCTCGTGCCGACGCTCCAGGACTGGCGGGATTTCGTGGCACACCAGAAGTGGTTCTTTGGCAAGGGGC
The DNA here is from genome assembly GCA_964487695.1 of uncultured Victivallales bacterium. Classification (GTDB taxonomy): domain Bacteria; phylum Verrucomicrobiota; class Kiritimatiellia; order UBA8416; family CAZASC01; genus CAZASC01. The sequence continues at coordinate 20,142 of CAZASC010000017.1, forward strand.
CGCGCCCGCAGTTCGACCGGTGGACCTATTGGGAGAAGTTCGATTATCTGGCCGTATTCTGGGGCGTGGCCGCCATCGGGTTGTCCGGGCTGATGATGTGGTTCCCGGAATTTTTCAGCCGCTTCATGCCGGGCTGGATGATCAATATCGCTCTGATCGTGCATTCTGACGAGGCTTTGCTGGCGGCTGGATTCATATTCACGTTCCATTTCTTCAATACCCATTTCCGGCTGGAGAAGTTCCCGATGGACACGGTGATATTCTCGGGACGCATATCCAAGACCGAAATGCTGCATGAGCGCAAACGCTGGTACGACCGGCTCGTGGCCGAAAAACAAATTGATCAGACGCGTGTTGGAGACGAGTGGTATCGCTGGCAGAACATCGCCAAGACGTTTGGTTTCGCGTTCTTCGGCGTGGGCCTGATCCTTCTGGCCCTGATTGTGTACGCCATGTGTTCCCATCTGGCAAAGACGGTCGAAGATGCTGAATCGCCGCCTCCGTCCATGTCTATCGTTCAGCCTGTGGATCAGCCCCATCCTTGAGGAGAAGACATGATGCTAAGGATTCGCTCGCGAGCCCGGCGCCTATGGACATTGATTCCTGCATTCCTGACTGCCGGCTTGATGTGGATCGCGCCAAACGTCGCTGCCATTGATAATGCGGACTGCTTTACCTGCCACGACGACAAGACCATGGTCAAGACCAACGCGGCAGGCAAAGCCGTTTCACTGTTCGTGGATGAAAATGAGTTTGCGAAATCCATTCATGCAAAGAATCTGTGCATAAGTTGTCATTCTGACATTACCGATCTTCCTCATCCGGACTCTTTTACCGCCAAACCGGTCTCCTGCTCCCAATGCCATCGCGTGGAAATGGAGACTTACATGAACAGCGATCACGGTCAGGCACTCCACAAGGGAGTGGAGGAGGCGGCCTCATGCAAAGATTGCCACGGGAACAACCACTATTTACTGGACTCCCGCAATCCAGCATCGCCGGTGTACCGAACCAATCTTCCAAAGACTTGCGGACGTTGCCATAACAACACTGTGGAGATGGAAAAATTTAATCTTCGCCAGCACAGTCCCGGCCTCTCCTACGAGAAAAGCGTCCACGGTATCGCGTTGCTGGAAAAGGGTGAGCTGAACGCCGCGAATTGCGCCGACTGCCATGGTTCACACGACCTTCACAAATCCACCAATCCTGTCTCCAAACTCTATTGGCAGAATGTTCCAGCGACCTGCGGAAAATGCCACGAAAACGTGGATCAGACCTATCTTCGCAGCGTTCACGGCAAGGCGGTCAAGGCCGGCGTACGCGATGCGCCAGTCTGCACAGACTGCCATGGCGAACATTCCATTACCGCTGTAAAACTCGCCAGTTCGCGGGTGTCCCCTGCGAACATTCCGGAGACCTGCAGCCAGTGTCATGCCGCGCAGCGGATCGTGACGCAGTATCGGCTGCCGCCGAACGTGTCCGCCACATACGCGCAGAGCTTCCATGGTCTGGAACTGAAGGGCGGCAACCCGATGGCCGCCAATTGTGCCTCCTGCCACGGCGTGCACGATATTCTTCCCTCCAGCGATCCGCGTTCCTCGATCAACCCTCAGAATTTGCCGCAAACATGCGGCAAGTGTCACCCTGGCATAGGCAAGAGAATGGGGGCTGAGTTCTTCCGAATCCACGCTCCGGCCGGCGCGGGAGACGGCAATCCGTGGATTGTGAATCTGATTACCCAGATCTACATCGCACTGATCGTGCTGACCATCGGCGGAATGTCTGGCTTTATCTTCTTTGACTATCTGCGCAAGGTCAGGGCGCATATCCGTGCTGCAAAGGAAGGCAATGGCGAACTCCGACTTACCGCCAGCATGCGAGTGCAGCATAATGTGCTGACGGTCTTGTTTGTCCTCTTGGCGTACACTGGCTTCGTGCATAAATTCCCTGACGCCTGGTGGAGCTGGCCGTTTCACGTGTTGCCCAATGGCAGCTACATTCGTGGGATGATCCACCGGATCTGCGGTTGGACGTTTGCCGCCTTTTTCCTGGCGCACGTGGTTGCGCTGGTCGGCACCCGCCAGGGCCGCAGCCATTTGCGGATGCTTTGGCCGGCCTGGCTTGACGCCACGGATGCCTTATGCCTGTTTGGCTACAACCTGGGGCTGAGAAAGACACCTCCACCTCCACGTCGCTGGAACTACGCAGAAAAGGCGGAATACTGGGCGCTGATATGGGGATCGGCGGTTATGACCGTCACAGGCGCAATGCTGATCTTCTCTGAAACCGTGTTACGTTTGCTGCCCAAAGTGTGGCACGACATAGCGCAGGTGATTCATTTTTATGAGGCAGTCCTGGCTGTACTGGCAATTCTGGTCTGGCATCTTTACTGGGTGGTGTTCGATCCTCACGAATACCCGATGAACCCATCGTGGTTGATTGGCAAGAAGGCGCCCCATCCGCCTCACACACCAGCACCGCAGCCCGAGGGCCGCGCAGCGGCCGGGTCGGCGGTGTCAGAGCCATCCAAAAAAAGCAAGACTTGAGAGCCTCTTGCAAAAGTCCATCGTCAGGCGGTCGCAAAAGATTGCGACCCTCCAAAACTCCGGAAAATCAAACGTTTTCGCATGCCTGGACGGCGGCAATCCTTTGCCGCCGCGACTTTTGCAAGAGGCTCTTGTGACCTGAAGAATGTTTTGCGGCAGCTTATTGCGGGGGACGGCCGCGGCCAAGGCGCATGTAGAAGCGCCCACCGATGAGCGCAGGGTCATCCTGATACCCCAACGCCTTGAAGTCCATCCGATTCGTCGTCTCAGGATAGACCATCCGGGTGTGGGTCGGCTGATCCATGCCTTCCGCCTTCTGGTGGCAGCGCTGGCAACGCACTGCCTCCACGGCGTGGCAATCGGTGCAGCCAAGGGCTTGCCTGGCAGGCGGGACCGTATGGTGCAGAGCGGAGTACATTTCCGTTTTGATAAAACCCACCTTGCCTGAAAAGGGCAGGCCCATCTCCTTCATGCCGGTGACGATCGCATTCGTCCAGTCGTAATCCTTCCAGTAGCCGTCCCAAAGTCGCGGCGCGACCAATGTCTTTCTTTCGGCGTCATACGGAAGCATGGCCGTGTGAATCTTGAATGGATAGATGCGCGCCAGCGGATTCCGCCGCTCCCCAAGCGGAGCATTGAGGCTCACTGTCTCCGTTGGCTGGATCTTATCCCCGACCATCCTTATCTCACGTGTGCCGTCAAACCACCGATACACTGGGACGACGTTCTCGCCCCATGCAAGCACGCCGAATTTCCTGTCATAGAGCGGCATGCCCAGCGCATTGGTGGAAGCAGGCAGGTCTTTGCCGGCCTGGGAGAAATCGGTGGCCATCAGTGTGGGATATTCGCGGGCGAACTGCGGTATATGGCAGGCTTCGCAAGACAGGGTTCGAACATGATCGTCCAGGTGGCGACTGAGGAAACCGGTGATTCCATGTGGAGTCGAGCCGTGGCAATCTTCGCACGCCACCCGACCTTCGAGCGCCGGCGCGGCAAAAGACAGACCAGCCACCTGATGCTTTGATATCTGGTGACAATCCTGGCAGCGCATGTCAACCATTCCCATATGCACGTCTAGTTCCGCACCAGGTTTCGTCAACGACGGCTCCAAGTCTCCGTGTTCGAAGTTGGGACCACCGCCTGTGTAGAAATGACACCCTCCGCAATTCGCGCGATTGGGACGCCCCACCAGCATGCCGACCATCTCCGTTTGATTTGTGACGGACACCTGTAAGGAGCCCCCCGCCGGAGGACCGCCACGGGTGTGCCCGCCCGTGCTGTCGTGGCAGACGAGGCAATCTATGTCTGCTGGATCACTGTACTCGTGGTTGGTTCCCAGCACTTCGGATCCGATGTGGAACTTGGAGAACTGCGCGATGTTGGATCCCATACTGATGTAGTAGTTGTCAACGGTGTTATTCAGTCCGACATTAACGCTATGCTCGTGCCCGGTGATGTCGGGCGACATACCCTTCCAGTTCCAGTGGGCAGTCTTGAGTATTTCCTGCCCGACATTTTCATGACAAGCCAGGCAGCGTTCGGTAACCTGGCGAGTGGAGGCAGTTGACGGGAGCGTAACGAGTTTGGAGTGGTCGGGCGTCAGCGGGTGATGGCAGGAGTTGCAGGCGGTCGGGGCGTTGGCCCCTTGAGGCTGTGCCGCGTGGCATCCGATGCACTGGCGATGGTAGGCACCCTTGAGGCCGATCCGGGCCGGATTATCTGCTTCGTTGGGCAAACCGTGACATTGCGCGCAGGCCGTGGGCGCCTTTTCAGTCATGTCGTGACAGGAACTGCATGCTCCCCCAAGCCGCACGTCAATGTTAAGGTGCATCTCTTTAATATCTTCTCCCACCCGGTCGTTCTTATCCGAAGCGACTCTATGGTGACAGACACTGCAATCGCCGCCGGTGTTAACATCGTGCGTGCGATGGCTGAAGCGTACAGGCTCGAAATAGCCGCTGCGGCTATTGAGCAGTTCGCTGTTCAAAACGTAGTAGTTCCTGTAACCCGCCGGACGGAACTCATGCGTGGCCGCGTTGCCGGCGGGAAATGTGGCCCTGGCCTTTACCACTTGCACGTCGCGATACGCCTTCAGCGATTGTGTCATGGCTTGCTTGTGAACGAATGCGTACAGCAGGACAAAGAAGAGCAGGAATGCCGCCGCAATGCCGCGGAAGATCCAGGTAAGCAGCGGGCTGAGGGTGGGATGCGATGCGGTGCGAAGTGCATCGGGCCCAGCTTCCGGATTGGTGCCATCTGCCGGCAGAATCGGGAAGTATATGACAAAGAAACGGTAACAGATCACGATACTGCAGATTATTGCGACTGTCAGGGCAATCTCACCCACCGATGGAAAATAGGGCTTCACCATGTAGGCGGGATGGTAGCCGATCAGAAATACATTGATCCGGTTCAGCATTACCCCGAAAATCACGAGGAGCACAGAAAATAGAAGCCAGTTTCGCGATTGCCGCACCGTTGGCACCTGCAGCAGAATGAAGGGGACGAGAACGCCGGCGACAATTTCGATCACGAGCGCCACCGTGGAGCCGGGATGGCTCAGAAAATTCAGCTGATTATGCCGCACGATCAGGTCGGCTATTTTCACCAGACCGTACAAGCCGATAAACCACGGGATTCTACTGGCAAGAGGCCCAAGCACCTCCATCTCAGGTTTGCGGTCGAGACTAGCGCTGGCGTAGATGGATTCCAGAATGACCATGGGGAAACCCACCATGATCGCCGAGAGCAGGAACAACAACGGCAGGATGGGTGTCTGCCAGAGGGTGCTCAACTTGGTCGAGGCAATCAGCATCAGTGTGCCCAGCGAGGACTGGTGCATAAACGAAAGCACCACGCCGGCACAGATGAACAGAGGCAGAATCGCCCTGACCGCGTCGTAGGCCATCTTGAGCGGCCGCTCAATCCATCGAAGTATAGCGGCTCCCCATTCACCCTTGTCCATACGGTCTCGCAGTCCTTCCAGAATGGCGGGTGAAAGTTCGACGCTGAGCACCATCAGATAGAATGTTACGCACATGCCCACTTCAAACAAAACGGAGTTGCCTTGCCAGTGAAAGACAGGCCGCCAGATATTCCAGTAACGACCGAGGTCAAAAAGGAGGGATATGGCCACCCAGAGATAACCAAGGAATGCGGTGAGAAGGGCTGGGCGAAGCAACGAGTGATAGCGTTTGCGCCCAAAGATATCCACCAGTGCAGCTGTAGTGAACCCTCCTGCCGCAAGGGCAACCCCGCAGGCCACGTCTACGGCAATCCAGATTCCCCAAGGACTGCGGTCGCTCAGGTTCGTCACCGCGCCTAGTCCCAGCAACAGGCGGCTCAGACCAAATGCGAAGCCGATGCCCATGAAAAGAAACAGGACCATGGTGCCAAAAGTGAAGAAGGGCCGCTTCTGGCGGCAGGGATCAGGATGGATCATGGTGCTCTTCCTTTCGGCGCCCGGCCGGTCATTTTGGAGATAAGATCTTCACTCTTATCCTGCATACCGTTCTCCTCTTTGCGCTTGTTGTACCACATGATGCAACCCAGCAGGCCATAAAAAACCATGGGAATCGCGCCGTATCTGAAAATGCCGTGCTGAATGGCTTCGGTGAGATGGGACGGCACTTTGTCAGGCAGATCCAGCAGACCGAGTTCTGCGGTCGGTCGGCCAACCAGGTAAAGCCATGAAGTCCCGCCCATTTCTTTCTCGCCATAGATACGCCCCAGATAACGGTCGGGTCGTTTCTGGATGCGATCCCGGGCAAGCGTGATCAGGTCCGACCGCTTGCCGAAGACCAATGCTTCGGTGGGACAGGCGGCGGCGCATGCTGGATTGGCGCCGGTGCCCTGCGTGTGATCCGTACAGAATTCGCATTTGCGCACCCGAGGCTTTAGGGGTTCGGAAAACTCGTAAGCGGGGATCTCGAAAGGACAGGCAACCTGGCAGTAGCGGCATCCGAGGCAAATCTCCGGATTATAGACCACCGCGCCATCGCCGGCCTTGGTCATGGCGCCAACGATACAGGCCGAAACGCAGGACGGTGTCAGGCAGTGCATGCACTGAACTTTTGCGTAAGTCTGTTTCACCTTCGGCTGGTCCGGCGACGGCTTCCCTGAATATTCATTGACCACAGTGAAGGCTGTGTCAGTAGGTCGGCGTTCCTTGCGATAGACCGTCCGATCAGCAAGTGGCGGATCGCTCTTTGGAAGCTTGTTGCGTGTGCTGCAGGCGATTTCGCACTGCCGGCAGCCTATACACAGTGTCGTATCAACCAGGCAACCCACATGCGATGCAACCGGTTCAGTGCCGAAGTTCTGAGTGGCGGCGCCAGTACTCGAGGCTCCGGCGGCACCAGTCACCACTGCGGCCAGCTTCAGAAAGTTGCGGCGATTTATGTGCATACAAAATTCTCCTCTCGGATTCGAATTACGCTAATCGAATGACTCCAAAACCGTCCCAATGCTTGAATACAAAACGCACACCTTTGAATTACTGGGAGCGAATTGAGATTCTTCTCTCCCGAGCATGCGCAGGCATACTGTCTTGACCAACAATCAAAATCGGCGGTGCAAAATCACGGAAACAGCCACGGAAGAGAGCCCCAGCAGTACCAACGATGCTATCAACGGAATGCCGCTCAACCGCATCAGAACCATGTCATTCAGCCCGACCTTCACTAGTGAAGCGACCATGCAGGTCAAGCCGATGTAGGTCACCGACGGTCGCCGTTTGGCATGACCCCAGAACGTGAGGACTAACGCGCTCGCGTTCAGCAAAGCTGTTTGTGAAAGCTGAAAGGCGCTCTGGTCCTGAAAAAGCCTGTGTGCGCAAGTTCGAAGAACGCCAAGAAGCACGAGGAGTGCGGCCACGAGAATAACCGGAGAGAGGAAGTTTAGAAGACCTGGTGATGTGTCTCTCACAGCGCATTCAGAGGACAGATAGTAAAGCAGCAGAATGGAGGCGAGTATCATTCCGGCCACAACCGACGACATCGGTGCATGTGGGTCAATTTCGTGAATCGTTCCGTGGATGGCGGAGGCTGCCAATAAGAAAACGGTGCAGCCGACAGCCCATGGTGGACGTTCCCTGTCAGCGGCAAGCCAGAGACTGACGCCAACCAATGCGCACAGCACGCCGCTCGCATCCAGTGACAGCCAGCCTGGCGCTCCGGCTACTGCGGCGGTCACAGTGATACCAGCCGCGCCAGCCTTTGCAACTGGTATTCTGCGCGTGGTCATAGCCAGCGCGCCGACGGCCAGAACGGATACGGCAGCTGCTCCATAGGACGCCCACTGCGAATTCCCGGTCCATGCCAGGCCGGCCAGCCATGCGGTGGCAAGAGGAAGCCACAATGTCGCAGACCAATTCAGTCGCCGGAATGCGCCGGCGTGTTGCAGTACGATGGCGATCCAAAGAAGAATGGCGCTTGTCAGCAGCGGTCCGCAGTCCAGGGAGTTTTGCCTGGCGAGCCAGAATCCGCCGGCGAGCAGGAACAGAAGCGGGAGGAGAATCAAGGGGCGGAGAAAGCCCCAACCGTGATACCATGAGAGTCTTATCGTCGCCACGCCAAGAGCAGCCAGAAGGACGAATTGCGGCCATAAGCCCTCGGATTCAAGCCCGAGTCCGACTAAAGCCAGCGTGGATCCTACCAGGGTCATTGCCGCCAGGAAAGGTTTACGCATAAAGGAGCTTACGACCAGGGTAAGCGCCGCGAAACCGGCAATGAGCGCCATTGCCATTGGGCGACCGAAGGTATGGAGGCGCAGCGACGATTCCAGCGCGATACAGAATGCGAGCGAAACGCCGCAGCATTGAAAGATGCTGGTCGCGCGCGCCAAGCCGCCCAGGCGACCGGGCAGGAGAGCCAGGATGATCAGGCTGCCTGCGTAAACAAAACCAAGAAGTGTCCCGAATCCTGAATTCAGGATGTGCCGCTCGGTCAGAACGCGGAGAATGAGCGCGCCCATCAAAACGAACGAAAGTATCGCCACGCGCGTGAATAGCGTGGCTGCTGTAAGCCCGGAATAAACAGGCGGGAACGTGAGGGGCTGCGTTATCGAGAGCGGTTCGGGTTGAAGAACGGCGATGCCGCGCTCCCGCTCGATTTGTGTGACGCGGGCCTCCAGAAGCTTAACGCTTTCGCGAAGCTCCGCGATGTCGTCTTGCCTTGGCAATTGGTCAACCACAATGTGTTTTCTGCTCTAGCGTCCAGGAACTTTTTCAGCGTCAGGAAACAGCGATACGATACTGTGAAAGATATAAAGGATGCCGAATGGAAGCGTAAAGATCACTGCCGCCATGATCAGCCCTTCCTTCTCCCATATTCCCGGGAAATAGTTTGTGAATCCACGCAGAGATTTTGACAGCAACTGGCCTCCAATAACCACGTTCCATCGCATGAGCAGCACCTGTGCCAGCAGCATTGTGGCCGACAGCCAGATAAGCAGGTGGGCTGTCCGTTCGCGCAATCTAAAGAGGGCGGTGATAGCCAGCATGAAGAACGGCACAAGAGAGAAAACCCCAAACTGCAAAACAATATAGGATATGAACAACTTTGTGCGAATGAGATGTGCGAGGACTTCCGTTTGCTCCGTTTGTTCATAGGCAATTGAAAGGAGTTCCAGCATTTCCAGAGCCACGGCGACCATCATGAAACCCCAGAGATACTTGCCGAGGGATCGCACGCACGCGGCGTCCACCTTCCAGCCGTTGATGCGCGATACGACGAAGTAGTGAAATATCAGGACCGAAATACCCGATACTATGGCCGAGAAAATGAAAATGACGAACATCAGCGGTGTGGACCACCACGGATTCGCCTTGATGGAGCCGAAAAGAAAACCGACGTAGCCGTGCAGCAGGCAGGCCAGGGGAATACCGAGGCCTGCGAGGAATTTTGTAACGCGATGATCCGCTTCACGGGTGGCTTCGGTGTCTTCAAAATTGAAGAGCAGGATTGCGCGGCAGATCCATGGTGCGATGCCGCGCTCCTTTGCGCGCGCAAGAAAATCGCCACGCATGGCAAACCATATCTCCAACACCACGAGCAAAAGGTAAGTGCTGTATATGTAGCCAAAGCCGGCCATCGCCGAAGTGAAATGCGGGGTAATCATGATGTTGAAGGCCCGTTCGGGACGGCCCAGGTGGACCAACAACGGAAGCGTTGCGAACAACAGGAAAACGAACGCCGACGCCAGGGAAAATCGAGATATTGGATGGAGTTCTTTACGTCCGAATACATGATAAAGCGAGGATACGATAAAAGAGCCGGCCACAAGCCCCGTGATGTACGGATACAACACGATCATGACCGTCCATGTCACATGCAGTTCGTTCGGGAAAACATAATTCATCAGATCACCTCAATATCGAGATCCAGATAGTAACACTTGGGATGCGTGCCCATTTCGGGCTTCAGAACCCGGAAACGGCGTTGCTTCAAAAGCGTGGAGAGTCGGCTGGTCGGATCGTTGAGATCGCCATAAATTCGCGCACCCTTTGGGCAAGCCAGCACGCAGGCCGGAGGCTGGCCCTTGGTGATGCGGTGATAGCAGAATGTACATTTGTCGGCCGTATGAGTGACGGGATGGATGTAGCGGGTGCCGTATGGGCAGGCTTGAACGCAGTAGCCGCACCCGATACAGCGCTTTCCGTCGACAAGGACCACGCCTTCCGGGGTCGTGTACGTGGCGCCCACAGGACATACCTGACTGCATACCGATTTCTCGCAATGATTGCACAACTTTGGCACGAAGAAGGCTTTCACGATGTTGTCTGCGGGAGATTCTTGAAAAACGAAATCGTCTTTCGTAGCTGCATCCACCTGCACCTGTCCACTTGCGCTGACTCGGTATCGCTCGACCCACGTCCGGAACCGGCCTTCCGGCACATCGTTTTCAGCCCTGCATGCTCGCATGCAGGCACAGCATCCAATGCAACGGGAGACATCCACTGCGTAGGCATAGTACGGACGTTTTGCGCCGCCAGTCCGTTCTAATCCTGATGCCAATCCAGGAGGGAATAGCCAGAGTATCAATCCGCCCGTCGCACCGGCAGCCAGTCGACGGATCATCGTCCGTCGGCTTATGAGGCAGTTACATGGCATGCAGCTTCTCCTTTGAGTACATTTCGTGGATCTGCTCCTGATGACAGTTTACGCACGGACGCTTGGGATCCGCCGGATCGTCTGACACATCCCTGATATGCGATGGCCAGTCAATTGTAGGTGTTCCAGAAGCCGACCTGAAGTCTGTTTTTCTATGGCACAGGAGGCAGAATCTGGGATCGGTGTTCCGCACGATTCGTCCCGAGAATGAGGTGTCCCGGATGAAAAGGTGGCAGGTTTTGCATCCGACCTTAGCATGCGCGCCTTTCGCAAAAGAGGCGGCAAGGTCTTTGTGGCAATAGGCGCACTGGAAAATCATCGGATGTCCGGCAGGTTGCTTTAGCGACGTATCCGTCCGGCCTATATGACATTCTCCGCAATCGTGAACAAGTGGATGAAGCCGGGCCTCGTGCAAATCACGATCCATGTACAGCGGCTCGTGGGGAGAATGGCAGCGGATGCAAACCACATTGGTATCGCTGACGCCAACGAATTGAAAATGCTTTTGCCAATCCACTTGCGGGAATGAGCCTGGGCGCGCGTCCAGCATGCGGTGGCATACGAGGCAGCTTTCCTTGGAATCCGCTCGGATCATGGCCACGTCCGAGTTCGCGATATGCTCCGAACCCGGGCCGTGGCAGGTCTCGCACTCGACGCTGGAGTGGGCGTCTTTGGCATGTATCGCGGCGACGTCATCGTGACATTCGGCGCAGGCTGCCCGTCCGACATATCGTGGCTGCCGGGCCTTCGCATCGTCGATGGCTGCGGCGCGGTAAAACCCGAGGTCGCCAAATGTTTTCGGAACGAGATAATGTCGAATTGTCAGCGCACCAGCAACCATGAGACACACGAGCACCACTACGGGATATGCGTGCCGATAGTCGGGACGAACTTTGGACTGGTTTGCGTTCTCTTTGCCTGGTTTCACCACAGTAGCACTGAAGCCTTTTTATACTTTTCCCGTTTCTAGTCTTGAACAAAGAACTTTACATGAATAGCGCCAAGTGTCACGATAGGATTATTCTATGAATAATTGAACGATTGTTCGTATGTCGAAGGACATCGCTTGGGACAAATATGTCTGAGAATCAAGCAAATCGGAACGGCTCGGCAAACACATTGCTGGGCTCATTGGATCACCCCATCCTGACCAAATTAAGCGATGCAGTTTCAAAGATCGCAGGTGTCGGGTTTATCGTCATACTCCCAACTGAAAGTGGTTGGGAACAGTTTTGTCCCGGGGGCATGGCAGCGCGGTCTGAATTCTGTCGCCTGATAAATGGCACCCAGGAGGGATTGAGACGGTGCAAGATGTGCCATGTGTTGATGACAGTGGCTGCCGGCAGTTCAGGACAGAAAGTGCAGCGGTGTCATGCAGGATTGTCTGTGCTTGTCGCGCCCATAGCCGGCAAGGGGAGTAACGACGCTTTTTCCGTGCTCAGCACATGCATGTTCATTTCGAATGACAAGGCGGAAGCCTGGCGCGAAGCTAAAGAGCGCGGCGAGAAGCTGGGGATCCATCCGGCGCAATTAAAGAAAGCGTTCAATGAGCTTCCCTGCCTCGATCATGATCGGGAGAAAATAGTCATGGCGCTCATGGAAGTAGCCACTGAAGCTGTAAAAGAAATCAAAATGCGTTTCCAGTTGCAGAAGGAACTCGGCAAGTCGAAAAGTCACACGCATGTAAAGAGTCTCACAGAATCAATTGTGGAGCAGCGCCTTAAGGAATACGGGACCGTGGTTTTTGGGAAGGGGGGATCCAAGGATGAAGTGGTCAATCCTCCAGGGAAAGTGCCGGTTTTGATTCGCGTTGTGGAGGAATTGATTGATCATCGGCCTGACATAACTTATGGCGTGGCTGAAATCGCCGCGGCTGCGCGTGTGACCCCAAATTATTTCTCGTCGCTTTTTCACAATTACACGGGCAAGACTTTTTCGAAATTCCTTTGCGAAAAAAGAATGACCGCCGCAAAGAGTCTGCTCGGCGACATGACGCTGAGTATATCTGAAGTGGCGTTTCGCGTCGGATACAGTGATGCAGGGTATTTTGCGAGACGTTTTCGCCAGTCAACGGGCAGTTCGCCGGGCGACTGGCGACAGCGTCTTTCATGATGGGAATCAAGTCCAAAAGGGGAGCTATTGCCTTCAAGAGTGGCAATGCGAATAATGTTTTTCTATGGTTTTCCGGAGATTAATCCTATTGTCTTGCCAGAGAGCAATCGATATAAACAGGTTATATGAATAGCAATGGAAATTTGCCGCGCAACACGGGATCGGCCTCTCTATCCGATAGTTTGGCTGCCGCTCGGGACATGATGATAGACAGTTTTCGATCCACATCGCTTGCTCCCGTGATAGACGACATAAAAGGGGCAATCTGCGACGGGAAAATGCTTCGAGCGCGGCTGACTTTCTCGGTTGGATCCGCAAATAATGTGTCGCAGGACATTTTGTTGCGAGCCGCCGCCGCAGTGGAAATGGTGCACGCCGCGAGTCTCCTGCACGATGATGTGATTGACGGCGGGAATCTGCGAAGAGGCGCCCCATCTTTCTGGAAGAGAAAAGGCGTCTCCGGTGCAATCCTTCTTGGCGATCTTCTCGTATGCAAGGCGCTGCAACTCCTGAATGGGACGGGCAGCGGGCGTCTCGGCATGATGCTGGTTCAGCTGGCTGAAGAAATGTGTGACGCAGAAGCTGAACAGGAACTCGTGGCGATCGGAACAACAGGTGATTGGGAAAGATGTGTCTCGATAGCCAGGCGAAAGACTGGATCGCTTTTTGCTTTCGCAGCTGTGGCTGCTGATGGGTCCGATGAAAATCTGACGAAAGCCCTCTTGGAATCGGGCCATCGCATCGGCACCGCCTACCAGCTGGCGGACGACATTCTGGATGCGCGCGGAACATCGGTGGGCGACGGGAAGGATCTCGGCAAGGACGCGATAAAAGGCAAGCTCACGTCCGTTTCCGCCGCCGGCGGATCGGATGCGCCGGCTCGTCGATGCATAAGCGATCTCTACGCGACATCGGCGGAACTGCTGTCTCCATGGCCTTCCATTCATAACGCATGGAACAAGTATCTGGAGACCGATTTCAATCCTGTGGTCAAACTGTTTGCTGAAAGACATGGCCATCCAATCTAGGCATCTCTTCGCAAAAGGAGACGCAGTCTTGTTGTGGCGGATTGTTTCAGGCAGCTGATCGTCACATCGTCGCTTGGAAATTACTTCTGATTGGGGAAAGGACGCGAATGGCCGGATTCGCATTGACAAACGCGCAGGAAGCGGATGCCGACAGGATGCCCACGGGGGATAGACTGGGCAGTACCGTTCTGGTGCACAACATCAGGTGGTTTATCAGGATCCGATGGGTTGTCGTGATCGCGCTCATCATGGCCGCGATTATCTCCCATTTCGTTCCAGTAATTGTGACGGCATTGGTGCTTTTGCCCCCGGACAAATGGCCATGGGTTGTGGCAGCTTTTCTCGCCGCCGCCAATCTACTGTTCTGGGTGTTATCACATCGCCTGACCGCGTTCTCGCCTGACCGGTTTGTGAGAGGAAACCTGTGGTTGCAGATCGTAGTTGACCTCGTAATTGTGACGATCCTGGTGCACTTCGTTGGCAGCACGACTACATTTGTGTCCTTCATTTATCTTTTTCACGTTGTGCTGGCGTGCATTTTCTTTTCCCCTTCGCAGAGCTTTCTGGTCACGTTGCTTGCGGCGGGACTGTATCTGCTTTGTGTGGACATGGAGATACTCTCTGTCTGGCCCGCCACCGGCATTTCACCGCTCGCCGCGAACGGTATCGTCAGTCGGCAGTTATCCGGAGTATACGCTGCATCGGCTGTGATAATTTGGCTGACAGTTTGGTACTTGGTTGCAACGCTTTCGAAGATCGTCAGGGAGCGCGATCGCCTGCTCGAATCAGCCAATCAGCGATTGATCGTCGCCGACCAGGAAAAGAACCGGATTGTGTTGCGCACCACGCACGACCTCAAGGCGCCGTTTTCCGGCATGGAAAGCAATATTCAGGTGTTGAAGACTCAGTATTGGAATCAAATCCCGGATGCCGTCAGAGACATTGTAAATCGCATCGAAATACGTGGACGAACGCTGTCCGACCGGATCAGGGATATTCTGCTTCTCGGCGATTTGCGAACTCCGCAGGTCATTGCTTCGGACACCTTTGACCTTAGCGGGCTATTGCGAGGGGTGGTCGAAGAGGTAAACGACAAAGCACAAGAACGCGGCATCGCGATCCATCTTGATTCCGCGCCGGTGAAGGCCGTCGGGCGGCCAAGGTATTTTTCCATTCTATTCTCCAACCTGATCGCGAATTCGATATCCTATTCGCACGAACATGGAAATGTGGAGATATCGGTGTGTAGCGACAGCACGGATGTTCATGTGCTGGTCAAAGATCATGGCATCGGAATCGCCGAGGAATTTCTTCCGCGCATATTCGATGAATATTTTCGCACCAAGGAGGCGTTGAGAGTCAACCCAGGATCCACGGGGCTGGGTCTTGCCATCGTCAAAGAAATAGTTCACATGGAAGGCTTGAAGATATCCGTCATAAGCGAGGTTGGGGAAGGAACAGCTTTTGACGTTGCAATCCCCGCAAGTCGGTGCGAATTCAGCAAGGAGACCATGCCATGTCGAAGATCATGATAATAGATGATGACACAGGTTTGGCGGAAGATATGTCCGTATTTCTGAAAATCATGGGACATTCGGTCATGACTTCAGATTCCATGGATGGCGCCATTGAAAAACTGATAGCTTTCGGGCCTGATCTGCTCATTCTGGATGTCATGTTCCCCGAAAATCCGGTTGCTGGATTCGACCTGGCTCGCAGAATACGCCGTACCAAGGAGATCTCAAAGTTGCCTATTATCCTCACGACAGGAATGAATCAGCATTTTCCATCGGAATTTTCATCAGATGACATAGATCCGAACTGGATGCCCGTGCAGGACTTTATGGAGAAACCCGTCAATTTCAAGAAACTGATTGGAAGGATAGACAGGCTGCTGCGTTAAGAGGTGAACCAGCAATATTCCGCAGCTGGTCTGTCAGAAATATCGGGACTGGAGTAGTTGCCGCCTGGATAAAGAATGACCGACGGAACCCTCTCAGCGTGAGATCGGCCTCTTCTTTATGACATTGCCGATGGCCCATCGCAAGTCGGATTGCGTTACAGGTTTCTCCAGTCGAAAATCTACGCCTTCAGGCAAGTTGGAACCATCTTCCCCCGGATCGTTATAACCGGTCAAAAGGATAATTCGGATTCCCTTGTGCTCCTTCGAAAGCATCTCCGCGATCGTTGCGCCGTTCACGCTGGCAAGGATTCTGTCCAGCAGAATCAGGTCGAAATCCTTTTCGCGGCAGAGCTTAAGCGCTTCCGCACCATCAGCTGCGGTGTCTACCGTATGCCCATCCGCGCGGAGATGTCTCGTTATGATGTCGCGAGAAGGAGAATTATCATCTGTGACGAGGATGTTCATATGGGGGAGAATGCCGGAATTTATCGCTAGTTCGTCTTTTTTTACGGGAGGAGCCTCTTCCGCAGGCAGGCGAACGGTCATCGTCGTTCCTTTGTCCGGCTCGCTTTCGGCCGTAATCGTTCCACACCATTTCTGAATGATGCTATAAGCCATGGCAAGGCCTAGCCCAGTCCCGTTCTTGCCCTTGGTCGAGAAGAATGGCTCGAAACACCGCTGACATGTTTCTTCACTCATGCCCTTGCCTGTATCCAAAACCTTCGCCACCACCCAGTCGTTCTCGACATCGGTGGTGATGGCGATTACGCCTCCCTTGGGCATGGCGTCAACGGAGTTCAAGATCAAATTCGTGAATACTTCTCGCAGAAGAGATTCCGAAGCCCGGACAGTGGGGACTTTTTTAAGATCGAGTTTGATTTCGATGGACTGACCGCCTGCCTGAGTTTGCTCTTTCCACTTTGGGTGGGTCAGTAAAATCACCTGTTCCATGACGGGATTGATGTCAATTGATTCCGACATTGCGTCCTCGTCCGGCCGGTAGAACTCGCGGAGGCGATGCACAACGTTCCTCGCGTCCTGTGCGGCGGTCCGTATGCTTTCGATCAGGATTTTCGCTTCCGCCTTGTTGTCCAGCATTTCGGGATTCATAAGCAGGAAGTCGCTTGCTCCAAGAATTGGCGTCAGGGAATTATTGAAGTCATGTACGATGCCGCTGGCCATCTGCCCAAGTGCGTGAAGTCGTTCGCGCTGGATCACCTGCTGCTGAGCCCGCTTGAGCTCCGTCAGTTGCTTCAGCACCTGACGATGCCGTTTTCGAAGAGTTTTCTCGTCCTCTTCGCGTTTCTTTGCGACTGCCTCGTATTTTTTTAGTTGGGTGCGAAGCTTATCAAGGTCGCTGAGCCGATTACGACTTGGTGTTGTTTTTTCTTTCATTTCAAGTTTCACTAAATTCACTCAACAGTTTGGCGGTTGCAGCTTTTCTTTCCGGGGCGCTTTATCGAGACCTTTTCGCACAAGTCGGAGCAGTTCGTTATTGTCGAAGGGCTTCTTCACAAAGGCAAATGCTCCCATTTCCTTCAACTGGGTGAGGGCGGCAGGCGCTTCGTAGGCCGATATCATAATGACGACCGTTTCCGGATGTTCGGCCTTGGACAGCTTGAGAAACTCAAGGCCATTGATCGGGCTCATACGGATATCGGAAACTATCAGATCGAAGCCGCCACCCCTGACAAGGTTTGTTGCATGCTGGCCGCCCTGGGAAGTCACCACCTCAAGTCCCGCTGACTTGAACAAGGCATTCAGAACGATCAGAACCGTCACTTCGTCATCAATAGCAAGCAGCCGTGACATGGACATCTCTCCCTGAATAAGGATGAATGGCGTTCGATTTTATTGCGCGACACTTGACCGCGCCCACATTAAAAGTCTGACTGAACCGGAATTTGAATGCAAGCAGAATTGGCTTTGTCCTGTACTCCCCCAGTTACTGGATGGCCGCGCCGTATCCGGCGCGGCTACGGTACGGAGGCCACTCTGAAACTGAGGCGATACTTCGGCCTGGCACTCCATCATCAATATGTCATGCTCCGTGCCGGTGCATGCGCCGACCCCATTGGGATGGCGCGGCTTGAATCTCAAGTCTGTCTCGGCTGGATTCGCCTCTGAAGCTTGTCCAGGAAAGTCTGTTCGTTTGTAATTCTGTTCGTCACTTTCGCGTCTGGAGCGGCCAAGCCGTCGCGAACCAGTTCTCCAAGCGCTATATCGGTAAGAGGACCGTAAGTGCTCTTATCGAGAAGCTCTATCAACCAGTTCATTTTCAGTTCCGGAATGCTCTCCGCTGGAATCCACTTCTGCCGGTCATGCGATAATTCGTTGCCAGGAACAACCCGGCATTGATCCGCCCAATCGCGCAGCTCCGGCGTTTCTGCCGGTCCGTACACAGAACCGTCCGTCATTTTTAGATACCATTTTGCTGGAGGCGCGGCCTCCTCCAGTTCCTTGATGCGCTTTTCCAGGGCCAGTTGCCTGGCTTGGGCTTCCTGGGCAATGACGTTTTGTCGTTCCTTGTGTTTGTTAAGTTCCGACAGCGTTTCCTGGACAAGAATCTCGGCGTGGTTTCGACGGCCTTCCAGTTCCTTGACTTGTTTAAGAAGCGATTCTTTCTCCCGCGTGAATTCTTCCTGGATCGATGGCAGCTCCTTATTCTTGACCAATTCGTCTGTCAGTTCCTTGTTGCGCGTGGCTGATGTCTTTAATTCCTGCTCGAGTTGCGTAACTCGAGCGGCCATTTCGGCGGCGGCCGTCTCCCGTTTGCCGCGTTCATTTTCCAGTTCCGTCCTGGCTTTTTCCACGAGCCCTGCGGTCTCGTCTGCTTTTGCTTTTAAATCGGCGATTTCGCCTTCGAGGCTGGCGATATGCTCAATGCTTCCACTTCTAATCTGATCGCGCAATGCCTTTTCCTTTTCAGCGATGGACTTGACAAAAGCCGTATGCTCCCCGCGTTCGCTGTAGAGTTCGAGCTTCGTTGCCTCCAGGAATTTTGCCAAACCGGCTATTTGCGCGTTCAGAGTCCGGATTTCGGATTCCGCGTTGTTCCCTGCTTCCTTGTTTTTTGCTTCGGCGTCCGCGCGCCATGTCTTCTCTTTTTCCAGCTCGCGCTTGATTCGCTCGAGAAGGCCGGTCTTTTCGTCCACGTCCCGCTGGAGTTCCTCTTCGGCAAGCCGGATAGAGTGGATTGTATCGCCTTGTTCTTTTCTTTCCTTTAGATTTGATTGCTCCATTTGTTCAACGACCTTGCTCTTTTCATTCAAGGCGTTTTGGAGTTCTTTCTGTTCGGCCTGACTGGATTCATGCAGAGATTTGCGGTCCTCTTTTTCTTTGTTCAGCTGGATCTGGACGTCAGCCGCGTATTTGGAGGAAACTGTAACCTGGAGTGTGAGCACCTGGATTTCTTTCTCAAGTTCACCAAGTCTATCTTTGGATGTCTTCTCCGTTTCGACATGGGAAGCCTTCTCTTTTTTCAACTCCTGTCTGGCAGTTTCCAGAAGATTCGCCAATTTGTCGAGCTGTGCCTTGCGGGACTGCAATTCCCCATCCAGCTTCTGTGTGGTTTCCTTGTGTTGTCCGTTCGCTTCGTTGCGCAAGCGTTGTTCTTTTTCCAGCAAGCCTGTTTTGTTCTCCACTTCTTTGTGCAACTCTTCAATCTGGCGGCCAAGCGTTTGCTCTTTGGCGGTGCTTTCTTTGGCGAGTGAATCGTAGCGGACGGTCTTTTCGTTAAGTTCGTTCTCGACACGCTTCTGCACGGATTGTGTGGCGTGGAGCTGGTTGATCAGTTGCTCCATTTCCTGTTTTAAACGATCTATAGCGCTGGCTTTCTCTCCGAGACTCGTTTGAAGCTCCTTCTCCTTTCGATTGTTGGATTCGACCAAGTGTTGGAGCTCTCTTTGTTTTGCCTCCAGGTTCTGTTTCGCTTCTTGCAGTTCCTGTCTGACGCTTTGCAGGAGCTCTGTTGATTTATCGAGTTGCGCCTTGAGATCGTGGGTTTCCGCATCGCGCTTTTTCGCGGTTTCATCGCGTTGCGCGTCCGCATCGCTGCGCAGACGCTGCTCTTTGTCAAGCAGGTCTGTCTTGTTTTGTAATTGTTTGCGGAATTCTTCAATCTGACGGAGCAACGTTTGCTCTTTGGCGGTGCTTTCCTTGGTGAGTGAATCGTGACGAATTGTTTTTTCGCTGAGCTCGTTCTCGACTCGCTTCTGCGCGGCTTGAGCGGATTGCACTTTATTGATCAGTTGCTCTATTTCCTGTCTCAGCTGATCCACTGCGTTTGTCTTCTCGCCGAGGTGGGTCTGAAGTTCATTCTCCTTTTTGCGACTGGCTTCGAGCAAATCCTGCCGATCTTTCCGCATTTCCTGTCTGACATTTTGCAGGAGCTCCGCCGATTTACCGAGCTGCGCCTTAAGATCGCGCACTTCCGCATCCAGCTTCTTTGTGGCTTGGGCATGACTGCTCAATTGCTCTATGCGCTGGCCAAGCTCCTGCTCGACCCTCAATTTCTGTTTCTCGATATCGAGGTTCTTCTGCCTCTGTTCCGCAAGCTGTTTTTGCGCCTCTTGCAACGTTACTTTCATCTTGTTGGCGTTGCTTGTGAAGACTTCAATGCGATCCACGAGGTCTTTCTCTTTTTCGCCGGACGAGGTTCGCACAGTTGTGTGAAGGCTCTTTTCCTCTTCAAGTTCCGCCTTCAGTTCGCCGATTTGCTTTACGGCCGACTCTTTCTCTTTTTCGAGATGTTTGATGCTGTCGCCGAGCGCTTCCCGTTTGCGGCGCTCCTCGTCGAGTTCGAGTTTGTGCGCCGCCAGCTCCGTTTCGGCCGTTGCGAATCGTTTTTGCAATTCTTCGAGACGATGGTCCACATCGGAATGTGTTTTGTGGCGACCGTCTTTGTGGTGCGTCGCGTTTTCGTTCTGTTTGGGTTGTGCTTGAACCGGCGGAAGCGGGCCGGCAACGGCGGGCGAATTGTCCTGAACAGCGACGACATCGTCCTGGACGGCTAGTTCGGTGGCCACGTCGGATTTCAACACATCTTCCACACGAAGGCTCTTGCCGGTGTATCTGTTGACAAGCCTGGCAGTTGGGCGAAACGTGCCGTGTCGCACGAGATTTGGCACAGCCAGTAGATTGAAAGGTCCGTAGGTCTTGCCGTTGCCCATTTCGGCCATCCAGTCCATCCGCATCCGGGCTACGTTTTCGGCAAAGACCCACGTTATGTTGTCCTGGGATATTTGATCGCCTGGCGCAATCCTGCCTTCCGATGCCCAGCGGAATACTACCGAATGCTCTTCCGGACCGTAGACAGACCCGTCGCTGAGTTTCAAGTACCAGACATCAGGTTCGCCCGGCACTCGATATCTGTCGTACACTTTCGACACTTGGCAACTCCCTTGTTTACATCACAGCGCCGGCGGCTTCGGAAGTCCATCCATGGATTGCGTGGACTTCCTGATTTCGTCGTCGCTGAGTGTGTAATCCGTAAGCTTGCCGTCAAAGTAGGCCTGGTATCCGCTCAAATCCATAAGCCCGTGTCCGGACCAGTTCATGACAATGACCTTTTCCTTGCCTTCTTGCCGTGCCTTTTCAGCCTCGCGGATGGTCATTGCGATCGCGTGCGAAGTTTCTGGAGCGGGAATGAAACCTTCTGTCTGGCAGAATGTGACTGCCGCTTTGTAGCATTCCAACTGCGGAATGGCTTCCGCTTCGATCAGCTTCTCGCGCAGCACATGGCTGACGAGCGGGGCCATGCCGTGATATCTGAGTCCGCCGGCATGGATCGGTTGCGGCACAAAAGTGTGGCCGAGACTGTGCATAGGCAGGAGAGGAGTCATCATCGCAACGTCTCCGGAATCGTAAGCGAACGGTCCGCGCGTCAGGGTGGGGCATGCGGTTGGCTCCACGGCGACGATTCTCACGTCCTTGCCGTGGATTTTGTCGCAGATGTAAGGGAACGCAATACCGGCGAAGTTCGAACCGCCGCCGACGCAACCAATGACAACGTCCGGATACAGTCCCAGCTTTTTGAACTGCTTCTGGGTTTCGAGCCCGATTATCGTCTGATGCATCAATACGTGATTGAGTACGCTGCCCAGCGAATAGCGCGTGTCCTTCGATGTGACTGCGTCCTCGATGGCTTCGCTGATCGCTATAGCGAGACTTCCGGGCGTGTTCGGATTGTTCTTGAGGACTTCGCGTCCTGCGTTCGTGGTGTTTGTCGGGCTGGCAACGCATTCCGCGCCCCATGTGTTCATCATGATCTTGCGGAACGGCTTTTGGTCGAAACTGATCCTGACCATGTAAACTTTGCACTGGAGGCCGATCAGTTTGCAACTCATGGCGAGCGCACTGCCCCACTGGCCTGCGCCGGTTTCAGTCGTCAGTCGCTTTATGCCGAATTCCTTGTTGTAATATGCCTGGGCGATGGCCGTGTTCGGCTTATGACTGCCGGCTGGTGAGACTCCTTCATTTTTGTAGAAGATCTTCGCCGGCGTCTTGAGCGCGGCTTCGAGACGTTTCGCCCGGTAAAGCGGGCTGGGGCGCCATAATTTCAAAAGCTGCATGATCGGCTCGGGAATTTCGATCCAGCGCTTGGTGCTCACTTCCTGTTCGATCAGGTTCATCGGGAAGACCGGCGCCAGAGCCTCTGGGCCGATCGGCTTGCCATCCTGACCGACAGGCGGCGGCATCGGGTGTGGCAGATCCGCCTGGATATTGTACCATTTCTTCGGCATCTCGTCGTCTTTAAGAACCACCTTGACCGCGTCGCTCATGCAAACCTCCTGTTTCGGTGTGTGTTGACAATCCAAATACACTTTAAAACCAAGGATTCCATAATAGGTGTTACTCGCATCCAATTCAAGCCTTGGAATTGACAATATGCATGGAGTCCTCGAAAGAGCCCTCGCCCTGTAGAACGACTCACCTGGGACGGTTCTACCTGCCGTATGATCGATAGGCGAACCGTCCCCGAGAGGTGAGCCGCGAGAATGGCGTGCCCGAAAAGAGCCAGCGTGAAGAAAGCAACCGCGGATGAATACGAACAGAATCGGATAAACTGAATGAAAAGATTATTGGATTACGTACACTGTCCGATTTTGTTCTGGAAGGGACAAATGGATGATAGCATACTTCTTTCCGTCACAATGTTCTGGAGTGGAATGAAACCCGAAATCAAATTGGCTGTAATTCAATGTGTTGCCGGAGTGACGCTGCTTGCCGTGACGGGCTACGGAATCTGTTACGGCATACAAGCCAGCATCGCGCAGGCAATCTATCACGAAGCCAAATACGTAAACGTCAAGGACGATGCCCGCCTGGTTTTGAATCGCTGCGAAGAAGCCTACGATCTATATCCCCGGAATTATTACTTCAGTATCTGGGCGGCCGAAAAAGCGTACTACACCAGTTTTGGAGTTGATAAGACCGAGTCGCAGAAGCTGCTGGCCGCCTCTGAACGCTGGTGCGATATTGGCCTGATACAGAATCCTTACAACGACCAGTTGCGGATGCTGAAGACACATCTGCTGGCGAAGGACTCCATTCCCGATGCGATCAAATACTGGGAGCCATGTGTGGAATGGCAGTTCTGGGAGCCTTACAATCATGCCGTACTGGCAGAGCTATACGCCAAGTCCGGGCAATTCGAGAAAGCTTTCGACTCGTTGAAATGGGTGGAAGGCTCGAAATACTACGCGGAAACCGCAAGGAAGATCAAAGACGCGTGGTACAAGGACATGAAGCCGGCCGTTGTTCCAAAGCGTGCATCCAGATGAATTTGAACGTGAGTTGGTCTTTTTGTATTTTGCTTTATTCGTGATAGTTCCGTTTGGTTCACTTCTTATCAAGTCGAAGGAATTATCGGCCTTTCAGGGGAAACGATAAATACATTACTCAATGTGGCCAGGGATACGTCATGTTCGTAGGATTTTTCGGTTGCCTGTTCGGTCAAGCGTTCTTCGGCAAATTCTCTATTGTGGACACTCTCACAGGGGTATCGAGTTTGCTGGCCGGAGGGCTTAGTTGGCTGGGGCCTCGAAACGTAGGCTTGAGACTATCAGTCGTTATTTGTTGCCTGGGTGGTGCGCTTGGATCGGGAATGGATGTATTTCAATACTACTCGCAGGTTCAGGTAGCAGGGAGCAGCTTTGGCTGGGACCTGACCGGCCCGTTCGTTGCAGGCTTAATGTTCATTGGTTACTCTGCCTGCTGCGGTTCCGAATTCAAGAGACCGGATTTGACAAGGAAAAGGTAATTTTATCGTCATCAAACTCATGGTTTTATAGTCCTCAATTGGACCGGATCGTCAATTTGTTTTGTGACGGTTGGTTACACTTTTGGGGGCAAGAACCAAAATCTTCTTTCTTATTTTCCTTCGTTTTTCTGTGGATATCCAGGAACCTGCAAACTGTGTTATCGGCTCCCGTATTTTGGGGCTGATTCTGCCACAACTGCATGCTTTTTTGGATGAGTCGGTTCGAATACGACCTTGACCTCGGCGTTGAGCGCATGAGCCACGCGGCGCAACATGCTGAGGGAATGACCTTCGTAGGAGGGCGATTCCAGACGACTGATCTGTTGCTGCGATGTCCTGAGTTTGCGAGCCAAGTCCTTTTGTGACAGGCCGGCTTCCTTACGGAATGCCGCCAGTTGCACAGCGACATCCCACGCCTCGCCGGCTTCCTTGAAACGTTCGGCGAAATCTCTGTCCTTCAACTGTTCATCCAGATAAGCATCAAAATTGGTTTTCTTCACGGTTCACTCCTCGCGAGCCAGTCATGCATTCGATCAAGCGCTGTTTGACGGTCGCGTGCGGGAACTTCCCATGCCTTGTTTCGAATCCCATGTACAGATACAATCCGACGACCTCGCATAAAGAAATAGAGTACCCTCGTGTTCAACTTTCCCACATGCCTCAGTTCGAACAAACCGTCCCCTACGGGTTTCGACAATGGAGGCCGGTGATGTTGCCGATCCATGAGCTTTGCCATGCCTGCCATAATCGCTGCAAAATCGTTGGGATCACTTTCCTTGAGATCATCAAGAAACTCCCGCACAGGGCATCTTCCAGCTATTGTTTGATAGAACTCTACACTGAACTGCATTAGCGTGCAACATCAATATTGATGTTGCCTCCGTTCTTTCTGCATAACCAGGTATGCACGTTCTCCAGCCGAAAAAACATGTTCTACATCACTTTCCCAACTGCTTCCGGCTGGTATAATGATAAGATTCTCCCCAGGTCATGAGCACCGACGGTTGCGGATATCCTTCGCCTTTCCCGCCGCCAACTTGCGCGGAACCAGTCTTTCGTTCATAACTCAGCCAGTAAGGTTCCCGATGATCAACCGTGTGCCCCATCTCGTTTTCGTGTCCTGTGATGACCAGTTGCGGATCGAAGCCACTTATCATGCGGGCAATATCCATGGTCCAGCAATTGGGCATTAACACGTCCACCTTGTGGTTGTGTTTCACCTCGTCTATCCATGCGAAGCTGGCTTCACAGTTCTGGTCTCCTGTGTGACAGAAACACAAATCCTCCGGCGTGGAAACAAGGTAGACGTTATTGACGATATTCGCCAAACCATGGTCGCCCGGATAAGTCACAACTTCAAGGCGGCATTTTCCACCTTTTACCGCAATCGTCTGGATATGATTCGGATCACGAACTGGGTGAACGATGGCGCCATACATGTCCTCTTTCTCCCAGAAATCAGGCGGCGCAATGACAGGCTTGCCCTGTTTGAGGAAAAGTCGAGCCACCCAGGGATCGGCATGATCCTGATGCTGATGGCTGATGAAAAGAACATCGCACTGGTCCACGAGCCGTTGCATGACGGCATCCTCAATGGCAAAGCGGCCTTCATCCAGGTAAGCGCCGCGCACGAGATCGAACCCCATCGTGACTGTTGCGGTGCGAATCACGAATCCATCATTGTAGAGCTTCCATATTTGTGCG
Organism: uncultured Victivallales bacterium; assembly: GCA_964487695.1. Taxonomy (GTDB): domain Bacteria; phylum Verrucomicrobiota; class Kiritimatiellia; order UBA8416; family CAZASC01; genus CAZASC01. Next base: position 45,809 of record CAZASC010000017.1, read on the forward strand.
CCTTCGTCCACCCGGCGGTGTTCCATGTCCGCAACTGCGCGACTGATACGTTTGTGAAGGAATTCCTGCACAGGCGGGCGCGATGCGGCCAAGTCTTCGTGCAGCACGCCATCGAGGATCAAAAGCGCGAGTTTCCGTTCCACAGGTTCAGGTAACTGTGGCGGCACACGTTCCAGTGCCTCATCAGCCGTATTCAGCATGGCACCTGCCTGCTTCGTCACGTAAGTGTTCTTTTCGTCATCCATCGTTGAGTTCACAATGTTTTTCTTCGGAACGTCAGGAGAAATCGCTCTGCATCCAAACACAGCGCCTGAAACCAAGAGAATGAAGCACGCCGTCTCCAAAACACCTATGCCTGATTGTGAAGCAATGCGCATAATGTCCAACTTTATTGATTAAATGAGTTCCTGCAAGAAGCACCACAGAACGATGAGCGCCGTATTGATCTCTCATCCTCTTAATATGCTATACAATTCGCTGTCTTCTGCAATTCTAATCCGGTAAGTAATCGTTCAGTTACTGGATGGCAGAGTGACAGATTTGCGGCCGCGGGCGCTGCACGCGCCGTGTCAATAAAACGACGAAGAGTATTCACGGCGGGTTCCGTCTTCGCCTTTCCACCCCGTAACTGAAGCAGTACGATTGCATGAACATTGAATTGGCATATGCTGGATGGTTTGGATAGATTGCCAACACGATGATTGCTTGAAAAGCCAGAGACGAATGGGCAATAGTGATCAAGTCCTGCTGGACAATATGATGTTGTGAACTTGTGCAACTTCCGCGAGCAAGGAACGCAAAGTGGTTCGGGGGGAGGTCTGGAATGAAAAGTCGCAGATATTTCAATGATCTACGCAAGGTCATATTGACGATCTTGCTCGCGTTTGCTCCCTTTCATTGCTTCGCTTTATCGCTTACAAACAACCAAGGCGTTGTGTACGCGAATGTCACTGTGATGTCCGTAACGCCAAAAGACTTGCTCATTACCTATTCGTCAAATGGTCGCACCTCAGCCGCGTCCATTCCGCTGAAATCACTGCCGTTGGGAGTGCAGCAGCAATACGGTTACGATTCAGGCAAAGAAGACGCATACAAGGAACAGATGGTCAAGAAGGATGCCGCCAATGCCGAGAGACTCAATCAGGCCAGTCTGGCGCGTGCCGCCACAAATGTGATTCCGGCACCTTCGTCCACTGACATCTCGACGCCAGCCGTAGATGTGGGACTGACCGCTGAAGCTCCTGATGCACGCGCTGTTCGTTCACCTACTAACAGTTCAACGCCAAATGTAGCTTGGGGCCTGAGCGACGAGCAAATAAACGAGCTGCACACCGAATGGACTGATAACTCAGATGGAATCACCTATTATTTTTCTGCGGATATCTTCCGTGCCACACCGCAGCCGGATGACGTGAAGAAGTATGCCCAAACAGGGGTTGTTCTTGTCAACATCTACATTGAAGCATATCGGAAGAGCAAGTGGCAGACGGATATGACGCAGATTCTCGATGGAAGCGCACAATTCTATATTTATAATGAAGATGGCAAAGCCATCGTGCCACCGCATTTTGTAGCTCTGCTAAAACACGGTTTAGGCTACATCTGCGAATTGCCCAAAGCAGGCACATACACGTTTGTTGCATGGATTGGGGATGCACATCCGGGCAACCTCGGCATGAAGAAAACCGTAAAGCTGGACGCTTTCTAAATGGAGCACACAAGGAGAATATTCAATCAATCGCAATCCAGCCGCCTGGAAATATGCGATGCCGTGCCACTACTACGCGCTGTATTCGTATACTTGCCGTAAAACGGCGTGACAGGCGCAGACGTAATGTTTGCGTCATTTCGCTTCCACGAGACCGGTGCGCTTCCTCAGCCATTCGATGGATTCGCCCACAGGCTGGTAATCGGGTTTGCGTGGAGCTCCGGAATACGAAGCCATGACAAATTCCGCGACAGGCTTGCCGTCAATCCTCAATATATCAGGCGGTTCAATCCCCTGCGATGCGGCTTCCGCGCAGAGGCCGGCGGCAAAGGCATCGCACTCCTCTTCTATGCTCGTCGCATGAAATCCGCCCTTGATCGAGTGAAGCGCTTCGTGAAACAAGACCTCGATCAGTTGCGACGGCATTTGATGAAGGTATTTCTCGCGGTTTACTCTAAGGATCTTTATGTAGACTATTCTCGGTCTCCACCATTCAGACCATGAGAGGCCTCTTTTTCCCTTGAGCGCTGAACTGAACACTATGCGATCGTCTTTGAGAAGCGATTGCACTTCGGCAATGAGAAGCTTGCCGCGCTTAGTCCTGCCGAAATCCGACGCGATCAGTTTTGGCAGTTCAGCGCGTATGATCGCCTTGCCGCCTTCCTGCATGTCGCGGGGCGCCGCCGCAGGCCGTCGCGCATGCGACACCGCGATTGCGGCAATGGCGCACGCGATCAGAATATATAGAAGCACAACGGTTTGTTTGCGAATCTTTATATGACCTCCACGAAAGCAATATGAAGAAATCCGGCGGTAAATCAAGCGCTGTGTCAGTTGGCAAATGGCGCTGATGTAGCCGCGTCTGCGCCGCTTGCAGCTTTCTCTAATTGTATACGCTATATCCAATCTGAAACGACTTACAGGGCAAAAAAATTCGGGGGAAGAAAAGCAAGACAACAAAGCTGTGAAGAGATGAGAGGATTTGTAGGAGCGGCTTTATGCCGCGACCACCACGGCAAAGCTCATTGGTAAATCATCGCGGCATAAAGCCGCTCCTACCTGTGTATGCATGTGATTGAACAACAATCGCAAATCAAGGCAGCGTTTTCGGCGCGGAAGTTTCCCGGCAGAATTTTGGATTGTTGCCTGCGATTACGATGGTCACTTCACCTTTGATCTTCTTGTCCGCAAACTCTGCTTTGAGGTCACTCAGGAAGCCGCGCGAAACCCGCTCGAATTTCTTGGTCAGCTCGATGCACACCGCTGCCTGGCGGTCGCCCAGCGCTTCAAGGGCCGCCGCCAGCGATGCTGCGACCCGGAACGGAGACTCAAAGACGATGAGCGTGTGCGGCATGTCTTTCTCTTCTTCGA
>CAZASC010000018.1:0-47298 GCA_964487695.1 uncultured Victivallales bacterium
GCAACATTTTACGCAAACCCGTTCATGGCTTTCTTGGTGTCCTGTTGAGTTTTGCGGTTTTGGGCATGGGCTTGGTACCGTTCGAGAACGCCTCGGCCTTTGATTCCAGCGGATGGACATACAGGATGCAAGTGACTTTTCCTGGCTACACCGCGTCTGAAACACTGACGAATTTTCCTGCGCTTGTGATGTTGAGCACCAATCTGCCCGGTTTCTCGTACGGTCAGTTCTCGTCAGTGAACGGCAACGATCTGCGCTTCTCGACATCTGACGGCTTGACCGAGTTGAATTATGAGTTTGATCAATGGGCTACGAACGGAAGTTCTTTTGTGTGGGTTCAGGTTCCGCAGCTTTCCAGTGGCAGCTTTATATGGGCGTACTGGGGCAACGCCAGTGCGGCGTCCACGCCTGCCAGCTATACAGCCGACGGCTCCACATGGGACCCCACCTCTTTCAATGCTGTATGGCACATGAGTCAGTCCAATACGCTGGATTCCACTGCAAATGCAAACAATGGCGCCGCTGACACTACGACCGGTTCCATAAGCAGCGTAGCTGGCGTTATTGGCAGCGCCCAGTATGTCACAGGCGGTGGCCATGTGACTTTCCCTAATTCCAGCACATTGTCCTTTGTCACAAATATGGCGACTTACTCAGGATGGGTTAACTTCAACACACTTCCCGGCAGCGGTCATGAGCAGGTGATCATGCGAAAAGCGCAGAACAGGGAACTGGGATTTGGAGACGAAGGCTCGCCCAGTCCTTACATGCGAGACATGCTCAAGACCGATGGTGGAACGACCGGTTGGACTGCCAGCAATGACGATCTGATCCCTGCATCGCCAGTAACAGGGCAGTGGTACTACGTAGCCTTCACTTACAATGGCAGCGTTCTGCAGAATTTCTGGAATGGCGTACCTCTCAATGCCGGGCACACCGTAACGGCTAACATCGAGGGCGATCCGTACACAACCGGCATTGGCGCATATAACGGCAATGGCGACACTGGTCCGGTCAGCCTGTTTATGGATGCTATCATTGATGAAGTCAGGGTCGAGCAGGTGTCTCGTTCCTCGAACTGGATATGGGCGGCTTACATGACGGTGGCATCGAACGCCGGCTTCAGCGTGTATGGCAGCGTGCAATCCGGCGCCATAACGAACTTCACGATCAACGCGAGTGCAGGGGCGAACGGATCAATAGCTCCGTCCGGCAGTGTGAGCGTGGGGTCTGGTAATAACCAGACGTTTACGATCACGGCGAATTCCGGCTACGGCATAACCAATGTTGTGGTGGATGGAAGTTCCGTGGGTGTGACGAATTCCTATGCTTTCATCAACGTTACGGCGGGTCATACGATAAGCGCATTCTTCGGTTCAACTGGCACTGTGAGTGCTGGAGTGGATTGGCCGTGCTATCGCGGGCCGAACAAGGATGGAAGCACAACCGAGACAATAGCGAATTGGCCGCCCAAGGAACTTTGGCGCGCAACCATCGGGCAGGGCTATTCGGAGGTGGTGGTGAGCCAAGGGCGGGCTTACACGATGGGTTGGTTGAATGGTTCGAATTTTGTTTATTGCTTTAGCGCATCGTCAACTGGCACCAATCCAGCTCCGTTGTGGAAGGCATCCTACCCTGGGACCGGTTACTTTTCGAGTGGTTTCTACGGTACAGCGTGCACGCCGGCAGTCGATGGAACCAATGTGTACACTTTCAGCACCGCCGGGATTCTAAATTGCTTTGACACCGCTTCTGGAAATACAAATTGGAGCGTTAATATCGGCACAGCCACTGAGCCTACGTATGGATTCTGCGGCTCACCCCTGGTGGAAGGCAATAATGTGATCGTGGATGCAGGCGGCAATGGAATGGCATTCAATAAACTCACAGGCGTTTCCCAGTGGACCAGTTCCGGCACAGCGGGATTCGGCTCTCCCTATGCCATCACTATTGGATCGCAAAGAACGGTTGTTATTAACTCATATGCCGCATGCTTCGGAGTCAATCCGCTGACTGGTTCTGTTCTTTGGAACTATCCTCTCCAGGGCGGAACTCCGGATGATCCGGGGTCAATAGATCCCGTCATCTATAGCAACCAGCTATGGGTTGCACAGACCGCTGGAACAGCATCGCTTGTGAATCTTGGAAGCGGGACGCTCAGCAGTGTGGTATGGCAGACGAACTCGGCGTGTGGAGATAACTGTAGCGTGTTCTATAATGGGTATATCTATGGGCCTTCCTGCGCGACTTATGATTCAACCAACTTCACATTCGATCTTGGCGGTGGTATCCAATGTGTGAATTTCGCAACCGGTAGCACACAGTGGAGCGCGAACAGGGCCGAGTTTGGGGAATACTCGTCCGTCATCCGTGCGGGAAATCAACTCGTGATCATGGCCGCTGGGGATAGCACGTCCGGTTCGAACGGTAACCTCGTTGTGGCGAATGCGGTTTCGACCGGTTATCAGGAAGTATATCGTACCAACGGAATCCTGACGGGCGACACTTGGATAACGCCCACGCTGTCAAATGGAAAACTTTATGTCCGCAACAACATTGAGACGCTCAATAGCCCATCAACGCTCATCTGTTATGACGTGAGCGCAAGCGTAGTTAGCGGAACCAACAACCTTCCTCCATTGACTTGGGTTCAGCAATACTATCCGGGAGCCACAGCTGGCACCATAACCGGTATCCTAAACAGCGTGGCCGCGAATGGGATGACGGTGGCGGAGGATTACTTTGCTGGTCTAAATCCGACAAACGCCAGCAATTCCCTGATACTGGGGATTACGGGATCGCGCACTAACATAGTGATCACATGTCCGACTGTGACAGCGACAGGCGCAGGATACCAGGGAGATGCCGCGAGATACTATGAACTCGACACCCTGACCAATTTGATCAACGGCAACTGGCAACCGGTTCCTGGCTACACGAGCATACTGGGCAACAACATTCCTCTTTCATACACGAATACCAGCCCCGGTGTGCCACAATACTTCCGTGTCAAGGCGCTCCTATTGCAATAATAAGCCTGGCTAGATCCGGTTTCTCCGCTTATGGCGGCAACATGAGGCGTTGTCTGAGTGACGATGCCTGCTACGCGCTATGTGCGCGGTGGAGGGCGGAGGGCTTTCAAGCATACTGGAAGCATCTCTAATCACCGCGCGATGTTTAGCTTGGAAAACTAAGGTCAAGCCCAGTCGCGCTTCATGGAAACTGTGATGATTTCCGTAGCCGGAATGGCGCTTAAATCGGTTTTCGTCTGCTCCTTTCGTTGATGGATGATATTCATTATGCGCTAAGTTCCATGCGGAGATTGAAACATGGCAAAATTCTCGAATATTGTTCTTGTCGGATTCATGGGGACAGGAAAGACCAGCGTGGGCGGACTGGTTGCTGCGCGAAGCGGGTTCAAGTTCATTGATATGGACGATGTAATTCAGCGGCGCACTGGCAAAACGATCCCCGTAATATTCAGTGAAGATGGCGAACCAAAGTTTAGATCGCTTGAAAGAGCTCTAGTTCGGGAGCTTTCCGAATTGTCAGGACAAGTCATCGCCGCCGGTGGCGGAATAGTGCTGAATCCTGATAATATAGCCGATTTCGAACGAACCGGCTTGGTTGTATGTCTTCTGGCGTCAGCGGAGGTCATACTGAAACGCACTGCAAGCGATACTGGAAGACCGCTCCTAGCTGGCGAAGGCAAGATGGATAAGATCATACGCCTTCTGGAAGCGCGCAAAAAGCTGTACGAGAGAATCCCTCATCATATTGACACGACAGATCTGAGCGTTGAAGAAGTTGCGAACGGAATCATGTCGCTATTTGGGCGCGGCATGACGCCCATGTCCATCCTATGAGCCTCGAGCAGCACATCGCCAGCAAAGCTACGCTCCTTGGATTCGCTGCTGTCGGTTTTGCCTCCCTGGCACGATCGGAGAGCTTTGGCGTTTTTGAAGAATGGCTCAAATCCGGGGGCTCTGCTGGAATGGATTACCTGAGGGAAAACAAAGTCCTTAGATCCGATCCTCGCGTACTGGCCCAGGGTGCGAAGTCAGTGATTGTGGTCGCAGCCAGATATTCTGTCAACAAGGTGCCTGGTCGCGGTTTTTCTTCATTTGTTGGGTCAAAGGACTACCACCATGTGATCCGGACGAAACTGCACGAACTCGCGGAGTTCATCCGGCAGAAGGTACCGATCTCGGTTGCCCGCGTGTGTGTTGACAGCGCGCCGCTATTGGAACGGGAATGGGCAGTGAGGGCGGGGATAGGCTGGCGCGGCAGGCAGGGCCAGATTGTGAATCGTGACCATGGGTGCTGTATTTTTCTCGGCGAACTTCTTGTTGATGCGATATTGACACCTTCGACACCCGTACCCAACCAGTGTGGAAAGTGTCGTGATTGCATTGATGCCTGTCCGAACACTGCATTGCGCTTAGACGGGCTCATCGACGCTTGGAAATGCGCCTCGTACCTGACGATCGAACACAAGGGCGAATTTACCGTTAACGATACCAGTTCCATCGGGAAATCCATTTTTGGCTGCGATGTCTGCACAGCGATCTGCCCGTGGAATCCTGACGATGACGATGGACATCTAATACCAGACCTCGTTGGAGTTGACATGCCAGATGCGGATGCTTGTTTTGAAATGACGCAAGATGAGTTCTTGAGGCGTTTCGAGCACACTGCGGTTTTCAGAACGGGGCTGGAACGGCTGAAGCGAAACGCCGCTGCAGTTATCAAGAATTGTTCAATTCGAGACTGACAAGCCCCTGAAATTGGCGCAGACCTCGATGGAGATTCTCACGTGTCCATACGCGAAATACCGTCTGCAACAGGTTTATCTGCGTTTCGGCGCCACGACATCAGGAGAGAATCAATTCGGCTGAATTCTCCCAGAGCCCGTGAATGTTGCAATAGGAGGCAGCGTGAACAGTTCCACTTTTGCCGGTCTTCAACTTGAAGGTGGCCTCTGGTTCTGAGAATATTGTGCTGGTATTGGGACCATTCACTGAGGCCGCATGGCTCGCGAACGTCGCCCTACCCAGAAGATAAGGGAATTTCTCGCCAGTCGGGTGAAAGTATAATTCGATCCATTCGATGTGATGCTCTGTCGTGTTGGGATGCGCGATCTCCTTGCCAACTGTGACCAGGATCCGCACGGATTGATCCTTTGCGGGCTTTCCCTGAATCTCGATCACCGGCACATGCTTTTCCTTTTTCCAATCCGCGCTCTGATACAATTCTTTCATCGCAGGTTCTCCTTGTTCTGTTTCCTGGCTTGCTGGCAATTGCAACGCCATTAGTCTTACCCGAACATTACCTTTTGAGATCAAATGTTGCAATAGCGGTTAGCCTTAAATGACGATGCGACAAATCTTAGAAGCGTCAGAGGGCGGCCACATACTGAGACAGGCTGGAAACAGTCCAGTAGCCACAGATGATCCAACCTGGATGTACGCTATATTTGTTTGCAGCGCAGAAATCAAAAATCATGGGTGAGTATTTCGGTGGCCCTGCGGCACAACTCGCGAGCGTATTCCGTCCACAGCCCTTGTCCCCAGTACCGGTAGCAGCTGGTCTGCGTCATCAGGAGATAGAACAACGCGTTCTTGTATCTGGACTCAGATGGGGATATTCCAGCATCCAGAATCTTTTGGGCGAACAGGGCGCTGACTTGCTCCATGGGTTGCAGAACATTATCGTATCCTTTGACCCAGGACATGTTGTTTGTCCAGCTTCCGCCTTCCATGTGAAAACGGTGGTCTTCTTGTTTTAACAACGTTATCACTTCCTCCATTTTGTCGTGGTTCTTGGCGTGCCCGAGCCGGTCCCAAATACGTTTCTGCATGCTTGGCTGGGCTTCCGGGAAATCGCATTCACGTATTCCCATATCGGCAAGGTATTCCAGGTATTCGGTTACGTTCATGGCCGGTGTGGCGGAGCCGGATGCTTCAGCCATGACCGACAGGTATTTTGCCGGGAACTCGTTCATCATCACTCCGCCATTCTCGCCATCGCTGATCTGCGTGACCAGAGGTGGGATATCTTTTGTGCCGAGCTTCTTGCGGGATAAACCTTTCGCTTCGTAATACGGCTGCATCTGCGCCACCAGCTTCGTGTCGCTGCCTTGCGTCTTGATGATTGCGACAATGGATGTTTCCTCGCCTTTGGAATTCCTGGCGACTAGGCGATGTGGAATATGTGGTTGACGGATCGATCCGCCATCGCTTACTTCCTCGATCGTGTGTTCCTGCACCAGAACCCACGAGAAACCGCAATCTTTCAATGTTTTGACAAACTCATATGCCACGTCGGGATGGTTCGGCAAGGCCATCTCGGTGGGCGAGAACCCTTTCACCCGGCTGAGGGCTTCGTATCCGAAAAGTGACGCGAAGTAATGCTGCCATGCGCGCACATGCAGCCGGAAATCCTGGATCGGGGTCGAGGGTGCAACGGCGTGTCCCCATGTGCAGCCAAGCCACTCTATGCAGCGACGGTAAGCAGGCTCGCACGTGATCCTCTTTAAATTGTCGAATACATCGTTCAATCCCATCTTCTTCAGTCCATAGAGAATGCATCCGGAATAATCGAACATCACACGTGGATTTGCGCCACTGTCAACGAGTTGGGGAATGAATTCGCCCATGCGCTTGTAGCACCAGTGAAAGACTGAAGCATTGTGGTTATCTCCTTCGCCCTGATGTTCCATCATGTATTGAAGATTACTGATAATGGCTGCTGTGCGCAGGTCCTGGCCGCCGGCCGGAATGAGCGGTTGATGCATGTGCAGGGCAATGGAAAACCCGCTGTTGGCGCGAGTGAAGTCTATTCCGCTCTCCTTTTTGAAAATAGACCCGGAATTGCGCATGGCTTTTTTGAGTTGTTGTTCGTCCCCGCAAATGTCTGGCAGATCGCCATAATCACCCGTTGTTTTCTTCATGCTGGCTCCATAGCCGTTGTTTTGTTGCATCATTTGTCCAAACGTGACAATCGAACGGCACGAGTCACGCGTTGTTCTTATATAGCATGGTATACCGACTTTGTTTGTTTGGCGATTGTATCCCAAGAAAATGCCGTCTCGGCGGCCCTACGGCCATTCAGCCTCATCCACTTGCCATGTTCCCTGTTTCCGAGCAGTTCGCAGATTCCCAATGCCAGTTTGCTATCGTTGGCGTGAACCTTCAGTCCTGTGACATTGTGCCAGACGAATTCCGATATTCGAGTGGCAAAACAGTACCAAGGCGACTATCAGCAGATTTGCGAATAGAACGTTTATGAGTTCTTTGCGCGTCACATTCCGGTCCGGAAGTCGAAATCGAAGCAGGAAGTTAAATACGGCTCCCCGTCCAATCAATCCGCAACTTTAAGGATCACTTTGCCTATGGTGCTGCGGCTTTCGAGAATGCGATGCGCCTCATCGGCTGAGGCCAGGGGCAGGACACGATCTATCCGCAATTTCAACCAGCGTTTTGTGATACCTTTCAGGACCTCCTGAGATCGCCGGACTATGTCCTTGTGGGACGCCGCGAAATAAAACAGTGTTCCTCCTGACACGCTAAGAGCTTTCGGCATAAGAACGTTCGGGGAAATGGGATCGGCGGGGCCGCTCGACGCTCCGAAGATGACGATATGACCTTGCATTGCGGCAGCTTCAAGGTTTCGTTTGAAAGTGGTTTTTCCCACGCCGTCAAGGATGAGTTGGGCTCCCCGCCCGTTTGTGATGCGCTTGGTCTCTTCCACGAAATCCTGAGTGGTGTAGAGAATTACATGATCCGCCCCGGCGTTCATCACAGCCTGTGCTTTTTCTTGCGTTGAACATGTGCCTATAACCGTGGCGCCAAGATGCTTCGCCCATTGCACCAGAAGCAATCCCACTCCGCCGGCCGCCGCGTGGATCAATACCACATCCTTCTTTCTTAACTTGCGATATTCGTGGAGAAGGTAATGGGCTGTCATTCCTTGCAGCGGAAACGCCGCGCCATCCTCGAAGGAAAGCTTTTTCGGAAGCGGTATCAGTTTTCCAGCGTCGATCGCCACATATTCGCTGTAACTGCCAATTTGTCCGGTATAGGCCACACAATCGCCAATCTTTATTCCTCTCGCACCCTTGCCGAGTTCCCTGACTATGCCTGACGCCTCCAATCCGGGAATGTATGGAAGGTCGTTTGGATAGATTCCTTTCCTCTGATAAATGTCCACAAAGTTCAGCCCTGCCGCATGAATTTCGACAAGCGCCTGTCCGTCACCTGGTTTGGGATCAGGCTCCGTCTCGCTCAATTTAAGAACACTCGCGTCGCCGTAACCTGTAATTTTGATTGCTTTCATAATTCACCTCCGTACTTCTATTCATCATTGTCTGGACATAGGATCCGAAAACGGACACTGCGTCAGCAAGGAAGCGCGACTTGCTGCACGAACTGCTCGAAAGATGTTGCGGTTGTGTTCTCCGCTGTGCGAACAAAACCGCGCATGATCTTCCCGTCATTGAAAGCCCTGTACATATCGATGAAAAGGTCTGATATGGAAACCGACAACCCCATTTTGATCATGGCTTCCCTAGCCGAGTCGTAGGGAAATTGCACATATTTGAGATCCGGCTTGCCCATGGCGTTGCCCAATATTTGCGTAGCCTCGTTCATGGAAATGTCTCTCTGCCCCAGCAATTCGCGCACGATATTTCCAGCGGGATTTGGCGCCAGCAGTCCTTCGACGACAGCCTCGGCGATGTCACGTGTCGCAATCATCGGTATCGGCATATCACCTCTAAGAGGCATTCCGTTTATGCCTTGCGCCTTGATGAGAGGTAGATTCTGCAACAGGTTCTCCATGAAAAAACCAGGTCGAAGATTAATGACCGTCTTGACTTTGGTTTTGGCCAGACGTTCCTCATGATCGTGTAGACCGGCGATCGGGCCATTTCCGTGTCCAAGATTGGCGCCGAGGCTGCTCAGATTGACTACGTGTTTGACATGGGCTGATTTCAGGGCCTTGACGATCGCTTCGCTGACATGTTTCTGAAACGCACCGAAATCTTCCGCCTGCATGTTGGGCGGAATCATCGTGAACACGGCGTCGGCACCGGCAAATGCCTCGCCAAGAAATGTAGTGTTGTCCAGGGAGCCGACACAAGGTGTGGCGCCTTTGTTAACGAGAACCCTTAGTCTCTCAGGTGCACGGCCGATCACGCGCACGTCCTTTCCTTTTCCAAGTAGAATCTCGGAAATCCTGCCTCCGATGTGTCCGGTCGCCCCGCTAATGACGTACATCTTCTTTTCCTCCTTTTGTGTTTTAGATATTCACATGCTGCGACGAGTGTGGTGCTTTTCTGTTGATATTCGCAATAAGGGATATGACGAGGCGCCGCTTCGAAAGTCCTTATGGGTGCGCGTCAGGTTGCGCCTACTGAAACAGGATGTGAAGGCAAATACCAGATGAGAATGTCATTGAGGCGGGCAGGCCGAACCTTGCGAACAGCATACAGGATACAGTTGTAATCAGGGCCGAAGAGGACAATAGAAATGTACTGGCATGAACGAGGTGGAGCGGCGAGAGTTGTTCCGATGTGACAAAAGTCCTGACTCCAACCGCTGCCAGCACTGCGATCCACTGCCGTCCCGTTATGCGGGAGACAACCGACATAACGCCACCTTGAAACAGCATCACTTCAAAGCTTGCCGACCACATGAAAAGCGCAAGCTGTGCCGAGACGGTTGTTGGATAGCGCATTGCGAGCATGTTGGCGTCGCCCGTTGTTTTGATGGCAGGCAGGAGCAGGGGATCTATCCATACGATGTAAATTGGCAGCATCATGAGAGAGAGAAGCGCTGCCAGTGCCATGCCGGTGAGCGTGCGCCTGCGCCCGGGAAACACTCCGCACATACCGGCGTGCGCGCCCCACGCAGTCGCGGCTCCCGAAATCAGAGTCATGCTGAGAAAAGCGGCGGATCCGTAGAAGACTGGAGCCATCCCGCACACGATAATCCTTGGCATGGACATCAACACAAGGATAAATCCCCAAAATACTGCCTGTCGTAGATTCGACTGGGACAAGTAGTTTCGCATATCTATTTTGCGTCAGGTTTATGGCCGGATTTGCCGGCGCTGGCTCTGAGGGGTACGGACAACGTGGAGTTGTAAAACTCAATGATGTGTCCTTTCTCGATCAGCCAGCTCAGCGGCGACAGGACCTTGGATGTCTCCTGGGAATCGGGTGGAAGATTTGGGCACAATGCGGCGACGAGCGCCATGCGGGTGCATCCTGGATGTTCCCGCAGATAGAGAAGCACATCGCGGATGTTATCCACAGTATGTTCTGGATCAAGAGGAACAGGGTGGATGGCCGTTACGAAATGAATTCCTCGCCCGGCCTTGAACAGATCCAGAGACATGTGATGGAAAGCACCTCGAAGCGTCAGGGATAAAGAAAGTGGAAAACGCCTCTCTTTCTGCCACGCATCGTTCACGGCTCTCGAGAGCCTCCGGTCTTCAGTTTGCAGCGCGATATTAACTTGAGAAAGGGCACGACGCGTTTCGATAATGAGAGCAGGCGCTACTTGTGAAAGGACATAGGCTTCGGCCTCGCTCCACCTCATGGATTTAGCCGTGTCGGCAGGCTCACCTTTGAGGCGGTATATTGTCTGTTTTCTGTAGTTTTCCTTCCACTGCTCCACGAGTTGAGGATCGTGCAGCGTTTCAATCCTGCTCCGATATTCATCCAAAGACATCGCTGGAAATCTGGTGCTGTACACCTCCTTCATCTTGTCGGCATAGCTGTGATGATTGGGCGGGCCAAGCAGAATGCCTGTCAGTCCGCATCGTGCCACGCAGTTGAATTGGCCGGCAGGAGGTTCAGATACGATTTCTGTCTTCTCGAAGTAGTCAGACATGTGGCCCTTCGCGATGTGCGCGGCGAGGATGGCCTTGTCGCTGGCTACCATTCCACATGTCTTGCATTGATACAGTTGGACGTTGGAGTCTCGATTCTCCGGCTCAATCTTGGCGATGCAGAACTGAGGATTCGAGACAAGCAGCGACGCCAACTGCATAACTTCATATGATTTCATTGAAGTCCTGATCTGCCGAATGAGAGAGGACAACTGGCGGCGTTCAGGAATGAAGCGAATCATGATGGGGAGACGCTGGTATTGTTCCTCCTGTTGACGGGATCTTCGCCGATCATCGTAAGTACGCTCCTGCCGCTCTTCGTGTCCTTGATTCCTGCGATCTTTCGGCTTTCCGCGATTTCCCTGGTATGAGTCTCGACTTGGGCGACCGTGCTCACGGTCGGATCGTTTCCCGTGATGTTCGCGTTCCGGGCGATAATTGGCGGAAGAGTCGCCATATTTTTCGGCAGGTGGTTTGCGTGCCCACTCAGGCACGAAATTGAGTTCAAGCACCAAGTCTTGTTCGGCAGCTGCCGAAGATTCGGAAACTTCCGCGTCAAGCTTTTCCTGGCTGATCGGTTCGTTGTCTGTATCTGTCATATTCGGTTTCGCAGTGTCGCATTTCGCGAGAAATAACTCAACACGTTGTTTCGCACGATTGATTAACAGGTAAAATCACCTTCACACGTTTGAGAAGAAATACATACCGTCGTCCATGTTTTCAGATGCTGTTTTTAGAGCGAACAGCTCTTTTTCAGGGGCAAACATCCTATTTGCAAGTTTTTTCCATAGACAACAACCTTCTATTGCTTACTGGCATAAATCATGCTTATTTATAATTTGAAACCTGTCAGTTGGTTTCGCGTGATCGAACGGCGCTCTTAAGCGATACACACGATGCGTTAATACGCAATCGTAAAACCGGTTCAGAGGTTCGCCAATCTGACTGACAGGTTCTTTTTTTGCAAGAATACGCAGACACTTGTTAATCCTCGTCAGAACGCCATATTGGCAGAAACACTGTGAACCGGCTGCCAAGCCCGACTGTTGACTCGAATTCAAGTGTGCCGTCGTGATCTTCAACAACTTTCTTTGTCGCAGCGAGTCCGATGCCTGTTCCTTGTTTGCCCTTTGTAGAGAAAAAGAGATTGCAGATTTTCATCTTGATGTCTTCCGGAATTCCCACGCCATTGTCAATCACTTCGATCTTGAAGTTATTTTGCCCGTGAATCCGTTCGGTGCGGATCAACAGCCTGCCAGCACGATCCTCCGGGACGGCGTCTATTCCGTTGGTCGCGAGATTTAACAGAGCATCGTATAAGGAATCTTGATCGAGTTTGACTTGTGTCAGGCTCGGATCCAAGTCGGTGATAATCTGGACCCGGCGCTTCTCGGCTTCATTTTGAATGCCTTTAACTATGTCGCCAAGCATCTGATTTAGATCGACGGGTTTGAAGACAAGCTTGGTCTTCCGACAGTAGTTCAGAATGCTTTCTACCAGCTTCCTGATTTTGCCGTTGGCTTCCTGGAGAGACTTCCAGCCATCGCGGACCTTCTGGAGATCATTGCCCTCAACCAATCCATCGTTGATCAGCCGTTCACCTATCTGTGTAGTGAAAAGCACGTTTTTGATGTAATGAGCGACCTCCGAGAGAGAAACGGCAACGGCAGCCAATTGCTCGGCTTTGATCTTTTCGTCGTACATTCGCGCCTTTTCTATGACGATTGCCACCTGCTTGCAGATTGTCTCGAAAACCTTGCATTCTTCCTGGCTGAACGTATAGACTTCCGTCTTCTGCACGGCCATGATCCCGATGATTTCCTCTTGGATACGCAGTGGAGCGCAAAGACACGCGCGGTAGGCGAGTGCCATCTTGGATGGCAGGATCTTGTAGCGGGGATCGGCTGTGGCGTCCGAAAGCGCCACCATCTCGCCATCGCGAGCCACCCATCCGGGAATGCCTTCGCCCCAGGGGAAAATCGTTTGTCCTTTGAGTTCCGGCTCGAACCCTATGTTGCTGACCAGAAGCAGGCTTTTGTCTTCCTGGAGCAGGTAGATCGAGCAAGCCGGCACATCCATAAGATCGGCTGAGATGTGGACAATGCGGTCAAGAATGTCGTCAAGGCGCATCACCGAACCCACGAGGTAGCTGATCTGCAGGAGCGCATTGATCAGTCTCTGGGGATCGTTCGCCACAGGATTGCTTTTCTGGTTCTTCATAGTCTTGCTATATTCACGAGCTGTTTATGATGCCACACTCCTCATCATGGATGCAAGTTCGCACTGTTTTATTATCACTATTTTATGCAATCCCTCTATTAATGCGTGGCCGTAACATAGCCGATTCGACTACAAAAAGAAGACCCCTCTGAAACTGAGGCAAGATATTTTAAGTCGAAACGTCTTGCGCCAGTGCCAGTAATGCAATAAACAGAATGTTGTCTGTGCGGGAGTGGGAGAAGTTAATGAGGCGAGTCCAAAGTAATTTGCCGGTTGTCATGCTGTACAACCTTGATCCGGCGTGGCCCGAAATTGACGCGAAAATTGTGGTCAGGGAAACGAAACGCCTTGCCTTCGCAATGAGCAGGCAGGGACATCCGGTAACACTTGCTCCGGTTCTGGATTTCGATATTGAAAAACCGCTGGAACAGTTCGATCCCGAGGAATGTATCCTTTTCAATTGGTGCGAGAGCATTCCAGGCATTCCGCATAGCGAGGCGCTGGCGGCGGAGGCACTGGAGGAACTGGAGTTTACCTGCACTGGCTCGACAGCTGATGTTATAAGCCTTAGCGAGAACAAGCGAAGAGTGAAGCGCCTCCTTGATAAAGCTGGCATTCCAAGCCCGAAATGGCGCATTTTTGAATCCGTGGAAAGTGCGAAGACATGGGACTGTTTTCCAGCTATCGTCAAGGCGGCCAATGAGCATTGCAGCGCAGGAATGACCTCCGATTCTGTTGTTTTATCCACGGAAGACCTTCGGAAACAAGTGGCGCATGTACTGAAGAAACATCACCAGCCCGCACTGGTCGAGGATTTCATTGACGGCAGGGAGTTCCATGTGACGCTGTGGGGAAACAGACAAGTGGAAATGCTGCCATTAACAGAAGTGGATTTCTCGACTTGCTCCAACATGCGCGACAGACTGTACATGTACGAGACCAAATTTAATTCCTCTGCTGCGTGCCAGAAGAAACTGAGGACAACGATATCGCCGTCTCTCAGCGATGATTGCGTCAAGCTTCTTGAAAGGACTGCCCGCGACGCCTATAGACTTCTCGGCTGCCGCGACTATGCCCGCATAGATATTCGGCAACGATATGGACTTTTTTATGTTCTCGATGTGAATCCCAACGCGGATATCACATCCGAAGACAGTGTGGCTTTATCGGCGAAGAAAGCCGGCTATTGTTACGGCGCAATGGGCAGTCATCTTGTCAACTTGGCTGCTCAACGGCATCCGGTCTTTGGCCTAGGAATGTAATGACGCAGAGTGAGTGATGTTGAATCCCGACACACGGACAAGAAATTCCCAGTTGCCGCATGTGATGAAGGTAAAGCCTCAATATTGTTCATCTGTCTCCAACAAGAGCATTGACTCACTTCGCTTGCCATGAGTTATGTAATGCACTAAAGTCCAGTCGGATTATTCGCGTGGAAAACATGATGGAATTGCTGCGTCAATGACTCTGAAGGGTATATGCTTGTTTCTCAAGCGATGGCTTGTCCCCGTGCTTGTTTTCGCCGTAGCGCTGAACTTGCGGACAGCCGGACTGTTTCGCGGACTAAGCGCAGAAGAAGATTATCATCCTGATGTCGCTAAACAAATGCGGCAACTGAGCTTCTATCTCAGCGGCAATTACACAGCTCATTTTGGAGGCGACCTTTTCTACGACGGCTATCCCTTTGGGCTTAACCGCATTGATGAAGGATTTATCCGTTTGATCCGGCCAGTGTTGCTCACTGTCAGGCATCACCTTGTTCCGGAATTCCATGTGCCGGGTTCTCTGGAAGGCATAGATATTTATTATTGGGCAAGGATGCTAAGAGTGGTGTACGGCATGTTTGTCGTTCTGGCCGCTTATCTTTTGGCGCTTATGCTCGGAATGCGGCGCAGGGAAGCGCTGCTTGCGTCATCCATCATGGCAATTGCGCCTTTGTCTGTCACGGTCAGTCATACGGCCACAGGCGATATCGGCGTGGACATGTTCACTGCGCTGGTGTTTTTGTTCATGGCATGTCTGGCCCGACGGGCGCGGTTTCTGCTTCTGCTTCCCTTCGTGGGGTTCGCCGTTGCATTCGCGTTCGCCAGCAAGTATCAAGGGCTCTTCGTTGCGTGGGTTCCGTTCGCATTTTTCTTTTTGCGCGATGGTATTTTAGGGCGTAAATGGCTGAGGCTTACTGGCATCGCCATTGTTCTCTCCGTGGCGTTCGCTATAACGGTCGTCATAGCCAATCCCATATATCTGGTCCATCCTGTCAGAACCTGGCGGGAGTTGATGGCAAATTTTGTTTTCCTCAGTACCTACGGCGCCGACCCGAAAATCCTGGCGCAACCTTTGATCCATCGCATAGTCGCAGGGTTCCGTGAAAATACTCCTCTCGTTTTCAGTTCATTGGGATTCGGAACTGTTGTTCTCGCGGGTATCGGCTTGAATCTTTGCATCCGGCAGGTTTGGCGAAGGCGATTTGATGTGGTGGACGATGGAGCGCTTCTTCTGAAGCTGGCATTTTTCTCGTTTCCATTTGTGGCCATGGTTATTTCTCTGGCGATGAAGCCATCCGTTCAGCCGTTCCACTTTTCATCTCTTCAGTTGCCGCTGGCTCTTTCGGCTGCGTTTGCGGTCGGATATTTTCTTGATTCGCCGAAAAACAAAACTCGACTGGGCGTCGTGCTGATGGCCGTGGCAATGTTGGCCGAGCTCGGCCATCAGACAGTAAAGGATAACTACTTCTGGAAACGCGAGGACATAAAGAACATTGCCGATGATATGTGCAATTCGCTTGTGTATTCGAGTGGCAAATCAGGAATGCGCAATGATGTCGTAAGAAGATTGATTCTGGAACCGGAGAATGTTTCGATTTTTCGCAATCGGGCGAAAGATGTGGCTGTTCCATACGGCTATATCTGGAATGCTCTGGAAGTGCCGCCCGTTCCCTGCATTCCTTATCCTTTAAATCATGAATGGATTTTCATGAACGGCCCCGTTTTGCCGCGCAGCGATCGCATGTTCAAGGTGCAAGGCAATACGGCTGTGGATAAGAAATTGATTTTCTATAGCGGGCCAGTCGAATTGAAGCTTGGCATTCGTTCTGGCTTCTCACCCGCGGAAATCACTGTGCAATCTGGAAATCAAAGCAGGGAAATGGGAATAGCTCCGGATTCTTATGACGTAGTCAAGCTGGTGGCGTCATGTTGCAAGCGGGTTGACATGCGCGGAGAAGCCTCTTCAGACGTGTACATTGTACCCATTACCGTTACTGCGCGCCATGGCGATGCGTGGGTGACCGTTCTGGGGAGCAAACGCGAGGAGGACAATTTTCTTCTCTTCAGCGGGAAGGCAGATGATCCATCGGTCCGCAAACAGGTTTCGGAATATCAGATTGACAAGATATCGTCGCTCATTGCCGACGCTCGTTACTTTGGAGGCAGTCTTGCGTTGCTCGAGCTGCCTCATGGAGAGTCGTGCCTGATCCTTGAGGATGCGTTGCCGGCAGGTGTATATCGGTTGGAATTAGGCGCTGTGCCGCTGGCCCCCGACACAAGGATAAAAGTTTTGTTTAAGGATATGTTCGACAGGGAGCTTCCTGCGCTGAGGGCCGATCCTGCCGATACTATTCCAGTGACCGGCAGCGGCTTGGTGACAGCGTATTTGGAGAAACCGTTTGC
Organism: uncultured Victivallales bacterium; assembly: GCA_964487695.1. Taxonomy (GTDB): domain Bacteria; phylum Verrucomicrobiota; class Kiritimatiellia; order UBA8416; family CAZASC01; genus CAZASC01. Next base: position 16,785 of record CAZASC010000018.1, read on the forward strand.
TCCCTATCAGATTCGTGTAGAGGTCCGTTGCGTTGCCGGTTCATGTGCGCTTGGCATATGGCGGATTCAGCCCGACGCAAAGGCCATTATAGGCGATCTCAGAACCTATACCAACAATGCGTCAATGCCGGAATGGCTGGGACGCTACAAACAGGAAACAGGTCTTCCTTCGAACCGAGATAAGTTCGGCGGTGTCGTCTTCAACCGGACAATTGAATTGGATGATGTGAGTTTTCCGGCAACCATCAGGACGGGCACGAACGAATTTCTGTGTTTCATGAGGATGAATGTTCCTATGCTCTATGACGTTGATAAATATCAGGTCTTCCTGCATTTTATTGACGCTAACAATAAACAGGCCGGCTCATCTGGAATCACGTTGCATCAGGCGGTATCTGCTGAAGAATCCGGATTAGTGAACACTCTTATTGTTCCGGCAGGCCTGCAGAACGGAAAGTATGAGGTGCGGATGGGCATCTGCAACATAGAGAGCGGCAAGCGCATGAAAATTGTGGCACCCACATCGCGCGACGTTTCAATTGACTCAAAAGGGCGTTTGCTCATCGGCCATACCACAGTTGTTTCGGGCGAAAAACAGGACAATTGAACCTGCCGACAATCCTTGCTTGAAATGCGCAGGTTTGCTGCTACGTTTCCCGGCATGTCTAAGAAGACTATAACTCCCGGGACCGCCGAAAGCATGGCGCGGCAGCAACGTGAAATCTCGGTTTCCGAGTTCTTTCTAAAGAACCGGCATCTACTGGGCTTCGACAGCCCCCGTAAAGCTCTTCTCACGACAGTCAAGGAGGCCGTTGATAACGCGCTTGACGCTTGCGAAGAAGCGCACATAGTTCCAGAAATCAGCGTAGATATTCAACAAATTGCGGAGAACCGCTTCAAAGTCTCCGTGACCGACAACGGACCCGGCATTGTGCGCGCCCAGATTCCAAAGATCTTCGCCAAACTCCTATACGGATCGAAGTTCCATCGGCTGCGCATGTCCCGCGGTCAGCAGGGCATCGGCATCAGTGCAGCTGGAATGTACGGCCAGCTTACCACCGGCAGCGCGACCGGAATATTGTCAAAAACATCCGGCGCCAGGAACGCACATCATATCGAAGTACAGATTGATACTCGCAAGAATACGCCAACGATTCTCACCGACGAAGAGGTCGAGTGGAAGCCGGAATTCTGCCAATCAACCGAGGACGGTAAGCCATGTGAACCTCTGACATATGCGCATGGAACCTGTGTGTCGATCATCATGGAAGCGTCATATGTTCGAGGTAAACTTTCTGTGGACGAATTCCTCAAGCAATGCGCCGTCGTTAACCCGCATCTTCAGCTTCATTATCGCATCACACCGTTGAACAAAGAAGATGAGAAGAAAGTCGATTCAAAATCTCAGATGAAAGATCTGAAATCGGAAATCAGAGCTCAGAACGCCTCTGAAACCAGGCAACCTGCAGCCGATCAACCTTTACAAGAAAGTCTTTTCGCAGGAAGCACTGGCTGGACAACCTTTTTCCGCGCCAATAAAACGCTTCCTCCGCCGCCGCGCGAAATCAAGCCACACCCTCACGGCGTCGAGCTTGGACTCCTTATGCAGATGCTAAAGAATACGTCAGCCCGGACGTTGCGCGCCGCGCTTGCCCAGGATTTTTCCCGTGTCAGCACAGGTGTGGCGCTCCAGATATGCGAGAAAGCCGGACTCAATCCAAAGGCGAATCCAACACGTATTGCGCACCAGGAAAGCGAAGCACTCTATAAAGCGATAAACGAAACAAAGCTGATGCGTCCGCCGACTGACTGCCTTTCGCCGATAGGGGAAGAGCATATCGTTGCCGGTCTTAAGAAGGAAATACAGGCTGACTTTTATGCGGCGGTCACCCGTGCACCAACGGTCTATCGCGGCAATCCGTTTCAGATCGAGGTTGGCGTTGCCTATGTGAAGCCCGGTGAGAATGCAGAAATGACACTGGATGACCCAGTACGCGTCATGCGTTTTGCCAACCGCGTCCCCTTGCTTCACATGGCGGGCGGCTGCGCCATAACCAAGGCAATTACAAGTGTGGATTGGCGCAACTATGGGCTCTCGCAGCCGCGCGCTTCATTGCCAACAGGTCCAATGGTCGTGATGGTGCACATGGCCAGCGTATGGGTGCCGTTCACAAGCGAGAGCAAGGAAGCCGTTGCGCATTATCCCGAAATTATCAAGGAGATCGTGCTTGCGCTCCAGGAATGTGGACGTCAGCTTTCGGTATATTTGAACAAGCGACGCCGTGAAGTCGAGATGGCGCGAAAGCGCGATTATATTGTGCTTTATATTCCGCATCTTGCCCTTGGGCTGAAGGACATTCTCGATCTTAACGACAAGCAGGAGAAGACAATCGTCAATAATCTGAACAAGATGCTTGAGCGAACGCATCTGGAAGTGGAAGCAGCTGGATAAGCGCGTCGCAAGTATTTCGCCGGAGTAGTGTGGTGTGCAGCGCAAATTGAACCGCAGATTGCCGAATACTGAGGTCCTATTGATGAAGTACTGGCAGGGGAGCTTGACTTCGATATTCTGCGGTTCGCTATTCGGCAATCTGCGGTTAAATTACGCCGCGTGAGTATGTCAGTGTTCATGAATTACGGGCACGATAGATTTGAGGTAACGGGAAATGCCGATAAAGAAAGTCATGTCGCCAAAGGTAAATAGAAGTAAGGCCCCAAAAGCCGAAGTCGCGCCGGCCAAAATGCCCGATGCTCCAAAGCTTGTGTCGAGGAAGGAAGCTTCGCGCAAGATCGTGGATATCGGAGGCGAAATCCACAAGAATATTTTACGCCGGAAGAAGCCGGATATGCGTTTCCCGATTCGCTCATTGTCCAATGTGAAATACGATCTCAAACGCGGCCATTTCGAGATCAAGGGCAAAATGGCAACGCGCACGCTTACGTATAACACGATCAAAACATTTGCCCAGTCAATGCGGTTGTTGGCAACCACGAAGAAGGATCTGTTGGACAAGAACGACATCGCTGGCAAGCGCGAAATTTATTACAATAGCAAAAGCTGGGGCGAATGCAGGTTCGATGAACAACCCGAAAGCGATACGCTTCTGGACGACATGGAGGCGATGCTGGCGATCAATCGCGAGCAGCTCGGCTATATTCCGGAGGAGCGCGGCGGTGATGTCGCCGGGCCATTGATCGTGGTGGATCACAATCCGGTTACGCACGAAGTCGTCAAGGTCAACTGCGCCAAGTTGGGAAGCGGCGCCTGGAGCATTCCGTCGCGCGTAGAACAACTTGAGTTCGAATCCAAAGCCAAATTCATACTTGTTATCGAGACAGCGTCCCTGTTTCAGCGTCTTGTTCATCATATGTATTATGAGAAGGCCAATTGCGTGTTGATCTCCATGAGCGGTGTGCCGACCAGGGCATGCCGGCGATTTATTCGGCGGCTTGCCGATGATCAGGGACTTCCAGTTTACGTCTTCACGGATGGCGATCCTTACGGGTATTGCAACATCTATCGTACGCTCAAGGTTGGGTCGGGCCAGGCTGCGCACATCAATCGGTTCTTTTGTGTGCCGCAGGCCCGCTATCTAGGGGTCACGCCGCAGGACATCATTGACTACGATCTCGAAGACGCAACGCATCCGTTGGAAGAGGCTGACATCAAGCGTGCCAAGGATGCGCTCAAGAACGATCCGTTCATTCTGCATCACAAGGAATGGCAGGATGCCTTGAACCAGATGCTCAAGATGGGCGTGCGTATCGAGCAACAGGCATTCGCCAAGCATGGCCTGAATTACGTCCTCGATACATATCTCCCGGACAAACTGAAGAAGAAGGAGTTTTTACCGTAAGGGCAAGATCATGCAGGAAGCTGATTTCATAAAAGCAGTGGAAGCGATTTGCGAAAAGGATCAGCGCTACGATCCTGACGCATATTTTTTTACAAAGGATGCACTTTTCTTTACCGCCAGGATGCTCGAGAAACCGGCGGAAGGCCCGGGTCGGCACATCACAGGGCGGGAACTGCTGGAAGGAATCAGGAATTACACCCTCCAGGAATTCGGCCCGATGTCGCTCACAGTTCTCAAAACCTGGGGCATCATGAAAACAGAAGACTTCGGCGAAATAGTTTTCAATCTCGTCGAATCCGGTCAGTTGGGAAAAACCGACAAGGATCGGAGAGAAGACTTCGCCAACGGCTATGATTTCCAGGCCGCGTTCTCCAAACCATTCCAGCCTGCCATTCCGCTACCAACCACACCGCCACAGCAAAGAGTCAAGAAGCGGGTCTCAAGAAAGAAGCCGGGCAGCGAAGAAAAGTAGACCACCGACGGCCTGTTGAAAATGGGCAGGAGTAATAAGCCTTAACCGTCAACGTGAAGGTTGAGCCTCAATAGGTGCGACAATGAAATCACTTCAATACGAGTTCATAGAGACCAAAGGACAGCCTATTAAACGCGGTGCATATGATGTTCAGCAAAGGTGCTTTATCAAAGTCCCGCATGGCACACTGGAAGTAACTGTTCGCTTCCTCACTGGGCTAAAAGAAGATGTTGGAATTCGCATTGGTCCCACAGTAGGCTGGGTAGAACTCTCCGATGGATCTCATGCGAATGGCGTAACAATTTGGAGAGGCCCTGATCTGAGTGATGAAGATGTTCGTAAAGTCGAATGTGCGGCAGGTGAGCTTGAGGTTTGGAATGTTTACCGAGTAAAGTACAAAGATGGATCTATTTGCGAGAATGAATGGACCGGAAACGCTGAAATGGTGGTGCTAAGTCAAGATAGCGCCGCTATCAGGTTTGGATGCAGTAGCGGACCGGGTGACTTCAATCCATTGGAACTTATTGTCGAAGTTAAATGGCGGACGTGCAAATAGTGGATAAAATGTCAGCAATCTCGAATTAGGCCTTAATGCCTTTGCTAATCCGTCAGTTTGAAGCGGAACGACATGGTTATTTTGTCGCCGGTTTTGGCTGAGGCACTGCTGGCGACAAATGTGGCTTTTTTAACGGCGTCAATGGCCGCTTGATCAAGTGCTTCATAGCCGCTTGATTGTGATACGTTCACATCGCTTGCATGTCCAGTGTAGCCGACCGTGGCTGCTATCGAGACAACGCCTTCCTCTCCTCGCATGCGCGAGCCAAGTGGATAGTGAGGCCGAATTTCGCTTAAACCGACATACATCGTTTCGACGCCCTGTTCGCCTGTGCCTGCATTGTCATCTGTGCTTGCGGCCGCTCTTTCGCCAGTGTCGGTCTCGTTCGATGTCTGTTTCGCCGTAGTTGGCATCGGTGGCTCGGCCTGGGCCACTTGCATTTTAGGCTCTGTCGCAGGGATCGCAGCAGGCGTTGGTTCCACTGACGGTGGCATTGGTGCAGCTATAGGAGCGGTCGTGGGCTTCGTGGCTTCGGGGAAAGTCGTGCCAGACTGCGGAAGGATCAGTGAAACGCTGTAGCCTCCTCTCAAGAAATCAGGACCCGCCTCGCCGCGCCCGGAAAGCAGGCGATCAAGACAGACAGCCGCTCCAGCATGCAGCGCCAGTGCGATTAGAAACGCCATCAGCAGATTCGTCTTGTGATGCATTGGTTTCGTGTTTCCGGTTAAGGAACGACTTCTAAAAATGATGGGCTCTATCTTTAATGGAAGTGGTGTGTTCGTCAATATGTTCCTCGCGGCAGTGTCGGGCGACATTAAGCAGAACGCCGATCATGGCTACAGAGACAAGCAGGCTGGAACCGCCGTAGCTGATGAAGGGCAGGGGCAGTCCCTTGGTGGGCAGACAGCCCGTCACAACGCCGACATTGAAAGCTGCCTGCACGCATGTCATCATGGTTATGCCGAACCCCAGAAGCCTGCCAAACGGATCTGGCGCTCTGAAGCTGATGTAGAGGCCGCAGATCAAAATACCGATAAACGCGAGCACAACCAGAAACGTGGCGACGAAGCCCAACTCCTCGCCGATAATAGCAAGTATGAAGTCGGTGTGAGCTTCCGGAAGATAGAACTGTTTCTGCATGCTGTTGCTCAGTCCTACGCCGAATGGTCCGCCGGCGATGAACGCCACTTTTGACTGGATCAAGTGGTACGCTTTGTCAGGGTATTTTTCGGGCCAGAGAAACGCAAAAAACCGCTCCATTCGCAAGCGGTTGTGCATGATCATTAGCGCGAACCCGCAGGCACCTGTCGTGCCCGCAATAAGCAGATGGCCGATCCTGGAACCCCCGGCAAACATGATGGCCATGCCAACCACCGCAAGAAGAAAGGTTGTTCCATAGTCCGGTTCGAGAATCACCGGGCCTGCAAACAAGCCAATCCAGATCAAGGGGAAGCACAGGCCTTGCATCCATGTCCTGGCTCTGGGACCGGTGCCGGCCATCCACGAGGACATGATTATGATCAAGGCCAGCTTCGCAAACTCCGAAGGCTGGAAACTGAGGAACCCCAAGCGTATCCATCGTCTGCTGCCATTAATTTCCGCGCCGATACCTTTCACCAGAAGGAGGAGGAGTATGGAACTGACCGCCACAGGGACGGCCAGCTTCTGCCAGTAATGATAATCGAAACAAGTCAGGGCCATGCCGGCGCAGAGAGCCATGAGCAACCACAAGAGCTGTCGTTTTAGAAAATAATGAGAGTCGTGGAAACTGGCCAGAGCCCTGACACTGCTGGTGCTGAATAGCATTACGATGCCAAGCAAAAGCAATGCAAGGACGATTACGACCAGTGCGCTTTCCGTCTTGCGCATCGCTATTCACTAATCGGAATACTTAGTACCTGCCCCGGCGTAAGAGTGGCATCTGCAGGAAGTTTATTGTACTTGCGTATCGTTTCCTCGCTGACGGCGTATTTCTGTTTTATGGTATCCAAATTGTCACCTTTCAGCACCGTATACGGGATAATGGAGACAGGCTTGCCGCCTGTCGTTGTCGGGCTCGATGTGGCGGTAGTTACCTCTGGCACAGGCGAGAGCGTGCTGACAGGCGCTGTGCTCAAGTCAACGTTCGGAGGGCCGCTGGGTGCGGCAGGCTTCGGAGCGGGCACTGGAGTCGGTTTTTGAACGACTGCTGGAACAGTGGAAAGAACCGGCGCTGGACTTGGAGTTGAAGCGACTACGGGAAGGGGCAATTTAGCATTATGTGCGCTCTTTGTTGCAGCATCAGTTTTAGGCCCTGATTTCTTGTCTGGTGCGCCGGCAGGAATGATAAGCTTTTGCCCGATCACTAGCTTGCTCTTTGCGGTGATGCCGTTGGCCGTGCAGATGGAGTCCACAGTTGTCTTGAAATGCGACGCGATGTGGGAAAGAGAGTCTCCAGATTTGACGACATACTTATCGGTTCCTTCCTGCGGCGATTGCGATGCAGGTGCTGCCACTGACGGTGCCGACGGCGCAGTTACCTTGGACTTGGCAGCAGCCTTCTTTGCGGTAGCGGCTGGAACAGCGGCATTGAGATCAAGCTCGCCCGGCAGAAGTAGTTTTTGCCCGACGTGGATTTTCTTCGGATCCTTGATGTTGTTCAGGGACTGAATCTCGGCAACGCTCAAATGAAACTTGTGTGCGACACTAGACAATGAATCTCCTGCCGCCACAGTGTATGTAGTGGTCTTGGCCGTCAGAGATTTTGCATCAGGCGTCTCTCCGATAGCCATTGGCGCAGCTGGAGTCGGCGCAACTGGCGTTGGAACAACTGGGGCTGTTTCCTCAACAGGAGATGGCAACCGGACGTTTTCAGGTTTGGCCGGGCTTACAACAGGGCCCCTTGCCGTGCCACAGCCTTGAATCATTATGAGCGAACCAATAGCCACGCAGTGCACAGCTATGACAATTGCGATAACCCAACCCGTCTTCATCTCATTTCTCCTCATCTAATAACCTCACTATTTTAATGAATTGATTTCCCCGATCTTCGAAATTATCGAATTGATCGAAACTTGCGCAGCCCGGAGAGAGCAACACAGTCTCTCCCGGCTTTGAATCCTTGAAAGCAGCAAACACAGCTGTCTTCAGGTCAACGCAAAAGCGACAAGGCACAAAGTGCTTCCAAGTTTTCGCCATCTCCCCTGATGCTTGCCCGATAAGGTAGACTCTTTTTACCGCTCTTTCCAGCACTTTCTGGGCTAACGCCAGATTCTTTTCCTTCAGCAAACCTCCAGCTATGAGTCTGACCGGCGTGCCGCACATTTTCACTCCCGCTGAGAGCGCGGTAAGACTTGTGGCTTTCGAATCGTTCACGAATCTGACATCGTTTATCGATGCCACTTCGCTCATCCTGTGCGGCAGCGGTTTGAATGTTCGGGCCGCTTTTTCCACTGCATTCGCTTCGATGCCGCATGCCCTTACGGCAGCAATAGCGGCAGCGGCGGCAGACCCCAGAATGTCGTTGGCAAACATGGTTCCTTCGAACGATAAGGCGCTCAGTCGGCCGTTATCCTTGAAATACACCTTTCCGTCTTTATATCTGTAGTCTGTTCGTCTGGAGAGCCCAAATGTAACCCAGCGATTGCGGCCACCAGCCATGCCGATCACACGCTTGGATATATCGAAAGGAACAACACCGACATCCGGCCCAGACATTTTTGCAAAGATTCTCGCTTTAAGCCGGGCGTAAGTCAGCATGCTCATGTGCCTGTCGAGATGGTCGGGCTGCAGATTCAAGAGCACGCCAACGCGTGGCCTGAAATGTTTGACGTTCTCAAGTTGGAATGAACTGACCTCCACGACGATCCAGTCAAGCCGGCTGCTTTTAGCGACAACGTCGCAAAGTGGGACGCCATAATTTCCGGCAGGCGCAGCACGGAAACCGGCGACAGACATCGCCTCGACAATGAGCTTCACCAGCGTGCTCTTTCCCTTTGATCCCGTAACAGCGAGAATGGGGCGCTTGCACCGGCTGGCACCGAGTTCTATTTCGGATATGACTTGAACTCCTTTTGTCTCGATGTCTTTTATCCATTGCGAATCAGAGCGGATTCCAGGGCTGACGATACAGATATCGAATCCGGTGGCGCGCTTCCGATTGTCGACGCCAGTCGCTTTTGGCAGAGCGGTGGCGCCGAGTATAACGCGGACGCCAAGTTTCCGTAGCGCAGCCGCTCTGCGTCGGAGGAGCGGCGTATTGGCTCGATCGACAGCGGTGACGCTGGTTCGTTCACGAACCAGACAACGTGCGGCGGCGACGCCGCTTGTGCCAAGGCCAAGTACCAGAGCTCTTTTGTAATGTTTCATCTTATTTTGAGCGTAAGGATTCCGATGAGCGCAAAGATTATAGAGAGAATCCAAAACCTCACGGTAACCTGCGTTTCGCTCCAATTTCGCATCTCAAAATGATGATGGATTGGCGACATTGCAAAGATTCGCTTGCCTGTGAGCTTGAACGAAATCACTTGAAGGATAACGCTCATGGCCTCGATGACGAATACTCCTCCGACAATGACCAGCACCACTTCCTGTTTTATCAGGATGGCGATCATTGCCAGCGTTCCACCGAGGGCCAGACTGCCCGTATCTCCCATGAAAACCATTGCGGGATGACAGTTAAACCACAGGAATCCAAGGCATGCTCCCGCCATGCAGCCACAGAACACGGCCAGTTCGCCGCTGCCTGGAATATGAGGGATCCTCAAGTAAGAGGCTAGAGCGGCGTGTCCGGCGGCATAGGTCAGCACAATATAGGAAAGTGCCACTGAACTGCTGCAGCCGATGGCAAGCCCGTCCAATCCGTCGGTTAGATTCACGGCATTGCTTGCGCCGGCAAGTACCAGCGCTATAAATGCGAACGAGAGGAAGATACCGAGATCGCTCACAACCGGATCCTTGAGAAATGGAACCATCAGTTCACGCGTTCGATGGCTGGTCTCTGGGAGGTATAGCAAAATAGCAGCGACTGCCGCGGCCCAGACTATTTGAAGAGCCAGTTTGCTTCTCGCTGTCAATCCCTTGGAGCGTTTCAGCTCCACTTTCGTGTAGTCGTCCCAGAATCCAACCATTCCCATATAGCACATCGTCAATACCGTCAGGAAGACGTAGAGATTTCCGGGAACTGTCCACAAGACTGCGGAAATGAGGATTGAGGAGATGATCAGGATGCCGCCCATGGTTGGCGTTCCCTGTTTATGGCCGTGAATTGCATGGAGAGGAGGAGCCTCTTCGTTGCGTTCGTATTGACCTATTTTCAGTCTGCGCAACTGGTTGATCAGCCACGGGCCAATGATGACACTGAGTAAGAAAGCTGTCCCAGCACCGGCAACGGCTCTCACAGTAATGTATTTGAATACTCGCAGGGGCGAATACCATTCATGCAGCAAATACAAATAATACAGCATATTATCCTCATCAATGTTTTGTCTTAGCGCATCATCGTCTTACGCAAAAATGCGCATCCTGGCTAATCATCATCGCCCCAAAGCGTCAAAGAGGGCGGGTCGCCGTTGGGCATTCTCGCCTCACCATCAAATTCGAAGTTATCTTCCTGGCTCCACTCCACGGAGATTGACTCCAGGCCTTTTTCATCTTCGTAGGTCGTGACTTTCGTCATTGTTCACGCCTCCTGCTTAATCCTGATGTTTTAACAATTCGACAATTTCCTCCAATCGCATTCTTCGTGATGCCTTAAATAGAATGGCATCGTCGGCATGGATATTCTCCATGATGACGCGCGCGGCGTCGGCGTTGCTATCGCAGCGAAAAATAGAAGATTTGTCGAAGCCCGCTTCTTCGGCTCCAATGGCTATGAGCTTTCCAAGTTCGCCAACGACGATTAACCCCTTCCATTTGCCGTCACACAAGAATTTGCCAAGAGCGATGTGCTCCTGCTTCTCGTTATTGCCAAGTTCCAGCATGCCGGCAAGAAGGAGCCATTTCTCACCGGCAATCTCCGTGCCGGCAAATGCGCGGATTGAAGCCCGCATGCTCATGGGGTTGGCATTGTAAGCATCGTTGATTATATCGAGAGTGGCGACTTTTTCTCTCTGCCATCTCATCGGGAGAGGCGTGTAACTCTCGAGGGCGGTTTTGATCGGCTCCCACTTCATTCCATGGCCGCGGGCCACAGCGATTGCGAGCATGGCATTCATGACGTTGTACTCACCCGGGAGAGGCAGCCGGAATGCAAATGTCTCCCCAGTCGCGTTCTCGGCTATGATTACCCCGTTGTCGCGATGGTCCCAAGATGAGCATGTGTAGTCGGCGCTTTGCCGCAAAGAAATCGTGATCACTTTACAAGATACAGTTGAACGCAGGAACTCGAAGCAGCCGCCGTCCCTATTGAGGACGGCAACGCCATTCGCGGGAAGACTTCTCAGAAGCGTCGCCTTCTCATCCGCTATGGCCTCAATCGAACCGAAAAACTCGATGTGCACAGGCCCGACATTGCTCACAACACCCCAGGACGGCTGAAGCAGACTGCACAGCGGCGCAAGCTCGCCCGGATGATTGGTGCCGATCTCGAATACGCCTGCACGCGCCGATTTCTCCATTCCTAGAATGCTGAGAGGAAGACCGATATTGTTGTTCCAATTTCCTTTTGTGCGCGCCACGGGCATGACTGAGGATAGAATTTGGGCGATCATTTCCTTGACGGTTGATTTTCCTGCGCTGCCGGTCACGGCAACTATTTCAGGTGCGATATGGATGCGATATGATGCGGCAATGTTGCAGAGCGCTGCCGATGTGTCTTTGACTCGCAGGATACACTTTCGCTCGCTGCCGCCAGTGGCAAAGTGTTTTGCATTATTAACAACGGCGCTGCTCGCACCTTTTCTGAATGCCTCATCAACGAAAACATGACCGTCGAAATTACAGCCGCTCAACGCTAGATAGAGATTGCCCGGCGCGATTGTCCTGGTGTCGCTGGATACTCCCTCGATGGTTGTCGCGGGCGGAGCAGGGTCCCAATGGCCGCCGCTCCATTGTGCCAGGTCAATTGGAGAAAAAGTCGGCATTACAGATACCTCTTCACCACCTGCCGGTCATCAAATGCGATTGTGGTGTTTGCGATTTCCTGAAAATTTTCGTGTCCCTTGCCTGCAATCAGAACGACATCGCCCTGTTTTGCCATTCCCACGACTCTTCCGATTGCCTCAGCGCGGTCCTCGCAGACTTCGAAGCCTGTTGAATCGCCGAAACCTTCCTTTATTTCTCTGATAATTTGCGCCGGATCTTCGTTCCTGGGATTATCGGAAGTGATGATGGAATAATCGGCAAGACGCGATGCAACCTTTCCCATCAATGGGCGTTTTGTTTTGTCGCGATTGCCTCCGCAACCGAAAACGAGAAGGAGACGCTTCGGGGTTATCTCCTGCAGCGTCTTGAGCACGTTTTCAAGCGCATCGTCGGTGTGGGCGTAATCAACAAATACCTGAAAGCCCTTGCCAGTCGGTATTTCCTCAAGGCGACCTGTTACACACACCATTTCCGACAGCTGCCGGATCATAGTGTCGAGCTTTATTCCCAGAGCACCGCCTGCCGCAATCGCGGCGAGCGCATTATAGACGTTGAATCTTCCCATCATTCTGGTTCGGATCTCGGCGCCTCCCCAAGGCGTAATCGCACGAAATGTGCTTCCTTCATGTTGCAGTTGAATATCCTGGGCACGAACCATCGCGTTGGATCCCAATCCGTATGACAAAACATCGGCCTTAATGGACATGCCTGACAACTTGAGCCCCCACGGATCGTCCACGTTGATAATGGCAGTTGCGCATTTTTCGAGTTTGCCTAGTTCAAGAAAAAGGAGAGATTTCGCTTCGAAATACTTTTCCATCGTCTTGTGGTAGTCAAGATGGTCTCTTGTGAGATTGGTGAAGACCGCAACGTCATAATCTATTCCGAACACCCTTTTCTGATCCAATGCATGCGACGAAACCTCCATCACGGCGCTTTTGCAGCCTGCGATGACCATCTGTGCCAGCATTGACTGGAGCAACGGCGCTTCCGGCGTGGTGCGCCTTGCTGGTATGATTCGTGCCCCGATCTCATATTCGACTGTGCCGATAAGCCCGGGCTTGGAACCATGATCCAGGAGCATGTTACGGAGCATGTATGCGGTCGTGGTCTTGCCGTTTGTACCTGTGATTCCGGCGATTTGCAGTTTTTTAGATGGGTTACCATAAAGTACGCAGGAAAGCTGCGCGAGGGCTTTGCGCGCGTCAGCAACACGTATTACGCAGATATCGCGCCTCGTGATCCTTCCCTCGCGTTCGGACACAACAGCAACAGCGCCACGTTCAACAGCATCTTCAATGTAAGATGAGCCATCCTGGTTTTGACCTGAAACGGCAACAAATATGGAGTTTGGAGTAACTTGCCTTGAATCGCAAGCCACTCCAAGAACGTCGTGGTTCAACGCTCCTGCGACACCGATCGGAAGAATCTGTTTGATGAGCGCTTCGAGTTTCACTTACTGCGTCCTGAATTTTACCAAGGTTTGTCCTGCGCTGTTATTCTAGTCTCTGCTGGCCACTTTGAATTGCGCTGGGGGAATATCGAGATATCGGACTGTCTGCGTTGCGATTTTACTGAACACCGGTCCGGCAACCACGCCGCCCAGATGAACGGGTTGAGGTTCATCAACAACGACGATTAGACCAATTTCCGGCGCTTCGGCAGGTAAAAAACCGACAAACGATGCCACGTAAGCCGTTGACGAATAAGTGCCGTTGACTGGTTTCTGTGCGCTTCCAGTCTTGCCAGCCACTTCATATCCTTCAACCTGCGCTCTCAGTCCTGTGCCACCCTCTTCGGTCACACGGCTCAGGAGTTTTCGCATTGTGGCCGAGGTCTCGTAGGAGATTGGGCGACCGATGACTTCAGGCTTTGGCTGTAACAATGTGGCGCCATTGAATCCCGAGACACGGTTGATGACAAACGGTTTCATGAGATAGCCGTCATTTGCGATTGCGCAGTATGCGGAGAGCACTTGAATCGCCGTTACTGATACTCCCTGACCTATTGGAATTCGCGTGGCGCTCAGTTCAGACCACGATCTGATAGGATGCAAAATGCCAGTTTCCTCGCCGGGCAGATCAATGCCGGTTTTATCCCCAATGCCGAAGGCTTTGAGATAGTTATACACACGTTCCTCGCCAAGCGTCAGCGCCACTTTGGCGGTCAGTATATTGCTGGATTTCTTCAGTCCGTCGGCCACTGTGAGCTTGCCATAAGGATGGAAATCATGAAGAACCCGGTTTGCATATGTCCATGCGCCGTTCTCGCAGTCAAAAACAGTGTCGGGCGTTACTGTTCCTTCATTCAGAGCGGCGGCATACGTGGCCGCCTTGAAGGTGGACCCTGGCTCATAAACGGTCCCTATCGCCCTGTTCAATGTTGCATCCCTGTCGGCTGTTGAGAATTTGTTGAGATCGAACGCGGGGCGACAGGCCATGGCGAGAATCTCGCCAGTTTTGACGCGTTCCACGATGGCCCATGTGGCTTTGGGGTGATGCTCGATCATGACTTCGTCCAGCGCTTTTTCCACTATATACTGAATGTTTTGGTCAAGATTCAGGTAAACGTCCGAGCCTTTCAGTGGGGGGACATATCTTCCCTGGTCCCAATACAATTTCTGGCCAAGGGCATTCACGCGGCTTTCGCACATGCCGGAACAGCCGCGCAGATACTTGTCAACGTATTGTTCCATACCGGAGCTCCCGCAGCCTTCGGAATTGACGAAGCCAATAACATGACACATGAATGAACTGTTCGGGTAGAAACGTATGGTATTGTCTCTGAAGAAAACACCAGCCATCTTCTTGTCCTTGATCAGTTCAGCTTTGTCGTCGTTGACGGAACGCTCCACATACGTGAAGCGCTTTTCCGGACGGTTGAGTTTCTCGGCCACTTCCACGGAAGGTAGGGTGAGCTCTTCGGCAAGCTTCGATACGGTCTGCGCAAGAGCATTTGTCTTTATGATTGCGGACGGATCGGCGCACACATCCGTGACGCTGAGATTCAGTGCAAGGATGTTTTGGCGGCGGTCACATATATTGCCGCGTCCACCAAGCAGTTCTTCGCGGATTTGCCGGTTCCTATTGATCCTGGCGTGTGTTTCCTTGTCAGTGCACAGATGCAGAAAAGCCAGGTGAACCGACAATCCTATCATGGCAAGCATTAATATCCCGCCGCCCCATAGAACCCGCAATTTTATGCCCAGTTCACTCATGAAGTCCCGCTCTTCCAACTCCGGCGTATCTTAGAGCATACTGCCCTGGATCGTCGGCTTCGTTGCTCGGAATTGCCTTGTCGGAAAGCCTTACGATTTGTTCGTGTCCAGGCCACGTCATCGAAATGTGAAACTTCGCCAGGGCTTCTTCCATGCTTAGAGGTGATTTCATTCGAGTCCAGTTGTATTCTTCGTTCTGAATTCTCTTTTCGAGTTCGGCTTTTTGCGCCTCAAGGGTTTTCAACTGTTTGCCGAGCGAGTCGCATCTGCATCCAAGCCAGACGTAGACCAGCGCTATCATTGAGATCAATACCGCCACTATCGCGAATGGGACGGGCAGCATGGCGCCGTTTATTGTCTTCTTCTTTTTGTTCGTTCTGCGGATCATTTCGAATTCGCTTCTATCAATTGCCGTGGTAGTTCACACGTATTCGTTCCGCGACCCTCAATTTAGCTGATCGCGACCGAGGGTTGCTCTCAACTTCATCTTCGGATGGAATCACCGGTTTCCTCGTTAATATCCTGATCGTTGGTTCTTCAACCACGAATCGCTGACCTCCAGCTTGCAGCGATTCCCATTTCCCCGCATGACGCTTGAAAAAATCCTTCACGATCCTATCTTCCAGACTATGGAAGGAAATCACAGCCATACGGCCCCCGTCTTTGAGAATGTCAGCCGCAGCCGATAGTCCTTCCTTGAGCGCACCCATTTCGTCGTTGACCTTTATTCTAAGCGCCTGGAACGTTCGCGTCGCAGGGTGCAGTCGTCCATGCCTGCCGCCAACGGTTCTGGCCACCAAATCGGCCAGTTGCGCGGTTGTCGTTATCGGCGCGTTCGTTCGTTCCCGCACTATCGCTCTGGCAATTCGTCCTGCATGGGGTTCCTCCCCGAACTCGCGCAAAGTCGAGGTCAGGTCGCTTTCTGATAAGCCGTTGACCAGATCGGCCGCAGTCTTGACTTCCGATTTATCCATTCTCATGTCCAGCGGTCCTTCGCCGTTAAAGCTGAACCCACGTTCCGGCGTGTCCAATTGATCGGACGAAACGCCTAGATCCATCAAAACGCCGTCGACACTATCTATACCCCTGCTCTTCGCGATCTCCGCCAGGCGTCGGAAATTTCCGTGCACCAGTACGCATTGCCTTTTCCATGCAGCCAATCTTGTCTCGTTTCGCGTCAGCGCTTCTTTGTCCCGCTCTATTCCGAGCAGAAATCCATCGGGGCCGAGCAGTTCGAGTATCGCCTGTGAGTGTCCTCCCCCTCCAACGGTGCCATCTATATAGATGCCTCCGCGCTTTATCAGCAGCAGCTCCAGCACTTCATTGATCAGTACTGGTTGATGCATGATTCACATCCCGGCAGGCTAGAAGCCGACATACCTTGCGGCATCCCGGAGATCATCCTGATTTACCTGACCGATTCCACCGGTCAGTTTCAGGTTCTCCGGGTTCCATATTTCAAAACTGTCGAAAGTGCCGACCATCACAACCTGATCCAGTATTCCCGCAAAACTCAGCAGATCGTCTTTTATCCTGATGCGACCTTGTGCGTCCCATGAAACAAGGTCGGATTGTGATCCCAGTATGCGCGCGAATTGCCTCGCCTTCGCGTCTGCGATGGAATGCTTCCTCATCTTGTCCATGATTCTGGTCATCTCTCCTGAGGGAAAAACGCGCAAGCATTTCTGGTTCACGTCTGGGAGGACGTAGAGACTTTTTGGCGAGCCCACTTGGGCTCGCCATTCCGATGGAATAGTAAGCCGTCTCTTTGGGTCCAAAGAGTGCGTAAAACTGGACACAAAAGTGCTCAATCCAACGATCTCTTTCTCCAAGTCCATGCTATCTGTCGCCATTATGTGACCTTTTGTGACATACTTCACCACTTTGCCCCACCAATGTCAACGCTTTTTCTTTGAATATGCGATCTTGACCCTTGGGATACTGTCGGTACTATGGATGCAATAACGAGGAGAATGGGGAATTGTGGTTCCCTCGTTTGTCGTTATCATCGCCGATAGGAGGATTTCTGTGAATTCGTATTATACTCGATGCTTGTTTTATGCATGTGCAGCGATTGCGGTGTCCGTTTGTGCGATGGCTGATTCCAATACGGTCGAGAAGACCGTTGAGCAGGTCGCCATTCCGGAGAATCTGAACGATTCGCTGCTGATTGTGAAAGGAGAGCGGGCTGCTGGATCGGGTTTTGTCTGCACAGTGGACGGCAGGCAGTACATAATAAGCAATCTTCACGTTGTTTCAGCTAACGAGATGAATACGTTCACGACAGTGAACGGATCTGTGCTGACAGTTTCGAATCTGGAAGTGTCGGCGGGTGCGGATTTGTGTCGCATGCTTGTCAGCAGCGGGAACTGTCAGGGACTTTCACTGTCCTCCAAGCAGACTAAGATCGGCGACGCAGTGACGGTTTATGGAAACAGCCAGGGCGCCAACGTGGCGACAAAATTGACCGGAACCGTTTGCGGAGTGGGGCCTGACTTGGTTGAGGTCACGGCGCAATTCGTTCAGGGCAATAGCGGCAGTCCAATTCTTGACGCGCAGGGAGAGGTGTTGGGCGTCGCGACATTCGTTCAACGTGGGAGTGCCGATTGGGTCAGCACGAATACGCAATTTTCCGCAGTGCGCCGATACGGGGTCAGGCTGTCGAGCGCCATGGCGGGCACATGGCTTCCGGTGCCCCAATCGCAGGTCTACCAGCAGAATTCTCTCCTCAATGATCTCGAGCTGATGGGTATCCACGCATACATGGATCTCGGGCAATGGAGCGGTAATCTCAAGAAGGAAAAGGTTGAGGCATTGATGCGCGATGCCCACATTGCGAGCGCATTTCAACGTGAAGCGTATGTCGAGCCCAAGTGGTTCGATGCCGTGGAAAAGGCGTTGACTCAGATACAGCAGGCGAACGATCTCTTGAAAGAAAAGGTAAGCAAACATGACTCTCGCGTGACCACCGCAGTGGAGGGATTCAAGAGAGCCATGCAGAAGATCAATAAAGAACCGATGCAATTATGCGATAAGACGCCGTGGGTAAAGACCAAACTCATTACCGATCGAGTCAAAGACCTGCGCGCACTCTACACGCCCATGGGCAAGGACATTGACGAACTCTGGGACAGGATTCAGAAGGTGTTGAATTCGACGACTTCAGTTCGGAAGTGACACGCAAATCATTTGTTTCGTTATCCCAGGTAAAAGGTCCTGGTGAAATTAAGAGTATTCGCTCGGCAGTTCTGCCAACAACAGATTGAGGTAACAGTGATAAGAACAAATGGAATTGGCGTTTACGAAGATCTGAAGGAGATAGTTGATCCTCAGCATTCGTGTCTCGTTGTGTGGGATGTCCAAATCGGTTTGGTAAGCAGGATTTTCAACAAGGAAGAATTTCTCGGCAAGCTCAAAGGTTTGGTGGAAGGTTTGCGAACAAAGATGCCAATTGTTTACACGCTGATTACTCCGCCTCCAATGGAATTCCGGTCGGGTTGGAATATTTACTCGATGATGCGGCGTTTCAACGTCAAGGATCCAGGCAAGCTCCCCAACTTCATGGCACAGGGTTCAAAGGAAAGAGATATTCCTGAAGCGATCAAGCCAGCCGAAGGCGACGTGCTGCTGGACAAGCCAACGGCCAGCATCTTCATCGGAACGAACTTCGAGTATATGATGCGGAGTCGTGGCATAACGACTGTGATATTTTCGGGTATTGCGACTGAATTTGGCGTTGAGTCATCGGCGCGCGATGCGTCAAACCGCGGGTTCTATCCTGTCGTTGTTTCGGACTGTGTCTCCTCGATGGATCGCGAAGCGCACGAGCGCTCATTGCAGAATATGGAGAAGCTGGCCATCGTAAAAAACTCAACCGAGATACTCAAAAGCGCTCAAGAATAATGACCGATTGTTATGGTTATGCCGGCAAGGAGGAAAATATGACAATACCCGTAAATCATAAACAGGATGCAAAACCTTTCGAGGGGTTGCATTCAACGGCAAAAGAAACTCTCTTTGCCGGAAGAATATTTGCATGTGTGGCAATGATGCTCGGAATGATTCCGCTGCTTCTTGCAACAGCAAATGGAAACGACTGGCCGCAGTGGATGGGCGGACCTGAGAATGGTGGTTTCTGGCGCGAAGACAATATTTTGACCAACTTTCAGGCATCCGGTCCGGCCGTGAAATGGCGGACGCATGTCGGGCCTGGATATTCCGGTCCATCTGTGGCGAATGGTTTCGTGTTTGTGATGGATCGCCAGATCTCCGACACCACCAACTCCCTCGAACGAGTTCTTTGTCTGGATGCCGGTAACGGTAAAATCCGGTGGCAGTATTCCTATCCGTGCAAGTATGTCGGCGTGGGCTACGATTCGGGCCCTCGCGTTACGCCTGCTGTCGCAGACGGTAAATGCTATACTTTGGGTGTCATGGGCGATTTGATCTGCCTGGAAGCCGCAGATGGGAAAGTCGTGTGGCAGAAGAATCTTGCCCTCGAATATCAGGTCAAAACACCGGCATGGGGTTTTTCGGCGCAACTGCTTGTGGATGGGCCGCGTCTATATAGTATTGTGGGCGGTAACAGGCATGCGGTGGTGGCATTCGATAAGAACACCGGCAAGGAACTTTGGCGGGCGTTGTCATCCAGCGAGCCAGGCTATTCCGCTCCTGTCGTTCGCACTATTAATGGCAAACGCCAGCTCGTTGTGCGCGATTCGGATGGAATTGCCGGACTGACACTCGAAACAGGCGAAGTCATCTGGTCGGCAGCTTTCCCAACCAAGGTTGGTATGGCAATTTGCACTCCAGCCGTGTTCGACGAACGAATCTGTATCTCCGGACAGTGGGAAGGCACGGCAATGTTTAAGGTGCTGCCTGATAATAAGGAGGCTGTTCCCTTGTGGAGTTGCAACGCCGGTATCGCTCCCGAAGAGACATTTCGCCCTGAAGGTTTCAACAGCGCGATGAGCACTGTTCTGTTTGATGGAAATCAGGTGTATGGCGTTTCATTGTATGGAGGGTTATGTGGGCTTGACGCCACAACTGGACGCCGAGTTTGGACGTCACTTGCGCTCACCGGAGAAACAAAGCCAAAAGACAAATGGTTCACAGCCTTTCTCGTGCCGCACAATAAGGAATGTTTCATCTTCACTGAAAAAGGCGACCTGTGTATCGCCCGCTTGTCAGAAGCCGGCTGTGAGATGCTGGGCAAGGTTCATCTTTGCGATCCTGACATGGCGGTTGGCGACCGCAAGGTGATATGGTCGCATCCCGCTTTTGCCAACCGATGCATCTTTGTTCGCAGCAACAGTGAAGTTATCGCATTTTCTCTTGCCGCCGAAAATAAAGCACCATGAATCAATAGCCGCATCGTTTGGTGGCAAAGCCTGAAAGGCACGCTAAGAAGTCAATAAGTGCGATCACGCCGGGCGGATTAGAATAATACGATCTGCCTTCCCGCGCCTTATTTGCGAATTGGTTGTACTATGGGGACGCCTTGAATTCTTGCGTCAATGGATCTGGCGGTGATGGTCTTCTTGCCGTCTTTTTCGGAGATTGTGCCTGTAACTTCGGCTTCTTTTCCATCCGCTCTCTGGCCTAGTATTACACCGGCCCAGCCATATACATAATAAACCACTTCCGTTTTCTTGCCTGTGCTGTCCTTTTTTATGACCGTCAAAGTCGCATTGGCGATTGCTGGATTGGGCTTTTCTCCAATACTGCCGATCTCTCCCATGGCATTTACCATTCCGGATATCGTCGCCTTCTCACTGGCAGGCTGATCGGACGCTTCTGCTACATTTACGGACAAGAATGCGGTGAGGCCTGCTCCCGCCACAGCCAATAGTAATAATGCTTGTCTCTTCATAACAATCCTCCTCATGAGTAATTCAGCACGCCTCTAATTTGTCGCGTTTATTCATTTACCGCGAGAATCGCCAGAAGCTGAGGGAAAGGCAACATGTTTTTTTGAATTTCTATTTTCTTCGTTGCTATGGAACAAGGCAATTGAGTAAAGTTTGCATCGATATTTGCAGCATCCAGGGAAAGTTCAATATTTATAATCAAGTCTGTGTCTCGCGGTGATCGAATGGGTTTCAGAGAAGAAATAATCAAGCGAGTGGAAAAAGCGACTGATCTGCCTCCGCTGCCTGGAGTCTTCCTTAAACTCGACAAGATCATGGCGGATAATAATTCTTCCGCCACAGACATAGCATCCGTAATGCGAGACGATGTGGCTCTGACAGCACGGGTTCTCCGGGTCGCAAATTCAGCCGCGTTTGGTGGGACGATCAAGATTACATCGGTTTCACAAGCTGTGGCCCGTTTCGGATTTCGTCAGCTGGCTGATCTGGTGAAATCCATGTCCTTGCTCGGCCTCTTCAAGGGCGGGGGATCGGTTGACATCAAGCAGTTCTGGCTGCACTCGCTTTGCGTTGCGTCCACTTCGGAATTGGCGCCAAGATATCTCGGGAGGATGGCGCAAAATTCTGAAAGTCTTTTCACTGCCGGTCTGCTACACGATGTCGGCATATTAGTCATGGAGCTGTTCACGGGAGACCTTTACCGCTCCGTGGTCACGATGTCCGTGGATACGAACCAACCCCTTCTGCAAACAGAGAAGAAGCTCATGCAGATCGACCATGCTGAAGTCGGAGGTCTTGTTCTTGCCAAGTGGGGAATTCCGGAAGTCATAGCGGATGCCGCAGCCAGACATCATACACCTTTCAAGCCATCAGAGGGCGCCCTGCCTCTTTCTGATGCGATTCAATTCGCGAATCTTATCTGCAATGACAATGGCATCGCCAACGGCACTGGCACAGTGCTTGCAAAAATCACCGAAGCCGAGTGGTCCGAATTCAGTTTTCAAACAGCAAATCTACCCTCATTGAAGGAAGAAATCCAGAAGGTAGTTGTCCGTTGTTCAAGCATGCTGGCTGCAAGCTAGTGTGCTGTTTCATTCGCACTTATAGAAACCGCTGTCAAAACACCAAATTCTTTTTGCTCATTTTGTTTTCTTTTTGCCGCATTTCTGTCGCTTGAGGCAAAGTGCGCATCTTTCGTCGCTGCACCATTGGCACATTTGACAGTCGTGGCAGTTGTGTTTCTTCTTGCTGTGGTGAGATTTGTCAGGTTCATAGACCAGTCCTTCGATGCCGGCGATTCTGACAAATGGCATTGGTGTTCTTTCCGGATTACGGTCGAGAGATTTCTCAATTCAGGAAGGATACACCTTTTGAGAGACCCTTTTCGGTATGTCCAATAACGACTCCATGGCAGCCAGCTTTGGCGAGGATCGCCAAAGTTTTGTCGCGATCCGGCTTGCGCACTATTATTACGTAGCCTATGCCCATGTTGAAAACGCGATACATCTCGTCGCGGTCAATCTTGCCGTGTTTCCTGATGAATTGGAACACAGCCGGCACTTTCCATGCGCCGCGATCAATAACGGCCACCGTATTCCTCGGCAGAATGCGCGGAATGTTGTCCTGGAATCCGCCGCCGGTAATGTGTGCCATGCCGCGAATCGGGATTTTTTTCATTAAAGCGACGATGGGCTTGAGATAACTTGCATGCACCGCAAGCAGAACGTCGGCAACTGTACCGTTCGTGCCTGCCAACCTTCCATCCACCTTGAGACCTGCCGTCTCGAAAATCACTTTGCGGGCAAGGGAATAACCGTTGGTATGCAAGCCGGTTGATGGCAAACCGATGATGACATCCGTGGGGACGATGTCCCGGCCCGTGATGATCTGTTTTTTGTCAACAACGCCGACGATGGTTCCGACAAGATCATATTCGCCCGGCGGATAAAGCCCCGGCATTTCCGCCGTCTCGCCGCCAAGCAGGGCGCAGTCATTTTCCCTGCAAGCCTTGCATAGTCCGGCAATTACGTCTTTGAAGACGAGCGGGTTGAATCTGGATGTTCCGATATAATCCATGAAGAACAACGGCACGGCGCCTTGGACAAGAATGTCATTTACGCAATGATTGACAATGTCCTGTCCTATCGTGTCGTGTCGTCCTGCCATGGCGGCCACTTTGAGTTTTGTGCCAACGCCGTCGGTGCTTGCGACAAGCGCTTTTTCCGTGCCTGGCGATTCGAAGAGTCCGCCGAACATGCCAATCTCGCTCAGAACGCCTTTGCCGGACGTTCGCTTGACCATTCGCTTGATTGCATCGAGCGCTTTCATCTTGTTGTCAATGTCAACTCCAGCCGCAGCGTACGCGGAACGCGGACGGTGCTCTGTTGTCTGTGGATCGTTTTTGCTTATTCGTTTCATAATCCCACGGCTTTGAATGTTCTGTTGACGTCTTTGAAGTGCACGTTAAGATCGAACACCTTGTTGAGATCTTTTAATGTCACTTTCTTCATTATATCGGGATCGGCCTCGATCAATCCACGGAAATCCTTGTTTGTCTCCCACGAGTTCATGGCGTTCCGTTGCACCATGCGATATGCATCCTCACGGCTGAATCCTTTTTCCGTCAGCAGCAACAAGACTTGTTGCGAGTGGATAAGTCCGTGAGTGGCGTTGAGATTCGCTTTCATTTGCTCCGGATAGACCCGCAGTTTGCGGACCAGCTTTTCGAGGCAGACCAGCATGTGGTCGAGCGCAATCGTGCTGTCTGGCATTATGACGCGCTCGACAGATGAGTGTGAGATGTCGCGTTCATGCCAGAGCGCAACGTTTTCCATTGCTGCCACCATGTTGCCGCGCAAAAGTCTGGCGAGCCCTGTGAGTTTTTCGCCGGTTATCGGATTCTTCTTGTGCGGCATGGCCGATGAGCCTTTCTGCTCCGAACCGAAATACTCCTCGACCTCGCGGACTTCCGTACGCTGCAAATGCCGGAATTCAGTAGCCCAACGTTCGATCGATGCGCCGACGAGTGCCAGCGCGGTGACATAATGAGCATGCCTGTCGCGCTGGAGGACCTGTGTCGAAATAGCCGCCGGTTCCAATCCAAGCTTTCGGCAGACGTATTTTTCGACGAACGGATCGAGATGCGCGTGTGTGCCAACCGCGCCGGAAAGCTGACCGACAGCGATGTAACTCCTGGCGCATTCAAGCCGTCGCAACGCGCGGCCGAATTCATCGAACATCAGCGCCATCTTCAGTCCGAATGTTATCGGTTCAGCATGGATTCCGTGTGTGCGCCCGATCATGGGTGTAAACTTATGTTTGCGGGCCTGCGATGCGGCAGCTTTTCGGACCGCTTTGACGTCCTTGATCAGAATATCGATTGCCTGCACCATCTGGATCGCAAGTCCGGTGTCCAGGATATCAGAACTGGTGAGACCGCGGTGGATGTATCTCGCCGACGGTCCGACATGTTCTGCGACATTTGTGAGGAACGCTATGACATCGTGATTGACCTTAGCTTCAATCTTGTCGATGCGTTTGACATTGAAATCGGCTCTTTTCTTGATATTGGCCAAGTCCTTGGCCGGTACCATGCCCAGCTTATTCATCGCCTCGCAGGCGAGTATCTCGATGCTGAGCCAGGTGCGGAACTTATTCTCGTCCGTCCAGATAGCGCCCATCTCTTTGCCGGTATATCGTGGTATCATCCTTTTCTCTCCTGTCACTTTACGGATGCGAATATACCCAATCAGGCTCATGACAGCCACAAGAAAGTTGGGCCAGTTGCCTTACGGGCAAAGTACAACAGTGGTGACAAGATTGAATCCTTGCGTTACCGTTCTGCAATGCCATGGCATGAGGAGCGTGTTCGATGATGCAAAATACAGCAGCAGAGGTCGATTCGACACAAACGCGGCAAACCCTCGTATTCCGTTTGTGTGTCCTGATTTCCTTGCTTGTTCTGCTTGCGATGAGTTATCCGATCTTCCTTGGCAAATGCTATCTGGCGGATGACCTTGGCGATTACCATCTTCCTCTCCGTGCATTCTACGCTTCATGCCTGCGGGATGGCGCGCAATTCACATGGCTTCCGAATTTGTATTGCGGGTTCTATCTGCAAGGAGAAGGGCAGCTGGGTATGTATCATCCGCTGCATTATTTGTTATACAAGGTTTTCCCTCTTTCCTGCGCGTTTGGCCTGGAACTGATACTTTCGTATCCGTTTATGCTGATCGGAATGTTTCTGTTTCTTCGCAGGCTGGACGCGGGCAGGGGGGCTGCCATGTTTGGCGCGATGGTGTTCACATTCTCTGGATTCAATGTTCTTCATCACATCCATATCAATGCCATCGCCGTCATATCTCACATTCCATGGCTCATGTTCGCCATTGACGTGCTGCTTCGCGCCCCGTCTTCGCGACGTGCCGCAGCAGCCGGCGTTTGGATTGCGCTCCTGACGGCTTCCCAGGTTCTGCTCGGACATCCTCAGTCGGTCTGGTTCTCGGTAATTGCTGAGCTGGTATGCGTTGTCATGATTTTTCCTTCCGTAGTGTCGTGGCGCCGTCTCTTCTTGTTGGCTCAGGTCAAGATTCTTGGCCTGGTCATAGGAGCGGCACAGTTGATTCCGACAATAGATAAAGTGCTGAATAGTGCGCGGCAGGCCCCAACGGAGTCGTTCAAATTCGTCGGATCGCATCCCGTGGTGAACCTTTTGCAGCTTGTGCTTCCCTATCTCTTCACGGCAAGGCATTTTCCCCAGAATATTGAAGGAGTAGGATATCACGTCAACGTCTATGAGTTTGGCCTGTACTGCGGAGCCGCGACGATCATGCTGGCGCTATGGCTCGCAATCAACGCGGCCCGGCTTGGAGAGAGGAAGCGCGTCGTCGTCGTGGCAGCTTTTGTTTTTGTTTTTGCGTTTATCCTGTCGTTTGGGAAATTCGGCATTGTCTATAGAATCCAAACATACCTGCCGCTCATCGGTTCATTCAGGTATCCATCACGGTACATGGTCATTGCGACTCTGATGCTGTCGCTTCTCGCCGGCCTGGCTATGGATGAGATGCTACGAGGTGCTTTGCCGCAGGAAAAGCAGGGCTTTACGAGGAGGGCAATCCTGCTCGTTCCAGTGCTGATTGCACTCGCAGGCGCTGCCGGAGGAATGGTTTTTCGCAGGTATTCTAGTGACGCGTCGATCGCGCGATACTTCAGTTCACAGTTGTGGATTCTTGGCTCCCTTCTGATCACAGCCATGGCTACGATGTTGGTCTTCGTAGCGCTTAAACAGAACAGGCTGGCGCTTGTGTGTCTCGTGCTGTTTGCGGGCGCCGATCAGGCGTATTATGGTGTGTCGGCAATGCGACTGCATCCCCCGCAAACCGTGGATTCTTATGTTGAAACTCGGTCTGTGTTGCCGAAACTTGACGACGGATTACGCTTCGCGGACATCAAGAGGTCCGATGATGCATGGATCATGAACGGACGCAAGCTGGTAATGGGTTATGTTGCGCTGGCACCGTCCCGTCAGTTGGATTTTTTCAACAGCATGACAGCGCTACGCCTTGCCGGTGCGAAATGGCGGCAAGCCACTGACGAGCCGCCTTCCTATGCTACAGACTCGCCCCGGCGCGTAATCACATGGGAGAAAGTGCCAGATCCGATGCCTCGTGCGCGCCTTGTCACGAATGCGGTGTGCACGACAAGACCGGCGGAACTCCTGGAATCAATTGACATCAAGACGACGGCGTTGGTGGCAGAGGATGTCGCTTTGGGAGCAGCGGAACCAGGCTCGGTCGCGATCTTGCGCGATCTTCCTGGCAGGATTGAGTTGAGCGTCGCTTGCGGTTCGACACAATTGCTCGTCCTTTCGGAAAGCTATCACGAGGGATGGAAAGCGTTTGTAGATGGTGCCGCTTGCAATGTGCTTCCGGTCTACGGCGATTTCATCGGTTGCGTTGTACAGACGGGACGGCACAACGTCAGGCTTGAATTCGATCCGATCAATAATAGCGCAGGAATTCGGGTTTCATTGCTGGGCTTGTTTCTGTTGTTGAGCTGGTTCTTGTATGCGCAAAAAACATCTGGATCGTCAATAAACCGGCTTTAATGTATTACACCTGCTGTTGAAAAAAGATCTGTGGAACAGTGTCACGGCTGAATCGTGTTTTGAAAGGTGCGAATAAGAAATGAAAAGGCGAATGGGCGATGCGATGGCAATACCAGGCGATTACCAGTATCGCGCCATGCATTCGAAAAGCAATGTCCAGCGTTCGTGGCACCAGAATAAAAAAGTCACAATTTCACGTTATCTGCCGCCGGCTTCAGGTGATCATATTCTGGATGTAGGCTGCGGCTCCGGCGTTATCAGTGACTTCCTTGGCGAATCGGGCGCTGAAGTTTTGGGTATAGATGCAAACCGGGATGCCATCGCATTCGCGCAGGCGCAATTTCGTCGCCCAAATGTCCGGTTTCAGCTTGGGTACGTTGACGAGGAGTATCATCCACCGTGGCCGGTTGACAAAATCTACTGCATGGAAGTCATCGAGCATGTTTATCAGGAACAATTCGAACTCATGTTGAATACATTTGCCAAATCATTGAAGTCTCAGGGAAGGGTCTTCATAACTTGTCCAAATCAAACCAGTCTGTGGCCGTTCATTGAACGTCTCCTCGATGTTTCAGGGGCGGTTCCGCGCCTCAAAGATGAGCAGCATGTCGAGAAGTATACGATCGAAAAACTGACGAATATCGTTAAGAAGGCGGGCTTTGAGGTGGAATCCGTCCACACGTCCTGTTTTCTTGGACCGTGGATGGCATTGCTGAGCTGGTCATTGGCAGAGAAGTTGCACGAATGGGAGGCTGCGCCGGGCCGACGCTGGGGTTCGATCTTGGTATTTGTCCTGCGCAAACCATAAAGACTATAAGGCGAACCAAGTGGCTGCATGCCCGTGAAGCCAGGTTCGTTGAGGAAACGAGCATGTTGGATCAAGAGAAAGTGACGAGCCCGGGATTCTTGGATGGCTTTGGGCGCACTCAACGTGTCTTGTGGTTTCTGGCGCTCACCGTCCTGGTTATCTATCGCCTTTTTCTTCCGGTCTGGTCTGGCACCTTTGGTCCCGATGAGCTCATGCTCGCCTACAAAGCCAAATTGTTACTATCTGGTCAGATATTTCCTCTGCTTGGCATCTATGGAACCCACGGCCTGCCTTACGGACCGTATCCTACCTACTTTCTCGCGTTCATCTACAAGATCACGGGTTTTCATCTAGGATGGGCATACCTTCTATTTAGTGCGCTCTTAGTTTTGGCAGCGTTCTTTGTTGGTCTGAGTGTCAGGGAAAGAGGCTATCCATTCTGGACATTGCTCCTGGCGTTGACCTCTCCGCTGGCGATCTACTATTCCATGTCGCTCTGGGACAATACGTTTCTGATTCCTTTCTCAGCGCTGATCCTTTTTCTCCTGAGCACGAAGCAAGATAAGGCATGGCATGGGAATCTCATTGTCGGATTGTTGCTCGGAGTGGCTATAGGAATCCACCTCCAGGTGCTTCCGTTTGTCGCCGCTGTCATCGTTTGGCGATTCACCAATTCGCGCCGCGTGTCAACACTTCTCACACTGGCGGCGGGTTTGATTGCGACAACCGCTCCGTATGCATTAGGACTGTGGAGAATGCGTGACAAGCTCCATTTCACCATCCACGGTCCAGTCATTTCTGTTCCGCAGCCGGCGACCACGCCCCTCGACCTCGTGACCAGCATTTTTCGTTTCTTTGGGGCCCAACCAGTTGGACGCGTGAATTGTGCCGGCACATTCCTCGTGCTGGAGAACTGGCTCGTTCTTGTTACCAGTATTCTGTGGGTGATTCTGTTGGCGGTCACGATGTATTGCGTTGCGCGGAATTGGCGGGAATGGTTTGCCAGTCACAGCCCGCTTAGTCTATATATTCTTTGCATTGGCGCAAGCGTCCCGTTTGTCTTCATTACGAACGCAACGTATCCGCACTACACGCAAGCGATGTGGTGGTTCGCGCCGGTGATTTTGCCTATTGTTATGATGCAACTTATGCCGAAGAAGGCGGCGGTATGCTGCTTGTCGCTCATGGTATGTTTCAATGTTCTAACCACTGGAATCCAGTACGCGCCGCGGCTCGCCCATGGAACAAGCGCTGAGTCGGACGCATATTTCTGGTCCGGGAGTCAAGGCGTCAGTTGGTGGATGCTCAGAGATGTCGTTGACCGCATATCGCAAATTGAAGACCAACGTCGTCAGTCTGGCGATACCCGTCCGCTCACAGTTCAGCTCTGCCCTGTAAAATATACTCTTTTCACTGTTCCCAAGACGATGGAACTGTTCGATCCTCAACGTGCGGCGAGAATAAAGTGGGTGTACGAAAACGAAAAGAATTGGGACGTATCGGTGCAAGCCGATCCCGAAGCCGTTTACATGAAGGTCATCATCCGCGCTGCCCAT
This sequence comes from uncultured Victivallales bacterium, assembly GCA_964487695.1. Taxonomy (GTDB): domain Bacteria; phylum Verrucomicrobiota; class Kiritimatiellia; order UBA8416; family CAZASC01; genus CAZASC01. Next base: position 46,289 of record CAZASC010000018.1, read on the forward strand.
GCTGCTGAGGCACCAGCGAAATAGAATGCTCCGGATGCAAGTCAGGAGTTGGAAGACTATCGGTCATGTTTCAGCATGGAGCGAAGGCGGCGTTTGACGAGTTGGACTTCAGTCTTGAGCCTAATTCGTTTCCTGGGCTGCATTGAAGGAACATTGCTGCGATGAATCTGTATATCGCGGACGATTTCCAGTGCTGCGAAAGGATGCCCGATTTCTCTGGCTCTTCTCTTCATGCGTTCCAGCCGTTCCGGATTGTCCAGCAATGCCTGAACCTTGTATGGCGCATCTTCAGGATCATACAGGCGCAGGGCGGCACCGGCTTCCAGCAGATACTCGCAGTTGCGCTGTTCCTGGCCCGGGATCGGGTCAATCACTATCATCGGTTTGCCTTTTGCCAGCACTTCTGAAGTAGTCAGTCCGCCGGGCTTGCTGATTACGACGTCCGAAGCATCCATCAACTCGTGAATATTATTCACGAAGCCGAAGACCTTCACCGGGATCTTGAGACCATCAGCAGCGGCAATGGCCTCGTTCTTTAGCTTTTCATTTGCACCGGCGACTACGAGCAGTTGACAGTTCACATCAACATGTCCGAATGAGCGGATGAGATCTACAGTGGGGCCGACGCCGAATCCGCCGCTGAGAAGCAGTGCGGTAGGGGTGTGCGCGGCGATACCGAGTTTGCGTCGAGCGTCTTCAGGCCGTTCGCTTTTGGAGAAGACCGGATCAACCGGGATGCCAGTGATCCTTATCTTGTCCTCCGGCTGTCCCTTGCGGATAAGTTGGCGTCGGGCATCGTCAGTCGCGACGTAGTAGCGATCCACGTTCTCGATCACCCACAACGAGTGGACGGCGAAGTCCGTCACTACGCAATAGAGCGGCACATCGCCGCACTTCCATTTGGATTTATGCGCAAGTATTTCCAGGGGCATGAAATGGGTGCAGACGACAAAATCGGCGTCGAACTCACGGCAGAACTTGCCGAAGGCAAGAGTGTTGATCTCATTAAA
>CAZASC010000019.1:0-1244 GCA_964487695.1 uncultured Victivallales bacterium
CGCCGACCTGTTCCGGCACGCTGCTGGTCTGGGATGGCAATGGTACACCGTTGGTCGTAGAGCCTGATGCAATAGCCTTATTAGTAGTCAGACCAGGCAGCGTCGCATGGACGGCAGTAAAGCCGGCTGTCACGATCGTCCAACCCCCAACGTTCAACGGCCCGACGTTTGTCCACGTCACGGTCCCTCCGACCAATGAGCTGTCAAGCGGCGTACTGGTCGCAAAAGCGAGCACATTGCTGTCAAATGTATCTTGCAGGCTCACCACCGCCAAAGGCACATCGCCCGTGTTGGTCGCCGTGATCTGGAACAGTACAGATTCGCCGACCACAGCAGGTCGATTGGTCGGGCTTAACAAGACTTTTACGACTCCAAGTCCAGGTGCCTCTATTTGCACAGGCGCTGAGCTCGATTTCGGCGAAAGGGTGGCCCCGTTGGTCGTTACGATCTGTCCAACAACCGAGTTCGTAGTGTCTCCGGGCAATGAGCTCTGCGCCGCGGTGAAGCTCGACGTAATCGCAACGGAGGCCCCGGCCGCCAATGGACCAATGTTCGACCACGTCACTGCCCCCGGCGTCACGAGGTTTGCCCCGGGCTGCGACCCTGTCCACGATAAGTAGTTGGTGCTGTAGGTGTCGTCGACGCGCACAGTCGAGAACCCCACAACGCCGTTGTTAGTAATCGTGATCAGGAACACGACTGGCTCGCCAATCGCCGCAGGGCGACCCACAGGCGTTGTCCTCTGTTTTGTGATGTTGAAAGACGGCAAAGCAAGTACGTTCGTGGCTGCGACCGGCGGCTCCAGTCTTTCTTCCGTATTCGTTCCGCTCAACGTCGTGTTAGTGGCCACCACAGCGATATTCGTCAGTACGCCCGAGGCACCTGCGACGAGATCCGCAGAGAATTGCAGTAACACAGATTCACCGACCTCAATGGAGTTCGTGGGCGGCGCGCTAGCAGGGTCGCTTTGAAAAGTAACCAAGGCATTTCCTGGAGCACCTGACACCGAGAACACGTAGCCTGTTGGAACTTGTATCGGAGCGATCGTCGCAGTTTGGAACACAGTTGCTGGCAAGGCATCGGTGACCACAATATTGTAGGCTGTCGCCAGCCCGCCGTTGGTGACAACAAGGGTCACCGTCACAGTGCCGTTCGAAGGTCCAGTCATGATCTTTGAAATTGCCAGTGACGGCTCGACGTTGGTGGTAATGACGGTGCCCGACTGGGAGGTGGGGCCGCCGGCA
>CAZASC010000019.1:1344-44798 GCA_964487695.1 uncultured Victivallales bacterium
TCGAGTCCGGAGGACTGTTGCTCTCGCTGGTCGAATACAACACCTTGGTGATGGTTATATTCGTTGTGGACAGGTAGTTGGTTGCAACGACCAGCGGTTCTATCCGCTGCTCGGGCGAGTTCGTGCCCCGGATGGTGTCAGCCAGCAGTCCGGCCACGTTGGTGACCGTCCTGTCCGGCGGTACGTTTTGGGCCATGGCAACATCGAACTTGAAGGTTATCGTCTGGTTCGTGCCCAGGCAGTTGGTGGGCGGAAGCGAGGCCGGATCGGACAGGATGAACACCGTGTTCTGGGCATTGGACACCTGCATCACGAAGCCGGTAGGTGACATGTTGTTGACCAGGAAGTTGGTCACGGTGGTGATGTCGAAGAATGTGCTGTCCAGTCGGTCGGTCAGCACAAGGTCGTAAGCCGCGGCAAGGCCGGAGTTGCTGGCCACAAGGCTGACTGTCACCACATCGCCGGCATCGGCCACGTTGGTACTGAAGCTCTTGTTCAGCCAGACATGCGGCTCGACGTTGGTGGTAATGACGGTGCCCGACTGGGAGGTGGGGCCGCCGGCAAAAGAAACGGAGGCCTGGTTGGTATAGGTGGACTGGAGGCCGGCGGTCTGGCCGCGGTTGAAGTTGGTGTTCAGCACAATCGCATCCACGTAGACAAGGAAGAAGTTGTTGTTGGTGAGGTTGTCGTTGTTAACCACGGTGTTGCCGCTGAACAGCAGAGTGACCGGCGCTCCGTTGGTCGCGGCTCCGGTGACGACCGGCGGCACGGGGAGAGTCCCGCCGAGCCCGCTGGCGTCAACGCGGTTGGTCACATACTTCATACCGAAGGGAATCGCATCAACCACCGTCAGGTTCGAGATAGTGCCCTCGGGCATTTTGACGGTCAAAGCGTAGGTAACCGTTTCACCGATCTGCACATAGCCGTTGGTCGAGTCCGGAGGACTGTTGCTCTCGCTGGTCGAATACAACACCTTGGTGATGGTGAGGCCCGGAACCTGGAAAGTGGCCGTGGAATTCGTTGACGACACCCTTTGTGGGATCCCTGCCGGCGGCACACCATAGATCGTATCGCCCGACACTGTTACCAAGTTCGTGTAGACTCGATCCGGTACGACGGATTGTGCGACCTGCATCGTAAAGACGTTGGTCACAGCGGTGCCTGGCGGCAAAGCCACGTTGTTGGAAGATAAAAGATTGTACACCAATCCTGTTGAGACAATGCTAGTGGAATAATACCAACCCGAGGGAAGGCTGGTCACGTTTAGACTTGCTGGATCGAACACGGAACCGGGGAGAAAATCAACGGCCTGGATGTCATACGCGTTTGCCAGGGCTTGAGGAGTGTTGGAGACAACCAAAGTGATCGTCACAATATCGCCGGCGTCATTAGTGGTTTGATCATACGTCTTGCTTACGCGTAGGTCTGGCTCTGCGATAGTGAAGACCGGACCGGTAGCCGTGAGCGTTGTGAACGTATCAACATATTGGACGGTGTTCCAATTCGTATAAACGTTAGGAAGAATTCCCCTGTTCGTGGTCGTGTTGAGTACGACGAACTCCATTGAAAGAATAAAGTAATCGTTTAAATAATTGCCATCTGGAGCGTTCGTGATGGCTGGGAACCGGAACACCACATTGCTTCCCGATCCATCTGCCGTCATGGAGTCGCCGGGAGTCGGATCAGTGTCAGTAATAATGAGCCCCTGCGCTGTGTTTGTTGGGAATACCGGACCGCCTGATGGTATGGTGAACTGGTATCCTTGGCCCGGGAATGAGAGGCCGGCACTCGTATTCGTTCCCACCCAGTCCAGTCCCGGCGGCACGATATCAGTCAGGGTCACGTTCGTGGCGACACCCTGTGGAATGTCCACGCGGATGTCGTACACGATCCGTTCGCCGATGGTCAGGACATTGGTTCCCGCCATGTCGGCCGTATTGGTTTGCGACGATGAAGCGAAGGTCTTGGAAATTGAGCGTGTGCTCTGAACCTGAAGGGTAACAGCGGAGTTGGTCGTGTAGTCGTTCAAGCCGCCAGGCCCATCCACTCCAGTTCTCTCGTTGCCGTCCATGCCAGGCAACGACGTGTAGGTAATCCGACCCGTATTGACAAGCGAACCGCCGATTATCTGATCGTTTACCAGGACGCTGAACTGAATAACAATGTTGCTGCCCAGCGGTAATGATGCCATCGCCGGGTTGTCCGTGCTGCTCACGGTGATCGTCGAGCCAACAATCTCAGCTCCAGAAACCGTCCCGGTAAATGTCAATCCTTGCGGAAGCGTATCTGAGAACACAATGTCATAGGCCGTCGTCGAACTTATTGCCGTATGCTGAATGATGTTCGAGAAGACCAATATATCGCCGGCTTGCACGTTGTTGGTATTGCAGAGTTTGACTATAGACAAGGATGGTTCCAGAATGTTGATCACTGCGTCGTCTGAAGGTGGAACATTGGTCACTCCGCTGACCAGAAAGGCGGCGCCAGCTGTATTCGTGGTAGACACGCCGTCCTGGTTATCCAGACGATTTGAGACAACAACCGGAAAATCCACGACAAATATGCTGTCGGTTGTGATCGGCGTAGGCAATGTGAAGCCGGTGACACTGGAGTACGTCCAATAGTTGCTGATATTGGGGCTCGACCCGGCGTCTACGGGAGTTCCGAACCACAGATTCGTCGGCAGTGTCTCGGTGATGATTGCGTTGCTGTAGACTGTGCCAAAAAAATGCGCTTCGATACGATATGCCAGATCCTCTCCAATCCTGGCATTTCGCCAGTCGCCGCCAGGCGCTGGTTCAGAGGCGTAGCGGATCGTTTTGGCAATGTTGAAACCCGCGCCGAATGACTCATCCTGATCGAATGCATAATAATTCCCATGGATCGGTCCCAGGGTCGATCCTCGCATTGTATCCGCAAGAGGAGCCTGCCCCAGAACATTTGTGCCCACATAGCCGACGATCGATGAATCAGCGCTGTCGCCAACGACTTCACCCAATACGAACAGCGGACCAGCACCCTCAACGGCATCTGCCGTGAAAGTGAACTCAACCATATCGTTCAGCGGATTCAGAACTACTCCCGGCAGGTTGATGAGAATGTTAGTGCTGCCCTGTATTTCCATCTGTACGGAGCCGGAACCGCTCTGAACCAACTGGGTGCTCACGCATGTCAGGTTGGTCCATCCATCGCCAAGAAGAACACGGATGTACAAGTTCGAGGCCTGTCCCTCTTCCGCGTGGTTCACCACCGTCACGGTGAACGTGGCAGTTTCTCCATTCGTCAGCATGAAACTGTTTGGCTGGACGTCTATGTCGGGATTCGGCATCACCGGAATTATTGAAGCAGCCGTGGTCACAGCGCCGGATATCGAGCAACGGTCGTTGAACCGGATGTATGAACTCGATGTTCTGGTACTCGGCGGTGGCGGACCCGGATCGGCAAAATCAAGATCAAACGGATTGGCCAGAGTATCAAGAGAAGAGCCTTGTGCCGCCAGGCGGAACGTTACTTTAAAACCGCCATTCTGCCCCAAATCGAGATTTGTGAGCCCATCGCCGGCATCATCCGATAAATCCGTGGCACCGCTGGATGCCGTGGTTCGCAGATCCACAAGAGCAACTGTCCCCAGCGGGGAACCCGCGAGCGTCATGATCAGGTTCGCCGCATTCAGTTCTCCGGTAATCGAGGCCGATTCGAAGACATAACCGGCCGGCGCGACATTGCTGATGGTTATGTCGATTGCCGTGCTTCCAGTGTTGGTCACCGTAATACTTCGACTTCCTCCCCATGTGTTGAGCGACATGTCGTCGGCGCCGATGCCAATATTCGGGGCCGTGAGCAGTTGATGACTCGCCGGGAAACTCAGATACAAGTCGTTTTCACCGCAGCCCACATCAAGCCTGGCATTATTCACCAGTAGATCGCATTTCTCCACCACGCATGTCACGCTGATGCTTATCGGCGGAGCCAGCACGGAATAAGGCGGCAGCCCGTTGGTCGTGAGTGTCATAAGCGTGCTGTTGCTCCAGACAAGGATATTTCCATTTGTGCTGTCCGGTGGGACTGATGCGCCAAGGAAAGTGAGGCCGGAGGGAAGTGTGTCCTGCAACTGCATAAATTGCGCATCGGCCTTGGAAGCCGCCGTATGGGAGATCGTGAGCCAATAGACGTTGGTCATGCCAAGATCGGCCACATTTCTAAGCGACGTTTTCACGAGCGACATCTCGGGGCTGTTCACGTTGATGATACTATTAACCTGCCCCATCATATTTGTGGCACCGCAGTTATCTGTGAAGCTCACCTGCGACACGAATTGCTCGTTGCCGGTGATGACATTGCAGGCAATGTGCCCCTGGTATTGAATTGTCACGACATCATCCGGCGCCATGGAGCCGAATACTGGAATTTCAGTCTGGTCCCAGACAAACGGATTGGCGGCAACGCCAGCCCCCGATGGATCGGAAATGGCGTTTGTCACTCCCTGATACACATAATTGCAACTGCTCGGGATTAGCGTGACTCCCGGAGGCAATACGTGCGCAACTTTCACACCGGTCACTGAGATGAGTCCGCTATTTCGAACCCCCACTTCAATAAGATCGTTCGTGCACATTACGCCATTCGCCGGGAAGGTGATCTTCGCCATGAGCGATCCAACTCCGGTCTCGAAGGTTGCTGTGACCTGCGGAGTCTGCTCACATATTTGGCCTTTGCAGCCGTCGGCACCCATGACAGCGACAGAATCAGCAGAACATGAACGCACGATATTCGTCACGATCAGATCAAAGGTTCCGTTGGGTGGAAGATCATTGGCAAAACCATCGCCGTCTGCATCAATCAGGTCGCCTATCGGGGATGCGCCCTGAAGGTTCCAGACGAGATTGGTCGGGGAAATGGTCGATGGGTTTACATTGGCTCCTCCGAATACGATGTTGGTTGGTATCAGGAGTTCTGGCGCAACATTGAACGCGGTTCCCGCACCGCTGTTCAGGAAATGCAGCCGAACCACCCATTGTGTACTCGATACGAACGACAGAGTCGGCTGGATATCGGCCTCAAGATGGCCCGTGGCGAACAGAGCTGGAACGTTGTTCGTCTGTGAGGAGGAACTCAGCACCTGGGGTAGCGAGCCCAAAGAGCAGCGGCTGTTAAAGTACACCCGCGCGACCTGTCGCTCTGTTCCCGACAGCGAGCATGAACCCCTCAGCCGGTAGTAGATGCTGCCGGCTCCGTTCGGATCCAGGCTGCCGATGCTCCATATCAATTGCGTGGCCGTTACCAAGGGATCGAAGCCATTTGTCGGCGTGCCTCCCAGTGCCACCATGTTGGAAAACACTGTGGAGCCTGGCACATAGTCGAACGCTGTCGACCCGTAGCCATCTGGGTCGAGATCAACCACGACCTTGACGTCATAGTCGGCAAACACAGAATTCGATCCTGCGCTGACCCCTGGACTTACCAATTGGCTGAGATCAACGCGTCCGTCGGCGAAGCCACACGCCTCTGTCAGGCGAACCGGGTAGAGCTCAACCTGCATCACGCTTGCGCCTACGTTCCAGAATACCGTTGCGGGGAACACACCGCAGGCCGGGACGTTCAGCGTCGAAGTTTCGGAGACGCTGCCCGGCTCCAGAACGCTCACATCCCATTCGAAGACGAGATTTGAGGTGACAGTCGCAAGGTTCGAAAAGACGCTCGAATTCAAACCGGTCAAACCAATCACCATATTTGTGTTTCCAGACCAGGAATTGGAAATACTGACATACGAAGTCACGTTGGATCCATTGATGAATATGGCGACCGTGTTCGTGCTGTCCAGGTAGCCGTAGAGTCCGCCCAGATCGGACTGGAACGTGCTCCCTGTCCAGTCGGGCAGGCTGCCCGTGAAATTCGTAAAGGTGTGCTGCATCCGCACCGGTTGGCAAACCTCGACCAACCCGGTGGGCGTCGTCTTGAAACTGGCATACGAACATGCACCAGTGCCGCCTCCGGGCCCATACGGATTGCAGTTTGTACCCGGAGTGATGTAGGTAACAAAACTTCCGCCACTTCCTGCCACTTTCTGCAGGCATCCCTGACAGTCCCTATAGTCGTTCGCGGTAATCCTGTTTATGACTGGTCCGCTTGGACCACCGCATGGATTCAAAATGGCCATGTCGAAACGTCCCGTATATACGCCGGTTCCGGTAAAGAACATATTTGTCCAGACCACCGTTCCTCCAAGTTGAACTGCCGGAGCAATCAGGTTCGCAGGAGCCAGATTCGTGCTGACAGGATATGTGTCTGTCAGATCGATTTCTTCCACACCGATAAGGTTTGAATACGTGACAATGACCTCGACTGGAAACGCTCCAGCGTCTCCGGAGACCGAATCAGGAACCCGTTTCGCAACTCCAACGTACGGCAGGTCCGCTACTTGAAGTGTTGTGGCCAGCAACGGCGGTCCGAAAGGATGACCGCAGAGATCCACGTAGGAGCAGGTGAAGAAAACATACTGCGGAAGTGTGGACAATGGACACGTCCCTCCCGGAGTCACTGTCACCGTAATATTTGTGTGCCCACCGGGAGGCAGGTCGCCGGCGTGAATCAACCCATGCACGTCAACCACCGATCCTGTGAGACTCCAACCGGCAGGCAGCGTATTGCTGATCACAATGCCCAGCGCCGGGCCTACTCCAGTTGCCGCAGAGTTGGTCAAAGCGATAATAATGTTCGTGCCAAGGCAGTACGGAACTTGGATGGCGCCGGAGGGGATCACAGAGCCACTAAGTTCCGGGCTGCGGTCTATCATGTCTATTCCAGCCAGTGCGCTCCCCCCGTTCGAGGCTGTATTTTCACAGGCCACATTCGTATCGCATCCCCACTGGGCATCCGCACGATTGTAAAGTTCGGAGCAAGAGATCATCTGTGCAGTAACCACAACACTGACCGAGGCATTAGGCGCGAGATTGGTCAGGGCTGGAATAACTGAGGAATCCCATATGGCTATACTGTTGCTAATCCCCATGTTTGTCGAGGCTGGCGTGGCGCTGAAACCGCTGAATGACAGGCCGGCGCCCAACGTGTCCCTGATACTTACGTTTCGAACATTACCGAATCCGGCGTTGGCCACTTGAACCGTCCACGTGAGCGTGTCGCCCACGCCGGCTGCTTGTAACGCCGGCGTCTCGGTCACCACGATATCACCAGGATTGACAGTCACAAAAGCTGCATGTTGAGAGAGGCCTGGGATTCCGGGCGGCTGCTCATAAGAAGCGTAGGCGAAGACCTGACCGGCCAGCGCGCTGCAAGATGCCTTGACCGTATAGACAATCTGCACGGCATTTCCAGGCTGGATACCTGTCGGCACGTTGCCGGTTCCTGGATCAGGAGTTGTCTGGTCTGCCCAGTCGTTCCGGTTGTTGTTGTCCAGATTGGCCGGGTCCCTTGCCAGCGAATGACCCAGGGCCACGGTCGAAGCGGGCGGACTGAAAGCCGCGGTAGCAGCGCCATAAGAAACGGCATCCACCAGCGTTCCATTATTGTCGTACAGAAGGACCCCATCGCCAAAGTTGTTCAGACCGCTGCCGATATCCCCGCCGATGTCGAAAACCTGGCCGGCGTACGCTGGATATGCGGCAAGGAAGTCGTTGCTGTTGGCAGCCACGATTATGAACTCACCAGGCGCGATCGTCATCGGCGGGAGCATGTTTGTCTTGCCGGGTGCGGCGTCGCTGATGAACCAGTTCGTCATACCGATCGGCGACGGCGTCGGGTTGAAAAGCTCAAACCACTGCCACGGATCCTGTGGGCTGTTCGTAGAGTTGTAGAAGACCTCGGTGATGAGGATGTTAGTCACAGGCGACGGCGTCGCGAGGGAAGACAAATTCCATACGAGCTTCGTGCCGCCTATGATCTGCGAAGGTTCGGCGGCCGCGTTGCTTAACACGGTTCCGCCTGGCAGCGTGACGATTGTGCTGCCTGGGACGTACGAATAAGCCGTGCTGGGGAGGATGTTGGTCACGACAAGTTCCGATAATGCTTCGCCGGTATTCTGAACACTGTTCGTCATGACAAAGCTGTCGCATAGCGAAATCGATGACGGACCATTTAACGTGACCGTAACCTGGGCTTCGGCGGCGATGCCAAACCAGGACAACAGGATACAAAGCAGCGCGGCAATTCGGCACATAAAATCACCTCTTTATTTCTAAATGCTCATGACACGCGTCAAATGAGAAGCCATGGCGCAATGAGACTGTTCTGTCACGCGCTCTCTCAATCGAAGCACTAATTCACACCTGCAACTTACCCTGTTCATTACAAACATTTGACTGGATTTTGAATCAATTGGACTGGAATTCGAATCGTCTCGGCACCTGCCAGGTCGGTGTTGATGGTCACCATGCCGTTAGTCATGGATGAATCGGGCATGAAGGGTCCAATACGAATGCGAACCCATGTGGGTTTGGCGCTTTGAACTCCGGCTGAAATCCCCGCAGGTTTGGTGTCGATTCCGGTGACTCGAAACTCCCGTTCGCGCGTCGAGCGGAGAATAACGTACCGTGTCAGAGGTTTTTGATCGTCATTGTCCTGTATCAGGATTTGCGAAGGCAAAGCTACCATCTCTGGCAGGAGCGCGGCTGAAACCGGGATATCAAGGCTGGGATAGCGTGGGTGGTCTGTCAGTAGAGTCATCGTTCCCTGGCAGGTTTCGGATAACGTGTTGCCGGCTACACGAATGCAGACAGAATAGTTTCGGCCATCATCGTTGGTTGTCACTACGGCGGAAAAAAAGGCGCTTGTGCATTGCCAGCCGGTGATGTGCATCGGCATGGGCGACCTGTTGACCACCGTCACCTTGGCTTCAGGCAGGCGCTCGCCGGTCCTGGCTTGCAGTTGGACTGTGCGTGGATCAATATCCACATCCGCCACCGCCACGCCCATGACGACCAGGGGGAAGATGCTTTGTGTGGGATCGTTGGAGTGAATATAAATGGTGCTTTTTTTCAGTCCCTTGTAGCCACGGATGCACACACGCGTCTCGATCTGCGCGGTCCCGCCTGGAGGAACAACGTTGGTACTGGCCAAAACCTTGGTGCATCCACAACCTGCCCTGACTTTGCTGATCGTCAGTGGGCCGGTGCCTGAATTTCGAATTGTGAATACGTGTTCAATGTCGCTGCCATTATCGTGCTCACCGAAATCGAAAACAGGAGCATCGCAGGCGATCACCGGTCCATTGGTTTCACCACCCAACGCCAGGCGATCTATTGCGGCAAACGGCAACAATAAAAGAATGGCCAGCCGCAGCATCAACGTCATATTCGATCTTATCAAATTGATGATCCCTTTTATAGCCTTGTGCGCTAGAACAAAATGATCAGGACTGCAAGCAGCAAGAACAACGCACCCATCAGTATCTGGCCCACAACCACGTGCCGGCGGTTCCATTTGGCGAGCCCCCCGCCGCGTAACCCGAAAAAGACGGCAATAAATGCCGCCGCCAATGGCATAATGAACATCAAGTTGTATGCCACAATATAACACCAGACTCTTGACGTGGAAACTCCGCTTTTTGCTATCAAAACCAGGGTCGGGAGGTACATCTGACCAGTACAAACGCTTTCCAATGCCGTGACCACAACTCCAACCATTGCGCCTCCGAAGGCCAGGTTCTGCACTGCCACGCCCTTCTTCATGATTTCGTGAATCCGTGTCTTCAGGCGTTCCGGAAGTTGAAGCACGACATTGTCAAAGTTTCCGCTGCGCCGGACACGATACGCATCCCTGAATGAAAGAACGGAAAGAAGCAAGAGCGATGCCGACAAGGCTGTCTCTATCGCCCTGCGAGCAATTGGGAAGCCGGACCACAAATAAACGACGCGAAACAATCCGAAGCCAATGGCGGTATAGGTGACGAACGATGCCACACAGAATGCCAGGCCGAGAAGAAGAATGCCGCGTTCTCTCGCCTTGGATAATGAAAGCAGGCTTATAAAGAAGACCAGCGACGAAATGGCGCATGGATTGAATCCTTCAAGGAATCCCGCCGCGAGGATTATCGGAAGTGAGAACGATTTTAATCTCGCCTGAAGCAGATGGCTGGCACCAAGGACTTCGCTGGAAGGCCGTCTCACCGCCTTGGTGCCGTGTTCTCCTGCCAGCCTTTCTTCGATGCACTGGTCTAGTCTCGCAAAAAGCCCGGTCCGGATCGATTCCAGCCCGCTGAGGGCAAAACGTCCGTCCACAATCATGCAAACAGGCTCGTTATCCGTAATGTGTAACTCATTCTGCCATTGCGCAAGACTCACGTAGTTGGATTGAATTCCAACATCGTTATTCAGCAATGTGCAGAAATCTCCGTAACGTTCCTTCAAGGACGGAAGGACCTGATTTGAAACAATTGAACAGGCGTGGCATCCAGTTTCGTAATAGTATTGGATTTCCACTGGCGCCACATCTGTTTCCGCGCAGGCGGCTTTCTCGAAACTAGAGACGGATAGCAGAATGGCCAAAGCCGTGGGAGTGCACCGCGACACACAAAACAACATGTTCTTCGGTTTCCTCATTGGTGTGAGCGTCGATTGCCCGACGTTCCAGTCAACCTGTCGTTTGGGGTGGTTCCCTGCCACCGCGCGGCCTCTGAGATAATCAGCGGCAGAAAGTCCGGAACTCGGATTTATTGCGTCCCTCGCAATCCCTGAATTCCTGTCTCGCTCGCAAGCGATTGCAGGCTACATTTGTTTTGTCAGCAGCTTGTAAAGTGTATCCGTCAATTCCTGACGTTGGTATGGCTTCCTGATGAACCCGGAAATCCCTTCGATCAATGGGAATTGGGCCTTTGCGAGATCCTCGGATGCGCCGCTTGACAGGATAATGCAAGCGTCTTTGTTGATGCGTCTAATTTCCTTGAAAGTGTCCGCGCTGCTGATTCCGGGCATGATCAAGTCCAAAAGCACCGCCACGATGTCCTTGGAGTTTTTCCGATATGTTTCAATGCCGGAGTTGCCATCGGAAGCTGCGAGAACGTCGAAGCCAAGATCCTGCAGCATGTACTTTAGAACATCCCTGATCATTGGCTCATCGTCAACAACCAGGATCGTGCCGGTTCCTTTCCATCCTTCTCTGATAATCATTTTCTCCTTCTTTGCATCGGCCACAGCCCGCTTTGAGATTGGGAAGAGCAGCTTGAACGAGGTTCCTGTTCCGACTTCACTTATTACAGAGACCGCGCCTCCATGTCCTTTCATTATTCCGAGAACAGTTGACAAATCGAGGACGCCTTTTCTGGCTTTTGTGGTGAAAAAGGGGACAAATAACTGGGAAAGCGTGGGCTTATCCATCCCTGCGCCAGTGTCAGCCACCTCCACATAAACGTAGGTGCCGGGTGCAAGATTTTCTCCGCCATGAATGCTGCGCAGGCAGCTGGTTTGACATTCAAAAGTGCCGGTACGCACGGTAATAATGCCAACTTTGTCGCCTATTGCTTCAGCCGCGTTGTCCAGAAGAATGGGCAGCATCTGCCGGATCTGGATGGGATCCGCTTCGATCCACGGAAGGTCGGATTTTAAATCGAATGTCAGTATGGATTTGATCAGGCTTCGGCCTTTGAGGACCGGTTGCATCTCCTCGATGATCTGCGTGGTATCCAGGAAAGCCATGTTGGGTTTGCTCTTGCCTGCCATGATCATAAGCTGCTGTGTCATGTCGGCGGCTCTGCGTGCGGCGATAAGAACCTGTTCTATTAGCGGATATTCTTTCGACTCTTTTCCAAGAGTGCCCATCAATATTTCTGAATATCCGAAAATAGCCATCAACACGTTGTTGAAGTCATGCGCGAGTTTGCTCGACAGCTTGCTTAGGCTCTCCAGTTTTTCAACCTGCAACGCCTGCAATTCAGACTGTTTTTTGTCGTCCTCTTGAAGACGTCTTTCAGTTATATCGAATGCGCCAACCAGCACTTTGGAGAATGTGTCTTCATATGTTGGCGGAACAACCCATCGCACTATGATATGCTTGATCTCGCCGGTAAGAGCGTGTGTGAGCACTTCTCCCTCGAATTCGCTTTTGCCCTCAGACAATGCCAGAAGTTCCTTCGAAAAGGCCTCCTGGTTTTTCTCGCCATATATCGCGGCGAGTCCGTACCGCAGAAACTCCTTTCGATCGGCTTTGAAAAGATTCAAGGCAGTCCTATTAACTGTCGTTATAGTGACCGTGCTCATACAGCCGGTCACCACCTCTGGATGCTGGGCAAAGTAATCCTTGAAAGATGCGACCCCGCCAGCCCGTATTTTATCGATGCGTTTCTTCAGGAGGGACAAATCTTCTTCCCATAACGCCATGGGAGAATCATCGAACAAATGTCTGAAATGCTCTTCGCTTTGTCTGACTGTTTCCAGTTGACCGCGACAAACACCGTTGTGCGTCTCATTGCCTTTAGCCTTGTTCATGTATGTGGCCCCCTCATTTTTGATGGATCCACACCATAGCAGGTGAAATGGCCTTATGCAATGACACAAAGAGCTATCTGTCACGCGAAAGTTTTGTCTCTGATGTTTCACCTCTTAGCACGAGTTGAATGGATTGAGACACGATAGGATCAAGCTTTTCGCATGGCTCTATAGATTGCAACATGTTTATCGCAAGTATGTTGTAAATTATGCTATCATGAATACCGTGACTTGGCACGAGTCTAGCAACACCAATACCAGCAGGTGTGAGGCGTTGTCAGAGAAAAGCACTAGGTAGTTAAATCCTTTTGCACGTATTTGATAATGGGCAGGAGTTCACAAGTAAATGAATGCGGACAGAGACAAATACATAATGCAGGCTTTGGAAATAACCGCGAAACTAACCACACTGGCGGAGGAAGGCGAAGCCGAGAGCAAGGATGATGGGTGCAGGGTGTTATTTGGGATCGTGAGGGACTGTGCGTATAACATCAGAATGCACGCCGAGAAAGAGAGCGAACGGCATAGGGTTTTGAAGGACACAGAACGATAATAGAATAGGCGAAAATATGAAAAAGACGATTGGTAGTGTAATGGTGGCGGCTTTACTTTGCTCGATGGCATGGGCAGTGGATGGTACATGGAGTTCCGATTTGGCCAAGTCAAAGAGCGTGGCGAAGGAAAATAATCTTCCAATTCTTGCACTGTTTGAGGGATCTGATTGGTGTCCATGGTGTAAGAAGCTGGAAAGAGAAGTGTTTTCGACGGATGAATTCAAAGCATATGCAAAATCCAATCTTGTTCTATTCATAGCTGATTTTCCAATGAAAACGCCATTGGCAAAAGAGATCGCGACACAGAATCAGGACTTGGCGGACAAATATAACGTCGAAGGATTCCCGACAGTAATTCTAATGAGTGCCGACGGCAAGGAACTCGGAAGACTTGGCTACAGTGAAGGCGGCGGAAAGGCATATGTTGAGCAGATCAAAGAACTTCTCAAGAGAAAGTAATCACCTGTCTTTTCAGGTCTTCTGACAAATGGATTCTGCTGAAAGCCCCGGAATCCGCCTATCAGAGCACAAGACGGGAATTTTCGTGTATTCTGTAGCCGCCCTCCGTGAGGGCGGATGTATTTCAGCAGAATCACAAATGGAGATTTGTGATGAAATAATTCGGGGAACCGGTTATGTTTTCCGAATTATGCGTCTAGGGGGATGAGTTTTTGGAGAAGGAGAGAAAAGCATGACGTTAAAGGGCAGCAAGACCGAAAAAGGACTTATGGCCGCTTTCGCCGGGGAATCACAGGCTCGTAACCGTTACACCTACTTTGCCAGTAAAGCCAAAAAGGAAAATCTCATCCAGATTTCGGAAATATTCGAGGAAACCGCCGATCAGGAAAAGGAACACGCAAAGCGTTTCTTCAGCTTTCTCGAGGGAGGCGAAGTGGAGATCAAGGCCGCGTTTCCGGCCGGCATTGTGGCTGGTACTCTCGAAAATCTTATGGCAGCCGCAAACGGGGAGCAACACGAATGGAGCAATCTTTATCCCTCGTTCGCCAAGGCAGCTTATGAGGAGGGTTTTGACAAGATTGCGAAGCTATTCGAGAACATATCTGTGGCGGAGAAACAGCACGAAAGGCGCTTCCGGGCCCTCGCTAAAAACCTCCAAGGCGGGAATGTCTTCAAGAAGGATGAGGCAATTACATGGCGTTGCAGTAACTGCGGGTATATTCACACCGGCACAAAGGCGCCGAACGCGTGTCCTGCTTGCGCCCATCCGCAGGCATATTTCGAGGTTCTGGCGGAGAATTGGTAAATAAAATGGGAAGACGGAGGATCCAGAAATGATCAACAAGAATATGATAGCCGCACTTAATAAACAAATTACGGAAGAGATTTATTCAGCCTATCTTTACCTCTCAATGTCCAGCTATTGTTCCTACATCGGACTGAAAGGTGCATCGGTTTGGTTCTTCGTCCAGACACAGGAAGAGATGACGCATGCATATCGGCTGCAGCACTACATCGCAAGGCTTGGCGAAGAGGTAGTGTTGGGCGCGATCAAGAAGCCACCGACAGAGTTCAAATCGTTAACTCATATGTACGAGGAAGCGTTGAAGCATGAAAAATTCATCACGGCCTGCATCAGCGATCTAGTTAACCTGGCGGTTGCGGAAAAGGACCGGTCAACGGAAGCCTTTCTGCAATGGTTTGTGAACGAGCAGGTCGAGGAAGAAGAAAATGACATGGATGTTCTTGCGAAGCTCAGGCTTGCCGGCAAGGATGGCAGCGCTCTGCTCATGATTGACAATGAACTTGCCACGCGAACTTTTGTGCTGGCGCCGGATCTTACTCTGCCTGGGCAGGCGGGAGCGGCCGCGGCAGGCGCATAAACGCAATGGCGGCTCGTTTCGACTGGAAGCTTATCAGGCCTGTTGGGGACTCATTGAATCGAATACCCGCAATTTTGTTGGCCATCGCCCTTTCTTCCAGCATGGAGGCAAGGGCCGCCGATCCCTTCTCAGTCTCTGCAAAACTTAATACCACCAAGGACGGACAAACGTTGGTGTCTGTGTCCTTTTCGATTCCCGCCGGCCACCATGTCTATGCCGACACAATCAAGGTCGAATGCACGGACGGACGACAGCTTACACCTTACGACATTCCTAAACCTGAGCTGAAAAAGGATCAGTCCTCTGACAGCGATACGAACGTGTACGAACACGATGTTACCTTTGTCTATGCTGTTCATGGAGATGCAACACCGCCGATTGCCGTTGAGGCGCATTATCAGGGATGTAGCGGAACGCTGTGTCTCCGGCCTGCGATAAAGAAGTTTTCGGTCGGTGGCGGCGCAGCTGTGGAAATAGTCAAACCCGATCGGAACATGTCTTCCATCGCCACAAACGAACACGCTTCGAATTGGCAAAAAATCGCAACAAACTTCACTTTCACTGGCAGTGCGTCCGGTTATTTGGGACCACAGGATTTCATCAAGTTTATCGATCAGGCAAAGAAAGGAGGCCCGCCTTCTCATGATCGCCTGAGATCGGTATTTGAGCACAAAGGGCTGCTTGTCGCCGGGCTTCTAATCGTCATATTCGGCCTTGCGCTCAATCTCACTCCGTGCATATTACCAATGATACCTATCAATATCGCGATCATAGGGGCTGGCACACGGGCCGGCTCGCGTCGGCACGGGTTTGCACTGGGTAGCGCATATGGAGCCGGCATTGCCGCATTTTACGGTGCGATGGGACTTGCGGTCGTCCTTGCAGGCTCACGATTCGGCACGCTGAATGCGTCTCCATTGTTCAATATCGGCATGGCTATCGTGTTTTTTTTCATGTCTCTTGCGATGTTCGGAGTGTTCAATATCGACTTCTCTCGCTTTCAAACAGCTGGATCAACGAATCGCCAGGGCGGTTTCATGTTTGCTTTCGTCGCTGGTGGCGTTGCAGCGCTCCTCGCAGGTGCATGCGTGGCGCCCGCACTCATCTCGGTGTTGCTGCTTTCGGCGGACCTGTATTCGCGAGGAAGTTCTGTGGCGCTTCTTCTGCCTTTTCTGCTGGGCTTTGGCATGGCTTTGCCGTGGCCGTTTGTGGGCGCGGGTTTGTCGTTCCTGCCAAGGCCGGGTAAATGGATGGAGCGGGTCAAGTACGGGTTTGGTGTGATCATACTGGCACTGGCGTTGTGGTATGGGCAGGAGGGTTACTCGCTTCTCAAAGCCCGGTCGGACTCCAGCAGGGCGGAAGTTGCCGCTGCGCAGACTGAGGGAGAAGCGGCTGGCTGGTTGACCTCCCTTGACGCGGCATTGCTCCTGGCGGAGCAGCAGCACAAACCGGTATTCGTGGATCTTTGGGCAAGCTGGTGCAAGAACTGTCTTGCAATGGACGGAATCACATTCAAAGATCCGGAAGTGAAGAAACGACTGGTTGAGTTTGTCAAAGTTAAGTGCCGGGCGGAAGATCTGAACGATCCGGCGACAAAGGAAATACTGGACCATTTTCATGTGGTTGGTTTGCCGACTTACCTCGTGCTCCTGCCTGGAATTACGGCATACGGGCAGGCCGGGGAGCGTGACGTTGAATCATCGGAGCCGATGGAGAACCCGAAGTGAGTGATCAGTCCGACATCCTGAGCATAGTTGTTGTCGGAGCATCCGGCGATCTTGCTCGCAAGAAGATCTTTCCGGCGCTTTTCGCGCTGCATTCGCAGGGATTCCTGCCGCAGCGGTTCAATATTTTCGGGTTTGCCAGAAGCGCATTCAGCGATCAGGAGTTTCGGAACAAGCTTGTTGAAACTCTGACATGCAGATATGTCCCGAATGTGTCATGCGATGACCGCATGAACGAATTTCTGTCTAATTGCCGCTATATTCAGGGAAACTACGATTCCAAGGATTCATTTCTCGATCTGCACGCGGCAATGCGGCGGGTTGAAGGCGGCGCCGCCAATAGAATCTTCTACATGGCAATTCCGCCGTCTCTTTTTGCCCAGGTTGGCGGCGCAATCAGCGGCGCAGGGCTTGTCGCTGTTGGACCGGATGTGCCATGGTCTCGCGTGGTCATAGAGAAACCGTTCGGGAAGGACAGGGCATCGTCGGACCTGCTCATGAAGGAAATGGCGAACGTCTTTACCGAGGAGCAGACGTATCGCATTGATCACTACCTCGGCAAGGAAGTTATAGAGAACCTGATGGTGCTTCGTTTCGCAAACATCATCTTCGAGCCGATCTGGAACAATCTTTACATCAAAAATGTGCAGATTTCATGGAAAGAAGACATTGGAGTCGAGGGCCGGGGCGGCTACTTTGACGAATACGGCATAATCCGCGACGTGATGCAGAACCATCTTGTGCAGATGCTGGCGCTGACGGCAATCGAGCCGCCAGCCGGATTCGAATCCGGTTACATCAGGAACGAAAAGGTGAAGCTCCTTAATTGCATTGCGCCGCCGACCATGAATGACGTGGCGATTGGACAATATGTCGCCGGCACACTGAAAGACCGCTCCTTCGCTGGTTACAGGGACGATAAGAGCGTGGCAAAAGATTCCATAACTCCCACCTTTGCGGCCTGTGTGCTGAAGATTGACAATCGGCGCTGGGATGGTGTGCCGATCCTGCTTAGCGCCGGGAAGGGACTTGACGCGAGAATGACCGAGATCAGGATCCAGTTTAGGGAAACGCCCGGAAACATCTTCTGCAAGACGGGCGGCTGTCCTGAACCAAATCAGTTGGTTATCAGGGTTCAGCCTGACGAAGCCATCCATTTCAAAATCGTCAGCAAAGTGCCCGGTTTACAGTTTGAGTTGAAAGCGCGAGATCTCGACATGCAGTACAAGACGGCGTTTTCGGAGGCGATTCCCGATGCCTACGAGAATCTGCTGCTTGAAGTAATCTGCGGGGACAAAAGCCTGTTTATAAGGGATGACGAACTGGCTGCCGCGTGGGACATTTTCACGCCGGTTCTCCATGAGATTGACGAGCGTGCCGTGGCTCCGGAGTTGTACGAGTTCGGAAGCGCTGGGTTGGCCGGCTATTTCAAGCTGAGGGAACGGTTTGGCATCGAGTAGTGTCGAAATAGATAGAACAACAGGAGGACAAAATGGCAAAGAAGACAGTAAAAACAGCAAAACACAAATGCGAAAATCATCAGGGGCACTTGTGCGTGCTGGTGAGCGAGAACAAGATTGAGGAGATCAAGAAACTCGTGAGAAATCCTAAACAGATATGTTTTAACTGCGGACGGGTTGCGGATTCGGCAATGAATCTCTGTAATCCGATGCCGCTCGGCAAATGATGCAAATGTGAAAAAGCAGAAGTACATATCCAGAAAACTGAAAGACATTGTCGCTGTCATGCAGGGGCACTGCAGCATGCTGATAGTGATGCAGGATTATCCGGATCCCGATGCCATCGCGTCCGCCGCTGCGCTTCGTGATTTTGCCAACACGATGGCCGGGGTCCAGTGCTTTGTCGCGCAGGGCGGCGCTCTTGGGCGCGCCGAGAATCGGGCGATGGTCAAGTATCTCGATCTAAAGCTTCACGACGTGACGCAGGTTGATACCGACAGATTTGACATTGTCGCGATGGTTGACACTCAGCCCGGCACCGGAAACAACTCGCTGCCGGAAGGAATCATCCCGCAAATTGTGATAGATCATCATCCCATGAGGCAGGCCACGCGAGGCGCCGCGTTCACTGATGTGCGAAGCAGGTACGGAGCGACGGCGACAATTCTGCACGAATATCTTGTTGAGGCGAGAATCAAGATAGACACTCCCATTGCCACCGCTTTGCTCTACGGCATAAGATCCGATACGGGCGACGTCGGTCGTGAAGCTTCACAGGATGATATCAATGCGCTTATGGCGTTGTATCCGATAGCCAATAAACGGGCCTTGAGCAGGATCGAAACCGAAAGAGTGCCGAGGGCCTATTTCCAGATGCTGGCGGAAGCGCTGAAGAACGCGCAGACTTTCGGCAAGTGCCTTGTCACCGGGTTGGGTCAGATTGACAATGCGGACATGATTGGAGAAGTAGCCGACCTGCTTCTTCGCAACGAAGACTCGGAATGGACCATGTGCTATGGCTTTTGCGACGGCAAGATGCTGTTCTCCATACGCACTTCGGATATCTCTGCCAATGCCGGCAGGATTGCCCGCCGGATTGTCGGAGGAAGAGGCACTGGCGGCGGACATAACACTTTCGCCGGTGGCCAGATCCCACTGGAAATGGACACACAGTTCGCGCGCAGACGTCTCGAAAAAGTGATCCTGAGGAGGTTCCTGCGGGCAATCGGCGCCAGTGAAGAGTCTGGGCGCCGCCTCGTTCAGACCTGAAAAGCGTCACCGTCAAACGATCTTGATGGCTTCGACAGGACAATTGGCTGCCGCGTCCTTGCATGCGGCTTCATCGCTCGCCGGCACCACGGCAACGATCACTTTCGCTATCGCATCGGCCATTTCGAAAACCGAGGGGCAATTATCCGCGCAAAGTCCGCAACCGACACATGTTTTTTCATCAACTACTGCTTTCATTTGGTTCTTCTCCAATTCATTGCATTATTTTTTTCAGAGCTCCGTATATTAAACGATGTGCCTTTATAAATGGATTTACTTTTACTGCAAGCGAAAAGATGTAAGAAGCAGCACACTAGAAAGTGTATGAGACGCCGGCCGCAATCACCGGATACACATTGAATAATTTGGCATCGTCTTGAATTATTCTCTGCTGCTCCGCCACATCATAATTGAGCGCCTGCTGTTGCATGGGATTGCCGGCCACAGCGCTGAGATCTATGTGCGGAACTCCTTGGAACAGCACGCCGATGTCGCATGAAAAATGCCAGTGACCATCGCTGGCGGCCGCGTTTCCGGCGCCGATACCAACGTATGGCGCTACTTTGTCGAAAGTAGCCTTACCGCTGACGCTTGATACCATGTATGTCACATGGTTGAACGTCACGCTATCTCCTGGCTCGGCAGAAAGTCCGATCTCGTTGTTGTTGACCATGACACCGGCAGAAATCCGAAATGCGCTGGCCCAGGGATGCCAATCCAGAAGTATTGGAATGGTCTGGAAGTCAATCTTGCCGGTGAGCTGCGTCGGTACGCCGCCTTTTCCCTCTGCGCTGCCGTTCAATGTGAGCTTGAGCACGTTGATTCCGGCTCTGACGTTCAGCTCGGGACACAGCCCTACTGTAATGTCGCCGCCATAACCGAGCGTTCCAATATCGGCGGTGATCCCGACTTCCGCCGATGCCGTGTGAGCGAGAATAATGCCAACAAATGCGATCGCGAACAACTGTGTCACTTTATTCATAAGTTTTACTTCCGTGAAAAAAGATTCAATACAGTACGACAATATCACGTCCGGAAATACGTACAAGGTCTACTTGCCTCTTTCGTGGTAGTCTCACATACTTGGCTGGTCAGGACAGAATTCCGTAGATGTGAACCAGCGAGAAATAGATTCCGATTCCGACGAGGAGCCAGCCCGTGACCGGTCGCGCCCAGCGCTCGATCTTCTTCGTTTTGTCGAATCCACCACCGACAGCGTCTGAGCCGATCGCAATCAGGGATGCGAAGACCAGCGCAGGCAGAGCCGTGCCGATGCCATACAGGGAAGGCATAAGCAAGGGCGAATGGTATTTTACGGCCAGCGGCATGAGGCTGCCGAAGAATATCCACGCCGAAACAGGGCAAAATGACAAGGCAAGCAGGATGCCGAGCAGAAACGCGCCCCAGATACCCATGGAATCCACGCGCTTTTGTGTTTGTTCGCTTACCCCCGCGCCGCTACCGCCGAATTCGATGAGTCTCAGCATGAACATGCCAGCGACGATGAGAATGGGACCGAGCAATTTGTTCATATATTTTTGCAAAAAATGTGACGAGCCTGGCGCCGACAAGATACCGGAAACAAGCAGAATGGCGACGATTGTGTATGTCATGGCGAGGCCGATTGTGTAGAGCAGCCCGCTGAGCAGAACCAGCTTCGGTTTTGCGGCGCGTCGGCCAATATATGAAATCGCCACAATGTTTGTGCTGAGCGGGCAAGGGCTTATGGCCGTGACGATGCCCAGCCAGAACGCTGACGCCGCTTGAATCAATATATCGTTCATTTGTTCGCTGTTCTCAAATCTTCCAAGCCGCAACGATTCATTTCAATCTTGGAGCCGGCGCGCCCTCGCGCCGGTGGCCACCGGGACGCAGCCTTCGCGAAAAGGCTACGGCGTGCCAGGGAGGGCGTCCCGGCTCCAGCAGAAGAGACCCGTTGCTCACGGCTTCGTCTCTTCGCCCTGTTGACTCGTTCCGTTCAGATACACTTTCGTTTCGCTGACGATATAGTTCACATAAGCCTGCTTGTTTTTGACCATATCCCAGATCTTGAAGAGGTCTTTCCATCGCGTCTGTTTTCCGTGAACGAATTCGGATACAATCACCTGTTCGGTGGTCAGGTTATAGTCTTTGACGAAGTGATCGTTGCCGGGCGCATTAATATTCACGTTCCGCCATTCCAGTTTGCCCGACTTCAATTCGGCTTGAAATGCTGTTGGGATGGCCTCGTTGTTGTATGCTTCGAATTTTTCGCACGTTTCGCATCGAAAGTTGCCGTGGAAATAATAGACGACGACTTTACGGCTTGGCGCATTGGTGTCATGGCCGTCGCCATTGCCGATTGAGCGATTTCCCTGTTTCAGCTCGCCGATGACGAGCCATAAGAGGCTTGCGCAAACGAAAGTCGCCAGAAACAGAGTGACCAATCTTTTCATATGTCCATGCGTTTGAATCAGATCATGCCGGATTCATGAAGAAGCGCCTCCGAAAGTACAAAGACACGTGAACAAGAGCAAGCATAACGGGCACTTCGACAAGCGGGCCGATTACTGCCGCAAATGCGGCGCCATTGTTGATTCCGAACACACCGACTGCGACTGCGATTGCCAGTTCGAAATTATTGCTGGCGGCCGTGAACGAGAGCGTGGCCGATTTCTCGTAATCGGCCCCGGCTTTTGCGCTCATCCAGAAACTCACAAGAAACATCACGACGAAATAAATCAGCAATGGCACGGCTATCAAAACCACGTCGCCGGGTCTGGCGATGATCTTTCGCCCCTGCATTGAAAACATCACTAAAATCGTGAAAAGCAGGGCCACAAGAGTAATTGGGGAGATACGCGGGATGAATCGCGTCTGATACCAATCCGCGCCACGCAACTTGACCAGTGCGAATCGCGTCATCATTCCAGCGAGAAACGGAATACCGAGGTATATGAACACGCTTTTGGCAATCTGCCTGATCGTGATGTTCACAACCGCTCCGGACAATCCCAGCAACGGCGGCAGCTTGGTGACAAACAGCCAGGCATAAACGCTGTAGAACAACACTTGGAAGATCGAATTGAACGCCACGAGTCCGGCGCAATATTCGCAATGACCTTCGGCCAGATCGTTCCAGACGATCACCATGGCGATGCAACGTGCTAGCCCGATCATTATCAACCCGATCATGAATTCCGGATAGCCGTGCAGAAATACGACAGCCAGCGCAGTCATGAGAATAGGTCCGACCACCCAATTTTGCGCCAGGCTCAACAGGAGCACCTTGCGATCACGAAATGCATCGCCGAGTTCCTCGTATTTCACCTTCGCCATGGGTGGATACATCATCAGGATCAGGCCGATCGCAATCGGGATGCTTGTCTGGGTTCCATAGGGGCGAAGCGCGCCGATCCAGTCGCCGAAGCCAGGGGTAAAATGTCCCAGCAACACGCCCGTTCCCATGGCTAGAAAAATCCAGAGCGTCAAAAAACGATCCAGAAACGAAAGCTTACCGGCAATCTTGTCTGTCATGTTCTATTTCTCCTTCAAACCGTCAGGTAATGTTTCCACGAACGCTCTAATTTCATCCCGTACGCGCCGGTAATGCGAGAATGCCTCTTCATCCGTTTTAGCATTACTTGCCAGCCGTGGCGGATCGTCGAATCCAACATGCACGACCTTGGTTCTGCCTGGGAAAAGCGGACAGGACTCGTTTGCGTTGTCGCAAACCGTCACAACATAATCGAATTGGAGATTCTTTAACTCGTCCACAAGTTTCGATCGCTGGTTGGAAATGTCCACCCCCACCTCGGCCATCGCTTTGACCGCCAAACGATTCAACCCATGCGATTCTATTCCGGCGGAATAGGCGTCGATCGCATCGCCTTTTAGATATCTCGCCCAACCTTCAGCCATCTGGCTGCGGCATGAGTTACCGGTGCAAAGAAAAAGAACCTTCTGCTTTGTTGCCATTGGTATTCTCGCATTCTGCTTCAGTAAGGCCGCAATGTCTTCCATTCCGCAAATCCGGTTGCCGTCCAGAATATCGGTGAAGTCCCCGGTATCCCGAATGGATTGCAAAGTGTCCATCATGGCCCGAACGACGGAGAGGATGGCTATCGCCGGCAGGCTCACGCGCGCAACGCCGGCGTCCTTCAAGGCTTTTAACGATAAGGTCCGGACATTGTATGGCATTCCTGCAGCGACGCTGATGGGGCCCTTGATTTCCCGTAACAAGAATTCCACTTCATCCATCGTGGCAACTGACGTGATGAAAGCCAAATCTGCACCGGCGGCCAGATACGCGTTGGCGCGTACAACTGCTTCTTTCAATCCAGCCTGTCGATCGTTGGCGACAGCAAGCGCATCCGTTCTGCCGTTGATAACCAGATCGGCGTTATTCGCATCTTTAGCGGCCTTTCGAGCGTTCGTCAGTTTCTCAACCATCACATCGCGAGTCACGATTCGTTTAGAACCGGGCTGACCAAGAACTTGATCCTCCAGATTTATTCCAGCAAGATCTGCTTCCACGTAAGCGCGAATGGCGGCGACGATGTCTTCCGGCCCGCCGAATCCATCTTCGCCATCGGCCATGACAGGAACCTCGACGGCGTTGACTATGGTGCGTGACACGTTCAGATTCGCTTCCATGCCAAGTTCGGCTTCACTGGGGCGGACTGCGGCAACAGCCATGCTGAAGCCCGAGCACTGCACAGCCTTGAATCCGAGACGCTCAATGATTCTGGCGCTTAGCGGATCGAAAGCGTCCGGCATCACCAAAGTATCTTTGGCCAGTATCAACTCGCGCAGACGACGACTCTTTTCAATATTGTTCATCGGTCATTTCTCCTTTTATCCACCCTGACAAACCGGCTAATGTGCGTCGCGTGTCGGCCTGGTCAACTGGCGAAGTCCGTCAACTCCCGTCGGCTCGTGGGTCAGCCAGGGTGCCACCGCGAAACGGGCGGCATACTGCCTCGCCTCCTCAATGAATCTGTATTCGTTGGCCTGCCGCATCCGCAAAAGAGCATGCTTCAGTTCCAGCGGAGCGAGGCACTGGTTGACGATCCATGCAAAGGGCTGGATCCCGGCGCGTTTCAAATCCTTTTGCAACTGCGCGGCTTCGTGAACTGGTGTCGCCTCCGGCAGGGTCACGATGATCGCCTTGCTGAAATTCTGATCGCGCAGTCGGGGTAACAACTGCCGGACCGCCTCGGGCAGATCGCTTTGCGTTCGCGACACTTCCCGGTGGTAAGCCTCTGTGGCATCGAGCAGCAGGAGTGTATGGCCGGTGGGCGCGGTGTCCAGAACAACGAAACCGTCCTTCCCACCTTCCACCTTTGCGGCAAAAGCCCTGAAGACGGCAATCTCTTCCGTGCAAGGGGAACGTAAATCCTCCTCCAGTAGCTTGCGGCCCTCGTCGTCAAGATCGGTGCCGGCTGATGCCATGACTTCCCGGGCATACGCCGCCGTCTCCTTAACCGGATCAATGCGGCTGGTTTCCAGGTTTGGCACGGATTCTCCGAGCGCCTGCTCGATATGCGCCGCCGGATCAGTGGTAGTGAGATGTACACTGTGCCCGCGAGATGCCAGTTCCACCGCAATGGCCGCCGCCATCGTCGTCTTTCCGACTCCGCCCTTGCCCATGGTAAGGATCACGCCGTGTCCCTGCGCTTCGATTTCGTTGATCAACGCGGATAACGGCGGCCACTCGACGTCGGGCCGTTTCACCGAAGAATGCGTTGGCACGGTGGCCGGCCCGTCAGTGGATGTCACGGCTCGAATGGCGGTCATGCCGGTTACATTGAAAGCGAGAAGTTGAACCTCGGTGTGCGGCAATGTTCGCAAACCCTCAGGCATTCGGGATAGAGCCTCTCGCTGGCGCGTGGCCATGGCTGCGGCGATCGGATCTTCGTCATTGGCGTCGAAAAGGCCATTCAACAAAAGGCGGATGTTCTTCAGGCCCAACGCTCCCAGTTCCGATCTGGTGCGCTCCGCCTCGGCCAGTGCAGTGCGCTCTGGTCGGCTGACGAGTGCAACCTGCGTTCGTGTTGCATCTGCCATGCACTCAAGCGTACTGGCGTACAACGCGTGTTGCGCCTGGAGTGCCGCAAGCGGTCCCAGGCAGGATGTTCCGCTGGTGTTCGTGTTCAGGAACTGGTTCCAGGCCGCCGGTAATTGAAGCAGGCGCAGCGTGTGTCCTGTCGGGGCTGTATCGAACACGATATGCTCGTAGTCCGCCGTCGCATCCGGCTGGCCCAGAAAGCGGGAGAACTCGTTGAATGCCGCAATTTCCGTGGTGCAGGCGCCTGACAGTTGCTCCTCGATGCTTGCGATCATGGCGGGTGGCATTGTGCCGCGATAGGGTGCAAGCACCCGTTCACGATACTCGTGGGCCGCAGTCTCGGGATCAATGTTCAATGCCCAAAGCGTGTGCGTCGAGTCTAGCTGCAACGGAGCTGACGTCAATTCTGCGCCCAGCACTTCGTTGAGGTTCGACGCAGGATCAGTGCTGATCAGCAGTACACTGCGTCCGCTATCCGCCAGGGCCACCGCTGCGGCGCACGACAGGGTCGTTTTGCCGACGCCGCCCTTGCCCGTAAAAAACAGAAAGCGCGGAGCGGCTTGAACGAACGACTTAAAGGTGTTGGTGTGGCTTGTCATGTTGTCTCTTCTTTGCCGTTTTCAATCCCGGCCAGCACGGCCAGTTCCTCTTTGGTGGGATAACCACCGTCACGGACAACTTTTCCATCCACAAGAATCAGAGGCAGACAGCCGGGGCCGTTGTCATTGACCATCTGAACGACTGCCGCGTTACCGGCAAAAGCTTCGTACTGCTGGGTCGGATTGTACCGCTGCACCTCGACGCCTTGTGCGCGCAGCCACGCCAGCGCGGCGCTAAAGTCAACGAGTGTCTTATCCACCTTCGGACCGCATACGCCACTTGAGCAGCACATTGGTGGATCGAATATTTCGATTTTCTTCACGTGGATTCTCCTTTCACTTGAATGTAGCTAATAAATAGAACCCGGCGCAGATCAACAGAAGACCGGCGACGTTTCGCACCACGGCCTCCGCCTTCTGCGCCTTGAGTGACGCCTTCCCGAACGAAACGCCGAGAATGATGGCGCTGAGCGGCAGGCTGAACCCAACCGCAAAAGCCGCCATGAGCGCCATTGCCCAGACCGCATGGCCCTGCAACACCGCCGCGCCAAGCACGATAAAGATGCCTGGATTGCATGGCAGGGAAGAAGCTGCCACGCCTCCGCCCATCAGCAGCCCAACAACCACAGTGCCCAGCATTCCACGGACCGCGGAGCGCGCTTCCGTATTTCCAGTGAATTGCGGCAACCTTACCGGAAACAACTTGAGGGCGGCCAGTCCCATGATCACGGCGACAACGCCTGCGAACAGTTTCCAGTAACGACCAAGGTGCGCTTGCGCCGTCTGTCCCACAAATCCTGCGATGAAGCCCAGGATAATCAACGAGAGCGCGGTGCCGATCAGGAACGAGAGTGCGGACGCATATGCCGTTCGCCGATTGACGTCCTGCCGCGTTCCCGAGTAGGCGAGCAGCATTCCCATCGCCGGCAAGGTGCAGCAGGCGCTGGCCACAGCGCTAACCAATCCAAGCAGGAATGCCAGCGGCAATGCCGCCAGCCCCATGCTTGCCGTTTGGAGCGTATCTGTAATCAGTTTCAGCATCTTTAAGATTTCCTACTTGCAGGAGGCCGAGCCACCGCAGCAGCAACCGCCAGCGCTCGATGCAGCGACAAACGCCTGAACGAGTTTGGTTTCGGTGATGTCGCCGGAAGCGGTGCTGGTTCCTTTTCCCTTGACCATCGCTATCACTGCCGGACCCGCCATTTGCGCGCTAAGTTTCTCATAGTCGGCAGATCCAGTCTTCAGGGTAAAGACACCGATCTTTTGTCCTTTGGATTCGATCGTTTTAACCGCCTGCT
Organism: uncultured Victivallales bacterium; assembly: GCA_964487695.1. Lineage (GTDB taxonomy): Bacteria > Verrucomicrobiota > Kiritimatiellia > UBA8416 > CAZASC01 > CAZASC01. The sequence goes on from CAZASC010000019.1 coordinate 28,573, forward strand.
GGATTTGTGCCGCCGGCGACTTGCCGGCTGTCTCATTCCTGCCGGGCAGAAACAGGAATACTCCATCGGAATCGGCCGCGATGGTGTTCAGTTCTGAAAAAGCTCCGATTTCCTTTCCAGCAATCGCGTCTGAGATGGCAGGAGCGGTGCTTCTTGCAGGCTCGACAACGGCGGCAGGCGGGATTGTTTGTGCTTTGATTTGCGAGGCCGCAAAGCCTGCTGCCGTCTTGTCGGTTGAAACACTCTTGTCATTCATGATGGCTCTCGCCACAAGGGCTGCTGCGGCGACAAGTATGATCGCTCCCAGTATCCACCGCATTCGCACACCCGATCCGGCGGCATGACAACAGCATTCCGATCCGCATTCCTCTGCCTGCTGTTTCAATAATTCCATATTATCAATCGGTTTTTGGCCGTCATTCTGCTTGTTCATACTATGTTACTCCTTCTGTTTATCTTAAATTACTATAGGTCTCTTGTTCTCAGTTGCTCTTGCCTCCGCAACACGCCGGGACCTTTTGTACGGGTGCATCAAAGACATCATTGGCGAACTCTCGCATGGCTGCCATGGCTCCTTTTTCAACCATATGGCCCACGTTTATGGCGGCGCGAATCAAATCGGCGTCAGCGCCTAGCTCCTTCGCCTTATTGACGTGATACGTCAGGCATGGCTGACAATGCGCACCGATTGAAGCGCCGATCGCGATCAGTTCTTTCGTCTTCTCATCCATAATTGCTTTCATCTGCAATGTCCTCTTGGTTTGGTTGCCTGAACTGAGGCTGAGCGTACATACTTCTCCACTCCACTGCCTGGGAACCAATCCTTAATGAAGGCTGCACTTTCATCTTTCACCGTCACGCAGATATCTCGAAAGCCGGCTGACTTCATTATCCGCTTCAGTTCAAGCACCGGTGAGGCTCCTGATATGCAGCCTGAATGCTTTTCCGAATCGCGCCTCAAAGAGGCGGGCATTTGTTTGACTTCGACCAGATCCGAAATTGCCAATCGGCCTCCCGTCTTCAATACCCGGTAGGCGTCGCGATAAACCTGCGGCTTGTCGGGCGATAGGTTGATAACGCAGTTGGAAAGAATGACGTCCGCAGTATTATCGGCCACGGGCAGATGTTCGATTTCGCCCAGCCGGAATTCTACGTTTGTGAACTTGCCCTTTCTGGCATTCTCGCGCGCCGTGGCAACCATTTCAGGCGTCATATCAATTCCGATGACTTTTCCACGCGGCCCCACATGTTTTGCCGCCAAAAAACAGTCAAAGCCACCGCCTGCGCCAAGGTCCACAACGATCTCACCTTTTTTCAGCATGGCGATGGCTTGCGGATTCCCGCAACCCAGCCCCATGTTTGCGCCTTCCGGCACGACATCCAACTCCTTGGCTGAATATCCAAGTTTGGCTGACTGCTCCCTGGCGGAGGGAGCCTTTGCCGAACAACAGCACAATGTCGTTGCGCCGCGCCCCTTTCTGTTGCCGGTGACTATGCCCGCATATCGTTCCCGCACTTTGGCCCGAATAGAATCACTCTTGATCATTGTCATTCCTTTCTTATGGAAGATTGGAATAGTGGAATGTTGGAATGATGAATGAGAAAAGTCCATGTTTCCTCTTTTGTCCAATATTCCACTGTTCCATCATTCCATTACTCCAAGAACTTCTTGATCTCTGCCACGCTCAGTACCTTTCCCGCGCTTTTCACCTTCCCGTTCACCACGAGCGCCGGTGTTGTGATAACGCCAAACTTCATGATGTCCGTAATTTTGTCCACTTTCTCCACTACAGCCTTCATGCCCAGCGCCTTGACCGCCGCCTCGGCGTGCGCCGACAGCGTCTTGCATTTTGTGCAACCGGCTCCAAGTATTTGTATTTTCATGACTTACGTTTCTTTCTCTGCTTGGGGCAGGGGGTGGGGTATTGGAAAGATGGAATATTGGAATGTTGGGAAGATGGAATCACAGTTTCGTTCGACACACCATATGCGGTATTGGATTCGCGGATCACAAAACTATCTTCCCATGTGCCCGTCTGCTGTTTTTCTTGCAGGCTTTGAATGAGTCGTTTGAGACCGTTCTCCAGTTTGAAAGCGAGCGCATCGAAATCTTCAAACTGGGAATCTGTGATCTGTCCCGCCGCACGATAAACATGGATCCCTGAAACGGATTCTCCTGCGGAACTCAGCGCAACATTCAAGAACTGTAGATATTCCTTCAGTGAGCGACGGCAATATCCCTCCGCAATGTTCCGATGAATCGAATCCACTGAAGCGATTTGCTGGGAAGCTATGCGCTTCAATTCATACGGGAATGCGCGGAAGACTCCGCACGTAAGAACGTACCAAGCCGTAGCGTTCTGCCAGACGATCAGTTTCATATATCCGCGATTAATGTTCCTGCGTTCCATAATAGTTCCCCATTATTCCACCATTCCCGTCTTCCAATATTCCAATTTTCCAACCTTCCATTCTTCCATTCTCTGGCGTCACCCGATGTTCCTGCTTCTTCGTTTCGCATCTGCGCGGACGACATCCACAGCGCATTCGAAAGCCTTGAGGATGCAGGGCGTTTCCAGGTGGTAATACACGTTCATCCCCTGCCGGCGATCGCTTACGATACCGGCCTTCTTCAGTATCGCGAGGTGGCGGGAGATATTGGATTGGTCAATATCCGCCAGCTCGTTCAACACGCAAACGCACAGGTCACCCTTCGTCAGCGCGTTGACGATCAACACGCGGACCGGATGCGCGAGTGCCTTTAGAATGTCAGCCCGAACTTTTGCCTGTCCATAATTCATGCTTAGTACTATATGCGCATATTAGCATAAGGTCAATTTATTTTACATCGCCTCAGTTTCAGAGTGGCCTCCCTGCCGTAGCCGCGCCGGATACGGCGCGGACCGCGTCTTATCAGACGCGGCTACGTTGCGGCCATCCAGTAACTGAGGGGGTACTATATTTTGTAATAGTTGGAGCTTTCTTCCGCTCCATGGATGGGTGTCGAGGTTTCAGTGTTGGGTGTTCATGCGTGTCGAACACACCACATTCCGCGGCTTCATTCCTGAACACTGAAACCTGAACGCTGAACACTTCACACGGTCTTGCGCTTCCATCGTCCGCTTTGGAACCAGGCGGTTGTGAGAATGCCGTGGGAAAGTGCGGTGACGGCGTTTGCCCACCAGATGCCCTGCGTGGGCGGTTGCCAGATGCGCGACCAATACATCGCCAGCGGAACCTGGACACACCATAGGCTGACAATCGTTATGATCATGGGCGGCATCGCATCTCCTGCGCCCTGCAAAGCCCTTCCCAAAACAATGGCCGCCGCACCGGCGACAAGAAATGGCGACGCGGTCCGCAAATACGCAGTGCCTATTTTTATTACTTCCGCAGAATCTCTGCTGAAGCACCAGATCAACTGCGGCGCAAAGACAAACATCAGCAGCGCGGCGACAGCCATGATGAACATGCCAAGCCCGGCAGCGGTCCAGGCCGCGCGCGCCGCGCGATCCGGTTTGCACGCCCCAAGGTTCTGACCGACCATGGCCGCTGTGGCATTTCCGAGGGCGAAGGCAGGCATCAAAAGTATCATGTCGAATCGCACTACGATTCCGAACGCCGCCTGCGCAGCCGTCCCGCACGCGCTTACTATCTTCATCAATGCAAACGCCATAAGACTTCGGGACAACATCTGGCCGGTGCTTGGAATGCCGACACGGATCAGCCGCATTGTAATTTCGCCGCTGATTGTCCAGTCCTTTTCCCTCACGCGAAGGCAACCCACGCCTTTCTCCAGGCGCACTACGACTACGGCAGCGGCAAAAAGCTGGGCCAGGACAGTGGCAAAGGCAGCGCCCATTACCTCCATCCTTGGCATGCCGAGCAGGCCGAATATGAAAATTGGCGCGAGAATAATATTCAGCACGTTGGCCAGGACCATGACGACCATCGGTGTGACAGCGTTGCCGGCGCCCTGGATTGCGCTGTTTGCCGTGAACAGCAGGAATACGGTGAAACTGCCAAGGAACATTATATGGAGAAACTCGGTTCCTTTTTCGACGATGCCGGGGCTGGCTCCGAGCATGCGGCAAAGCGGTTCGGTGAAGATCCAGCCGATCACTCCCATGACTGCGCCGGTCATGATGGAAAGCACCAGCGAGTTTCCCGTGATCGCCGATGCCTCATCGTAACGCCCGGACCCGACCGACCGTGAAACAAGCGCCACGGTTCCGAGCGACGTTCCCATGATCAGCGGAAACAGCATTGTCAGAACCACGCCGCCGATGGCAACGCCAGCGATGGATTCCGATCCCAGCTTTCCCACCCAGAACAGGTCAATGACGCTTTGCAGATTCTGGAGCACGGCGCTGGCCAGCATCGGGCCGGTGAGCCCAAGCAGTCCCTTCAAAATACTGCCGCTGGTCAGATTGTTTGCGCGTGGATTCAGACCGTTGCTCCTCATCGAAAGGCTGGAACGTACAAGATCAGAATCGGAATGCCAAGTTGCATCGCCGCAGGGGAGTACATCCTTTATGAGTTACTACCGGTGTTTGGGGGCATGCTGGGTAGTTTCTTGTTTATGAAGAACAAAACTCCTTTTCAATCTCTTCGATGGTCGGGAGCGAGCCTTTGAGTTTCTTGGGAAGATGGCGGGTGAGTTGATATTCGCTCACGCCGATGGCTTTGGTCATTCCGCGCAGGGAATATTCGGCGATAAGCCGCTTTTTTTCCTGGCAAAGGATGAGCCCGATGCTGGGCTTGTCGTCCGGGTGGCGCATTTTGTCATCCACGACATTAAGATAGAAATTGAGTTTCGATGCGTATTCTGGTTTGAACGCACCCCGCTTTAGTTCAATCACGACAAAGCAGCGCAGGCGCAGGTGGTAGAAGAGGAGATCGATGTAGAAATCGTCGTCTTCCATTTCGACATGAAACTACCTGCCGACAAAGGCGAAACCTGCCCCGAGCTCGACGAGGAATTTGCTGAGATGTTTGATCAGCCCGAGTTCCAGTTCGCGTTCCCGCGCATCGACGCCCAGTGTGAGAAATCCGAAGTTGCAGGGATCTTTGACCAATTGTTGCGCGAGATCGGATTGCGGATCGGGAAGGGTTTGCTTGAAGTTCGTTACGGCTTTACCTTGCCGGTCGTGCAATTTGGTTTGGATTTGCATGGCAAGGATGTTCCGACTCCACCGGTACTCGGCGCTCTGCTGTGCATACCAGAGGCGGATGGCCGGATCCTTAACTTTCTGGATGATAATGACGTTGTGGAACCATGGAATGGACAAGATTTCCGGCGGAGGTAATTCTGTCGCAGCCTGCGCAAGAATTGTAACTCATTGCGAATAAGCTAGATAAAAGGCGCGCATTCGCCAAAGATTCAGTGGTGAAAAACCCTCCAAGCCTGGAAACGAATCCTGCAAATCCTTCGCCAATCTTTCGATAACCGACTTACCCCATCCTTCCTGCTTTTGTCGCAAGACGATATCTCTGCCTGTCTGCCAGTACAGAAGAATGAGTTCGCGGCTTACAGCCAGGTGTGCGCGGGTCTGCGCGGAAGCAATGCGTTTCTTCAGTTCCGTGAGAAACTGCGCATACGAATCGGCGGAAGGAATCGTACCCATGTTTGAGTGGCTTTTGATTAGATGGTTTCCCTGTTTCATCATTGCTCCTTGATAAGAAGCCACGTGACGAGTTCAAGAAATTCCGCTGCTGTTCCGCGGCGGTAATTGTCGCGGATGCCGGAGGCGGATGGACTCTTTTCGTTCTCCCTTTTCCTAGTCATTTATTCTCCCACTGTACTACCTGCAGTTGGTTTAGTCCAGCCCACGGACGGCGGTATTTCTTCTTGCTCCATCGGATTCGGCAAGTGTAGCTTCTATGGTCGGAAGGAGCTTTGCTGGACCGGAAGAATAAGAACCATGACTCTGCATAAGATCAAAAACCGATTGCGCCAGCTTGGAAACAAGCGGAACGCAAAGCTGCTTCAAGGATATTTCAAGACCGGGCCGGGCGAATACGGAGAGGGCGATATTTTTCTTGGCATCAAAGTGCCTGTTCTCAGGAAGGTCGCACGGGAATGTTGCGGGGCCGATCTTTCAGTCGCGCTGGAATTGCTCCAGTCGCCTATACATGAAGAAAGACTGCTCGCTTTGCTGATCATGAATGATCGCTACGCTCGAGGAACCCAGGAGGACAGACAGGCTGTCTATAAGCTGTATCTCGCCAATACCCGCTACATCAATAACTGGGATCTTGTTGACGTCAGCGCACCACGTATTATCGGTGCGCATCTTGCCGACAAGTCGCGAAGCACTCTTCAGCGGCTGGCTAAATCGCGATTGCTATGGGAACGGCGCATTGCGGTCATTGCCACATTCCATTTTATCAAGCAGGGCGACTTCATCAATTCTCTGGAAATAGCTGAAATGCTTCTCGATGATTCAGAAGATTTAATCCACAAGGCGACAGGCTGGATGTTGCGCGAGATTGGGAAGCGTGACCTGAATATTGAGGAGGCGTTCTTGAAACGATACCACCGAAGAATGCCGCGCACAATGCTGCGATACGCCATAGAGCGTTTTTCGGAAAAGAAAAGACAGGCGTATCTTAAGAAATGAGAAGGTTTTCGCAAAGGCACAAAGCACGCAAAGTTCCAAAATCTTGGCGTTCTTGGCGATATTTGCGGCTTGGCGAGAGATCTTTTCGGAAAGACAATTGGAGATAAAATCATGATTATTGACGCACTTCATAACCACCGCCTCTATCTTACTCTACACGAGGAGTTCAAGAAGGCATTCCGCTTCCTGCTTCGCAAGGATATCCTCACGGTTCCGTGCGGCAAATATCCGATAGGTCGCAAAGGAACACATGCCATCGTGCAGGAGTACAAAACGAAAAAGCGATCGGATGGCGTGATTGAGTGTCATCGGAAATACATTGATATTCAATTCATTGCAAAAGGCGGCGAGTCTATTGGCGTTTGCGATAAGGCCGTTTGCAAGGAAGCCCAATACGAACCGGAACGCGATTTCCAGCGGCTCGAAGGCGAGACCGATTTCATCACTCTCACTGCCGGCCATTTCGCCATCTTCATGCCACACGACGGCCACATGCCTTCCCTCATGCGCGGCAGGAAAAGCGAGATGGTGAGAAAGATCGTCATTAAAGTGCCGGTGTCCAGCAAGTCAAACCGCTGACTTATGTCGGGATGAAGCTCGGACGAGGCATCAAGCAGTAGCGGATTCAGCAGTAACTGATCCACGCCTGACGGCTCGCGAGCGCCAGAGCAGGAAGATCGCCGGATAAACCAGCAGCTCCATGATGAACGAGGTGAACAATCCGCCGACCATGGGGGCCGCCACGCGTTTCATCAGATCAGCGCCGGCGCCTGCCGACCACATTATCGGCATTAGGCCCATGCTGGCTGCCGCTACGGTCATCATTTTTGGGCGGATACGTTTCACTGCGCCATGGATGATCGCTTCATGCAGATCCGCCATATTCCGCAGCCGCCCGTTCTTCTTCGCGTCTTCATACGAGATGTCGAGGAACAGCAACATGAACACCCCGGTTTCGGCGTCGAGTCCGGCGAGCGCTATCATTCCGACCCAGACGGCGATGGAAATGTTGTATCCGAGTAGATAGAGAAGCCACACTGCGCCCACTAGCGAAAATGGTACTGCCAGCATAACCACGAGCGCCTTGAATGCGGACTTGGTATTCATGTACAGGAGCAAGAAGATGAGAAGAAGGGTTATCGGAATCACGATCTTGAGGCGCTCGCGAACCCGCAACATGTTCTCGTATTGCCCGCTCCAGACCAGTGAATAGCCGGTCGGAAGTGTTACGTTGCTGGAGACTATCCCCTTTGCCTCGTCCACATAACTGCCCACGTCACGCCCGGTAATGTCCACGTACACGTATCCGGCAAGCATCCCGTTCTCGTCGCGAATCATTGACGGCCCGTTGACCAGGCTGATGTCGGCCAATTCACCGAGAGGAACCTGCACACCGTTTACGGTCGTCACAAGAATGCGGTCAAGCTGGTCGAGATCCGTACGAAGATCACGGGGATAGCGAAGATTGATGCTATAGCGTTCCCGGCCTTCAATAGTGGTCGCGATGTTCTCGCCGCCGATGGCCGTCATGACAACCTGATGGACATCATCGAGCGTCAGTCCATAACGCGCCAACGCCTCCCGCTTGGATATGATGTCCACGAAGTAGCCCCCTGACGCGCGTTCGGCGAAAATGCTGCGCGTGCCGCGCACCTTGCGCAGGACACCTTCTATCCTCTCACCTATCTTCTGGATTTCATTCAAGTCGGCACCCAGGACTTTGATGCCGATTGGAGTTCGTACACCTGTCGAGAGCATGTCTATGCGCCCTTTTATAGGCATGGTCCAAGCGTTCACGCTCCCCGGTATCTGGAGCGCCATATCCATCTCTCCGATAAGTTCGTCCCATGACATGTGCTCAGGCCAAATATGCCCAAGAATCGCGCGCAAGGGCTTCGGCGCCCAATTCGTGAACCAGCGCGTCTTTGGGCGCCACTCCGAGAATGGTTTCAGTACTACATCGGTCTCCATCATTGAGAACGGGGCCGGATCTGTGGATGTGTCCGCGCGGCCGGCTTTGCCGAAAACCGAAACGACTTCAGGGAAAGACTTGAGTATGCGATCCTGCGTTTGTAGCAGCCTCTGAGCTTCCGTGACAGAGATGCCGGGCAATGTCGTCGGCATGTACAAAATGACCCCTTCGTTGAGCGGCGGCATGAATTCGTTCCCGAGTTTCAGATACACGGGAACAGTCGTCGCCACGATCAGTACCGAGATTCCGATCACGAGCTTCGGGTGGCGAAGGACCCAACGGCAGGGGCGTTCATAGAGAGCGAAGAGAACACGGCTGACCGGGTGCCTTTCCTCAGGATAGTACTTGCCCACAAAAAGCGTCGTCAGCAGTCCGGCAAGCCAGCGGGGTCGAAACGTGAAAGGGTTCATCCTGGCGAAGAGCATTCGCACGGCGGGATCGAGCGTCACCGCGAGGAATGCCGCCAGGCCGATGACAAGGGTCTTAGTGTAAGCGAGCGGTTTGAACAGACGACCTTCCTGATCGACAAGTGTGAAGACCGGCAGGAAAGAAACGGCTATTACGAGAAGAGAAAAGAAAACGGAGGGTGCCACTTCCTTGATCGCCTGCAACAGCACAACATGAAAATCTCCCACACGACCATTTTCGTTCCAGACGTCCAGTCTTTTGTAAGCGTTCTCGACTTCCACAATCGCACCGTCAACGAGCACGCCGATTGAAATGGCGATGCCGGAGATACTCATGATGTTTGAGGTCAACCCCATGAAGTACATGGGGATGAAACTCAGCGCGACCGAGATCGGAATGGTTACAATCGGGACACTTGCCGAGGGAATGTGCCAGAGGAATAACATGATGACCAGACTTACGATGAGCATCTCAATCAAGAGTTCCTCTTTGAGGTTATCCACGGACTTCTGGATCAATTCAGACCGGTCATACGTAGTGACGATCTCGACGCCTTCCGGCAATGATGGTTTCAGATCTTCCAGCTTGGCTTTCACGCGCTTGATCACGTTGAGTGCATTCTCGCCATGACGCATCACAACGATACCGCCCACCGCGTCCCCTTTGCCGTCGAGGTCAGCCACCCCGCGCCGGAGTTGCGGGCCAAGGGCGATGGTAGCCACGTCTCCCAAAAGGACCGGCGTGCCCTTCGCGTTTGTCTTCACTACCACCTTTTCGAGTGTAGCCGTGTCGCGCACGTATCCACGGCAGCGGACCATGTATTCCCGTCCGCTCCATTCGATCAGACGGCCCCCGACTTCGTTGCTGCTGTGACGGATGGCCTCCACCAATTCCATGAGCGAAAGGCCGTAACTCTGCAAGCGGTTCGGATCAATCGTGATTTGATATTGTTTCTGGAATCCGCCGATGCCGGCAACCTCGGATACGCCCGGCACGCTCTGAATCGCGTAACGCAAAACCCAGTCCTGGAAACTTCGTAGTTCCGCCAGGTTATGCTTGCCGCTCTTGTCCACGAGCGCATATTGGAACACCCAACCTACACCGGTCGCATCTGGCCCCAATTCCGGGGCTGCGCCGGTCGGCATGCTTCCCTGTATCTTGGATAGATATTCGACGACCCTGCTTCTCGCCCAGTAGATGTCGGTCCCGTCCTCGAAAATGACATACACATAAGAGAACCCGAAATCGCTGAACCCTCGAATGGCTTTGACGTGGGGAGCACCCAGGAGAGCACTGACGATCGGATACGTGACCTGATCCTCGACGATGTCCGGGCTGCGATCCCACTTTGTGTAGACGATCACTTGTGTATCGCTGAGATCCGGGATGGCGTCGAGCCGTATATTCTTCATCGCATAGAAGGCCTCTGCCAGCGCTGCTGCCACCAGCATTATGACGAGGAAGCGGTTTCGGGCCGAGAATTCGATGACCCGTTGGATGGGGGAATCAGCCATGACTATTCTCCACCAGCGATGGCATTGAGAGCGGCCTTCATCGAAGACTCCGAATCCACGAGGAAATTAGCGGAAGTAACTACACGGTCGCCCGGTTTCAGCCCTTCGAGCACCTCGAAGTAGCCCTCGCTTCGCACTCCGATCTTCACTACAACCGGGACCAGTGTTCCATCGTCTGTGTCGCGAAAGGCATAATTGCGTTCACCAGTTCGCATGATGGCTGCTTCCGGTACAGCTACGCGTTCGCCCAATTCATACGACAGTCGCGCATCGGCATACATTTCTGTCTTCAGCAATAATTCAGGATTAGGAATCTCAATTCGTATTTTCAACGTTCGAGTTTCAGGATCCAGAGACGGCGACAGAAAGCTCACCTTTCCCTCAAACGTCTTGTCCGGCCAGTACGGTAGCGACAATCTCATTGGCATGCCAGTCTGAACATAGGGCAGGTCCGATTCGTAGATGGCAGCATCACCCCAAACGGTAGAAAGATCCGCCACGACCATGAGCGAATCGCCCGGCATGATCTTTTGACCAGCCAGAACATTCTTCTCCGTTACAAATCCGCTTGACGGCGCGTAGAGAGTAATTGTCTTCTCCACCGCGCGCGTCTTTTCCAGCCGGGTAATCTGTTCGTCGCTCACATCCCAAAGCTGGAGACGTTGCCTGGCTGATTCGATCAGTCTCTTGCCGCCCTCCGCAGCATCCCCGGAGGCTCCGGTGGCAAGAGCTCCGGCAGCCTGTAGAGCGGTAAGATACTCCTGCTGGGCTGAGACAAGCTGCGGGCTGTAGATCGTCAGTAGCGGATCGCCTTTGCGCACGGCCTGTCCGCTTACAGAAACGAGAAGCTTATCCACCCATCCGTCCACTTTTGTGGTGACTCGGAATAGCTGCGTCTCGTCCGCGACAATCCGGGCTGAGGTCCGGATGTTACGCGACATGGCTCTCTTCTCAACCGTTCCGAGCGTGAGACCCATGCGCTGACGGGTATCAGGAGTGATTGACACGGCTGCCAAGCCATGAACGGCTGACGCTCTGCCCTGCGCAACTTCGAACGACTCCATCTCCATGCCCATCGAATCCTTGCCAGGCTTGTCGCTGAGTTCGTTCGGGTTCATGGTCGAGCGATACATGGTTGTCTTCGCTGGGGCGGCTGTTGACTCCTGTTTTTCTTCCGTCATCGGCACGAGTTTCATCCCACAGATTGGGCAATCGCCTGGTTTATCGGACACAACGGTAGGATGCATTGGACAATGATATTTTACGCTCTTGGCTGCTGCGTTGTCGGAACCGTTCCTGCTGCATCCGGCAGGCAAAAGCATAACGCCTGCCCCCATGATCATGATAGACAGGACTGCAAGTATGAATACCAGCTTCTTCATTTTTCACCACCTTCCGCATTGCCGTTAGCGGGTAGCGTAGTTCCGATGGCGCGTTCCAGCCGGGCGGCCTGCATACCCACATTGCCTTCCGTCATAGCGGTCATCATTTTAGCGTCGAGCAAGAATCGCTCGCTTTCGAGCAGATCCGTGAAATCCACCTTGCCCGTGCGGTAACCGGTTTCACTGGCGTTGAAGCGGGCTTTCGCTTGGGGAACGAGTTCAGTGCGGAGCAACTCCAGTTGGCTCCGGGCAGTCTGGAGTTTGAAGGTGGAATCCTGCACGTCGAAATCGCTTTGCCGCTCCGCCGCTTCGCGCGCAGCCTGGCTCGATGCCCGCATCTTCTCCGCCTCCATCACGCCTGCCCGATATTTCGACCGCCATACAGGCAGCTCTATACTGACCGTGAACATGATCATGTTGTCACTCGCGGCGATGTCGCGGTATTCCAGGCCGAGTTTGTAGTCCGGCATGGATTCCTTCGCCATCAGTTTCTTATCCAGTTCGTACCGTTCCACCTGCGCCTGCGCCGCCTTGACCTCCGGACGATTCGTGGCCGCAAGTGTAAACAAAGTGTCGCTACTGCCGCTGAACTCCGTTTCCGGCGGGGTAACGGTTACGCCCAGCGGGCTGTCCGCCCGACGGTTGAGAAGCATGTTCAGCTTTGCTTTGAGCGTACTCTCTTGGGCCTGTAGATCCAGAAGTTTCCGCTTCAGCATGGTGATTTCTGTCTGCGCCTTGAGCACGTCCACCTGCGTCCGATCGCCGGTGGCATACATGGTTTCGGCCGCTTTCTCCATGCGTCGGATCACATCTTCCTCGTCCCGCGTAATCGCAATGACTCGTTGCACCGCGTAAAGATCGAAGTAACTCTCCTTGACCATCATGACGACTTCCCGCGTCATGGTTTCGAGCTCACGCTCCATGGCCTCGGCATCTTTGGCTGCAATTCCTTCCTTCAGCGAGCGCTTGCCGAACCATGAAAATTCCTGCTCCACCATGAAGCGCTTCTCGCCAGTGTTCGGCCAGGTGCCCCCGCTGGCCGTATCCATGCCGCTGTACTTGAACATCGGGTTGGGCAACGCGCCGACTTGGGCGGGCCGTTCTTGCATAGCCTCCCACTTGGCGCGCAGGCTCTTGAGATCCGCATTATCACGGACCGCCATCTCCACTGTGGCAGAAAGCGTGAGATTGCTGTCGGAGGACGGTTGCTGGGCATGCGCGATGCCTGCAACCACGAACAGTCCACCGACCACGGCAAGGCAAAGTGCGAAAGCAGGGCAATGCCTGCTTTCGCACCCATCATTATTCCATCGCATCCTCATGGCGCTTTCTCTCTGAAAGCTACTAGTAGAAACCCAACCACGTTAAGCAGCATCTTTACTTCGCGGGCGTGGAGGTATCCTTCTTCGGCGGTTCTACTGGCGTCTTATCCAGGGTTATGCCCTGGTCTTCCATCTTCTTGATGTATTTCGCCGGGTCCTTGTTGAATACTGGAGGGCACATCGCGCAACAGAAATAGACACGCTTGCCATCATAATCCGCAAACAATTTCTTGTCAATCTTTCCGCCTTCGATCGGACAAATAGTCTGATGTTTCACTACGTTTGTTGCTGCTGGCGCTGTCGAGGGTGCTTCGCCACCCGCTACCGCGGACATAGCGCCACCTATCGCAACCAACACCGTTACTGCCGCCGTCATGATCCATCTCGTCTTTCTCATCTGCGTATCCTCTTTTTCTTTGTTCGCTCGTGTTTCTGACATAAGTAAGTCGCACTTTATCACTGTTTGACGCCAGCGCATATGAAGAAAACCCTGCTTTGCACAGCGTAAAACCTTAGCAAAGAAACCTGCGCGCCGATCTACAACACGCAGGTCAACACAATCTACTCGCAACAGCCTCCGCAGCCGCCCTTTTGACAAGACTCATCGGTTGTCTTGGCGGTGTCTTTTGTCTCGGACTTGGCAGCGGCCTTTTCATCCGTCTTCACCGGTGTCTTCTCCAGAACCACACCCTGATCTTCCAGTTTCTTTATGTACTTCGCCGGATCCTTATTGAATGCACCCGAGCATCCTCCACAGCAGAAGTACACCCTCTTTCCGTCATAATCGGCAAACGACTTCTTATCTATCTTCCCGCCCATTACCGGGCAAACCGTCTGATTCTTGACCGTTTGCGCCGTTGCATCTTTGCCGGCAGGCTGAGCATCTTCCGCTACAACGATCCCAACTCCTATCACCATCAATACCGCACTCGCAATTACCGCTAGTTTCTTCATATGTTCTCCCATTCTTGTCTTACTATTGTTTTATTACATGTCATTTATCTGGCAACTGCCGCCTTGCATACTGCACGATTTGCACATGCAATCGGAAATCATCGTATCGAATCTTCGCCTTTGCTCCGCATTCAGCACTGCGCGCACCGCCCTGATGTGGTTCAATGTGCCCCGTTCGCTCTCCTCGTAGGTGCGGCACATTTCAGTGACGATGGCATCCGCCTTTGCCGTGCCGTTAGTATCGGCAGCCAGTGCCTGAACCAGCCGTGCGCGGGCCGCGCAATGGCGGGCGCAGCAGTCGTTCAGTTTCTCGCCAAGGGTCGTATGAAGACGTTTGATCTCCGTGACCTGGGCGTCGCTGAGTCGCAGTTCCCGGGCGAGAAACGATACATCCTGTAAGCGGTCAACGGACGGAGCGCAGCGTCCGCAGACTGCGTTTCTCGTGACTCCGTATGCCATGAGGCCTGTCGCTACGGCAGCTGCCAAAGGGATGATCCATTTGCGGTTCATCGGGTTCCTCCTGTCACCATCGTGAGATACGAACCAGTCAGTGTCTGCGAGTGCAGCAAGGGCTCATTGGTCTGGTGGCCATCGCGCATGGCGGGAGTGGACAACGCCAGCCCCACACCCACTATGATTCCTGCGGCAGCGGCCATGGCATTCGCCCACGCGGTGCGTGGAACAAACCAGTCGCGCAGAACTGTCAGCGCGGGGAGAGGCCGTTGTTCCAGGGCGGAAGCGGCGCGAATACGCCGCCAGACGCACGATTCGAAGTTGGATTGCGGCTCAACGCCTTTCCACTCCTGAAGCAATGCGGCCAAACGCTCATCACCTTCCTGCGTCTTGCCGCTTTCTGGTCTCAAATGTCTTTCGAACATGCGTCCTCCTACATTGCTCTTCATCAGGTAAAACGCCGAACCTGGGAAAAACACTCGCCGAAAACTCGATTGTGCTACTTTCTTGCCAGAATGCCGTAGTGTAGTAAATCTCCCAGCTTGTCGCTCAGAAACTGCTTTGCACGGTACAGGCGCGATTCTACCGACTTGACTGAGCATTTCATGATCTCGGCGATCTCGGCATGGGCAAGGTCATTATATTCCGCAAGGACGAATGCGGTTCGCTGATCTTCGGGCAGAAGGGCAACGGCGGCGGCAATCTGTTCGCCTATCTCCTTTACGGCGGATTCCTCGTGCGCCGTTCTCCCGGTGCCGGGCACGTTTTCGCCGCTGTCATCCAGCGCGGTAAGGGACTGAGTAGGATGCCGTTTTCGCCGCCGCAGACAGTCCAGCGCCGCGTTGCGAGCGACCTGAAAGAGCCATGTCGAAAACTGTCCTGCGGTCTCATGAACCCGCGATGTGCAAATGCTGCGATAGGCTCGGACAAACACGTCTTGCGCCACGTCTTCCGCCTCCACAGCGTCGCCGATCATGCGGTACACAAAGCTCAGGATGGGGCGTTTGTAACGATCCATCAACTCATCGAAGGCTTGGTTATCGCCTGCCTTGATTTGCTCAACAAGAGACCAGTCGTTGTGTTCTGACTCAATAGACATCATTTCCCCGTTGGGACAACATCTCATGACCTACTGCTGACTTCAGCGATAGCGTGCGTAAGCGCAATGCGTTACTGATCACAGAAACCGAACTAAGGCTCATCGCAGCGCCGGCAATCATGGGACTCAAGAGCAAGCCGAAGAATGGGTAAAGCACGCCCGCCGCCACTGGAATGCCTAGCGAGTTGTAGAGAAAAGCGAAGAACAGGTTCTGCCGGATGTTTCGCATCGTGGCGCGACTAAGGCGGATGGCTTTGGCAATGCCGCGAAGATCGCCTCTCACGAGAGTGATGCCAGCACTTTGCATGGCTATGCCGGTGCCGGTTCCCATCGCAATGCCCACATCTGCTTCGCTGAGCGCCGGTGCGTCATTAATACCATCGCCTGCCATTGCGACGCGTTTTCCTTCCGCGCGCAGCTTCTTGATGCAGGCGACTTTCCCGGCTGGTTCGATCTCAGCTTCCACCGTGTCGAGGCCGAGTTGTCTTGCCACTGCGGC
>CAZASC010000020.1:0-43767 GCA_964487695.1 uncultured Victivallales bacterium
ACGAACGTGACTCCAGTGCCCGACGACTTGGTCCGTCGAACCGGCTGGTTCTCGCCGACTATCTGGCAAGCGTCGGCAGGTGGACTGATGCCGAATCTGAAATCGAGCAAGCATATGCAGGCGATCCCGCCCTGCATGACCGCTTTGCCCGTCTCGGTGACATTCTGCGATCCCGCAACGAGCTCGAAGGTGCCATGAGACTGTACCAGCTCGATGCCAAGGCTCATCGCCTTAAGCCCTCGAACCGGCTGGTTCTTGCCGACTATCTGGCAAGCATCGGCAGGTGGACTGATGCGGAGTCTGAAATCGAGCAAGCCTACGCGGGTGATGCCACCCTGCATGACCGCTTCGCCCGTCTCGGCAATCTTTTGAGAGCACAAGACGACCACAAATCCGCTTTACAGCTCTATAGCCGCGATGCAGACGCCAAGCGACTGAGTCCGGACAACCGTCTGATTCAGGCCGAGATGCTGGCGCGTGCAGGTCTTTGGGATGATGCATTCCTGGCGGTTGAGAAAGCCTACGCTGATGACGCGTCGTTGCACGACGGTTTTTCGAATCTTGCCAAGTGGGTGCCGTCCATCAATGCCTGTGCCTCTGTAATTGAACTGAGCAAACGCGATCTTCGGCACGGTCGACAGACTCAGCATGGCAACGGACTTTGTTCCGTCGCCATTAGGGCGCACGCATCTCTTGACGCCGAACTGTCCGCACTTTCCGAATGGATGCCGCCGGGATCTGACATCAGGGGACAATGGCTTGCACTTGAGCAAATGACCCGGCTCGATCGCCACCCCACGTCCCCGGTAAAGATACTCAATGCGAAGTTGTTCATTGCAGATGCGCGGGATGCGATCATCCAATTCCGTGAATTGATCTTGCAGGAGAGTTACCATTTTGTTCGCCCCTCGCTAACGCCTCTGATTATAGATGGCGGTGCGAACATAGGCATGGCAATGGCCTATTTCAAGTGGTTGTATCCTGACTCGCACATTATCGCTTTTGAGCCATACCCGGATCTTTTTGAAATCTGCCAAAAAAATATCGCACTGAACAATTGGAAGAATGTGACGCTGCATCCATATGCGTTGCTGGACAACAATGGCACGGTAACATTCAACATCCTTCCGGGCATGCCCATGGGATCAAGCATAACGAGACGCTTGGCTGACACGCTCCCCGACGACAAGACGAAAGAAATAGCCGTGGAATGCAGGCGACTAGGGCAATACGCCGTTGATACAATAGATTACCTGAAGCTCGATATAGAAGGTGCGGAAGCAAGGGTGCTGCACGATCTCGGTTCTCAATTACGCACGATCAGATGTGGCTTCATCGAATATCACTACGGTGTTTCGGAGAATCCGCTGGGAGAAATTCTCACCATTCTTGAGCACAACGGCTTTCAATATCGTGTAAGTGATCCGTCTGCGGCAACCGCCGTCATGCCGGACACTGGGCGGCGACGCAACGACCGAACACCATGGTCGTGCAGCATCTATTTTCATGCAGAGAATGCCGGACAATAATGAATATAGCGATTTCCATGTTGTCGCTTCTTCTCTACGGCAGCGACCTTGCTGCACGGAGGCGCGCGCTGGATTCCCGGCAACACTTGAGTCGTTGCTGGAGCGATCTAAATCCATGAACGAGAAGTGTCATACGGCCACTTCAGCGGCGGCAACGAATTATTCGGATGTCGAACGAAGGAGCGAAGCTCAGACGTGCTTCGAGCCGTGTGCATCAGTCTGGCAACCTGACGCCAAACAGATCAAGGCGCATGTGATTGAAAAGTGGAGTTCACTACGTAGCATCGGCAACAATGGTCATGTCGCTCGAGTGGCGATTTTCGGCGCTGGTGCGCATTCGTCATGGCTTCAGACCACCGTCCACGACATTGATGGGCCGATTGTGGTTGCCGTGCTGGACGATGCACCGTCGGGAAAACCTGCATTGTGGGGAAAGAATGTCACATCCTCTGGATCCTGGGATCCAAAGGGCGCAGACGCGATCATTCTGTCAAGCGACACAGTTACCGATCTTATGAAGCGTCGCTGCCAGCAGCTTTATGGTGTGTCCGTCAAAGCAGTGAGCCTCTATGACGGCCTTCCCCCTGGTCCGTACCCTAAAATGACGGCACCGATCGAACCTGTAGCGAAGACCGTAGTCTCCGCTGACGATAATCGCAGCAAAGACAAGCATCTCCCTCCCCTCCTTTTCCAAATACCTTTCAGGCTGTTTGATCGGCGGATGTCGAACTACCTCCCTGATCCTGCCATCGTACAACGGGAGCATGATTTGCGATGGAAAGCCAAGTTTGTATTCTACGCATACGGTCTGAAGAAACGATTCAAGGAGTGTCATCTTGGCCGGAAAGCAATTCTGGTGGGAAGTGGACCGAGCGTGCGCATCGAAGATCTAGAGCAGTTCAAGAGGTTCGTAACTTTTGCCTGTAACCGTTTCTACCGCTGCTACGACCGCACTACATTCCGTCCCACATATCTTGCAAGTGCCGATTCGTCCATGGTTAACGATTTTGGGGAAGAAATGAGTCGCGAAGCGAAATGCCCTGTGTTCCTCAACACCCAGAACAAACCCGCCGGCAGTAAATCAAATGTCTTTTGGTTGCCCAGCACTATACCACATCGTTCATCCCTGGTCTTCCAGGAAACCATGTTTAGAGGTCTTTTCTGCGGCGGCGGCACGTTGATCACGGCGATTCAGATCGGCTATTATATGGGCATCCGGCGCTTTTACTTGTATGGGGTCGATCATAACTTCAACTACCAGAAGGTCGAGACTCGGGACAGAACTAGAAGCGCTTCCGGAGACGGCAATCACTTTATACCGAACTATCGAGATGGCAAAGCCTGGTTTCCCCCGGCAACGCGTTTGATCGAGGAAAGCTTTTCGCTGTGCGACAAATTCCTGCGGAACAATGGCGGTTACGTCAAGAATGCGACGCGCGGCGGAAAACTGGAAGTGTTGGAGCGTATCGACATTGAAGACGTACTGGGATGATTGATTGCGCCGGAATCTGGAGAAGCGGTAGTTCTGCCGACTGCCACCCGACAGGAAAACATCTTTCCGGATTTCACGAAGCAGGGATTGATGACGCGCAGAAGGAATCCATGATTATCGGAGAAAACAAATGAATGCATACGAACTCATAAAAGAAAAGCCACACCTCCATGTTTTTGGCGACGGTACACCCAGGTTGATGTCGTTACCAGATAATGCACTGAAATGGATGGCGGATGAGCTTGCGTCCAGGAAAGACGCTTCGACGCTCGAGACCGGTTATGGCCTGACAACGGTGCTTATGACGATGTTGGTCAACAATCACTGCTCCATTGCTCCAGACGAACCCGGCTACCAACGGATTCTTGCATACTGCACGAAACAGAACATTTCAGTAAAAGGATTGAGGTATTACGCAGACTGCTCCGAAAAAATTCTTCCAACACTGAACATCGAGGATGAGAGCTTGGATATGGTTCTCATCGACGGCGGACACGGATTCCCCGTGCCATTCGTTGATTACATGTATACCTTCAAGAAGGTCAGCATCGGCGGACATCTCATCATTGACGACATGCAGCTTGTGACAGGTCTTCTTCTAAAAGACGTCTTGATTGAGTCCCCTGAATGGTCGCTAACGGCCTTTTTTGGCAGGACATGTGCGTTCAAGAAAATCCACCACACTGAGAGTCGGAACTGGACCGGCCAGCCCTATCTGACTCGAATGGACAAACTGGTCAAGTCCATGACGTGTGATCTGTCACCGAGTATGATGGAGAGACTATGCCTAATCCCATCGCTGGCATCGCACAAGTGGACTGAGCGTAGGATCGATAATCCTGCAACGCTGGAAATGGCGTTGATCCCGATTATGGTCTGTGAAAGGCTGAAGTTGCTGAAACTCACGGACGGGATTACGAAAGTGGCCATCTTTGGCGACGGCAAACATACTGAGTGGTTGGAACGAGTACTCGCAGGTAAAGCTGGCGTCCCAAAGGTCGTGGCAATTCTTGATGATGCTTCCAACGACAAGCCAAAACGTTTCGGCCTGAAACCAATCAATCCCAAAGATTATAGTCCAGAGCATGATGATGCCATTATCCTTTCCAGCGACTGCTCTCAAATGAAAATGCGAGACAGATGCCGTAACCTGTATGGCGAAACGGCAAAGTTAATTGATCTCTACGAAGGACTACCCTGCGGGCCTTATAAGAAGGTGTAGTAAAAGCAACGTTGATCATACATTAAAGAGGAGATGTTATGAATCCATATGAATTGATCAAAGAGAAGCCGCACCTGCATGTTTTCGGCGACGGTACCCCAAGGTTGATGTCGCTTCTTGACAAGGCACTGAAATGGATGGCGGACGAACTTTCATCACGAAAGAAGCCTTCAACACTCGAGACTGGTTATGGCCTGACCACCGTGCTGATGACTATGTTGGCCAAAAAGCACTATTCCATTGCTCCGGACGAAGCAGGCTACCAGCGCATTCTCGCCTATTGCAAAGAATATGACATCCCTGCCACAGGATTGAAGTATTACCCGTTTTGTTCCGAGAAGATTCTTCCATCCCTTAAGATCGCCAATGAGACTCTGGACATGGTCCTCATCGATGGCGGACATGGATTCCCGACTCCCTTCGTGGATTATGCCTACACTTTCGAGAAGGTAAAAATCGGTGGATATATGATTGTTGACGATACCCAGCTTGTCACCAGTTTGATGCTAAAGGATTTTCTGTTGAAATCCAAGGCATGGGAGTTGACAGGCTTATTTGATGGAAAGACGAGCGTTTTTAGAAAACAAATGCATAGCGACGGTGAGGATTGGTATCAACAGCCATATATGCTGGAGATGGATGAACAAGTGAAGACCATTTTATCGAACACCTCGGGGCTGGGAATGGAACATCTTTGCATGGGGCCCGTACTGGCGCCTCACAGCTGGACGGAACGAAATGCTCGGGTTCCGGCTCTGCCTGAGAAGGACCGGCTGAGAACAGTGGTGATTGAGAAACTCGGGACGTTGAAATCCAAAAACAAGATCACCAAGATAGCTATTTACGGCGCTGGCGCAATGGCTCGTCGCCTCTTTAGAGATGCCTGTGTTGGTGAAATATTTGTCACTAACGGGGTTTCTTTCGCCGTATTTGATGATAAGCCTGACGGTAAGGACTCCGCACTATTCAAAGTCAGCAATAGTCGCGACCTGCCAGCCTTTGTTTCTGGAGCACAGGCCGCCGTATTGATGGCAACCGACACATGGCATGATAAAATGCGGAAAAGACTTCATGCGCTGGGCGTTGATGATTCCAGAATTGTGTATCTTTTCTGAGATTGATTCTTCGATAACGGGAAACTGCTTATGACTATCTGTGATAAACTGGAAGATCTTACGTTTCACGGTCTGCCACACGGGGTGATCTTCCATCCGGCGTCATGTTTCAATCCGGCGCAGGGCAAACCATTCGCCGCCATCATTTCGCATATGGAGCTCTTCCCAGCGTTGCATGGATTCAGGGTGGCCGTACTCCAATTGGCCGAATTCCTTAGAAATGTCGGATATTGCACAATCTGGGTGAATCAAGCCAAGGCCGATGATCATTACATCGTGAGCCATCAAACAATTGCTGATCGTTATTTCGACGTGACGTTCCATGTTCAACGGCAGACACCAGGAGCCGATGCGGCCAAAGGCGACTGCGTCGCCCGAGAGACGCTTGAATGCCTAAACTGGATTGACAAGAGATTTGGAATAGCCGTAGCGATTGCGGAATATGCCTACATGGCTCCATGTCTGTCCGCAATGTCTTCTCGCACACTCAAACTTGTACAGACAATTGATGTCGTGTCGCGGCTGTCCGTTGAAGACTTGAACCGCAACGCCATCGACTTCAAGAGAGGTATTTCGCGAGATGAGGAGATCGCTTTGCTCAGTCATGCTGACGTCTTGATGGCGATCACCGGTGTGGAGAAGGATATTTTGCAGCAGATGTTGCCAGAGAAGAATGTCGTGACCGTTGGATATTCCGTTACGCCGTCTGCTCGGCGTCCACAGACTGACGCCTCCTGCAAGAATATTCTCTTTCTTGCCTCTTCAAATCCATTCAACAGGGATGCTGCGCTGACATTCATCAAGGAGGTTCTGCCGAAGATTCAGCCGTCGGTATCCGACTGCCGGCTTCTTCTTGCCGGGCAGGTATGTTCGCGACTGAAATCGGATGGATACCCGGAAACGCTGACCGCAGCAGGGGTGGTTTCAATGGGACCAGTTGATGATGTGAGCAACTTGTATGACTCTTCCGCAATAGTCATCAATCCGACGCGATTCGGTACTGGCCTGAAAATCAAGACGGTCGAAGCGATCGCCGCTGGGAAACCGGTTGTCTCGACTTCCACAGGCTGTGAGGGACTTCCACGCGTTGAAGATTCGCCTTTTCTTATCGCCGATGACGCGGACTCTTTCGCCGCCGCATGCACTGAATTACTGCTCAATGTAAAGTCAAGACGTGCCATGGAGGAGAATGCACTGAGATACGCGGAGAAATACTTCTCCATGAGCTATGTCTATGGCGCGCTGAAGGAAATGTTGAAGACTTGGCGGGCAAGCATCGCTCCAGTTCAACTTCAACTGCCGGAGATCATCCGACTGGATTGCAGTGCCAGCGACGTATTGAAAGATGCATTCGGAAAAACAGAAGTACGCATCATACAGATTGGGTACCCGACACAAGGCATGATGTTTCATATTCTCTCGTCCATGCGCATCGTTCGAGTGGATAGTATTCCGCCGATCTCTTCCATCGATGAGTTGGATTATCAATGGATGAATGCTGGCGACAAAGGGTGGAATCAGAGCCAAGTTATCCATTTTCACAGGATGACGCCTGAAAAGTACTTCGCAGACAACAATCCGCTCCCGGATTGCGCTCTTCTCTATATCCATCGGGAATATCGTCGTGATCAGTTACTCTTGGATCTCTGCTGTTTTGCGTCTACGGTCAGAGAGGGCGGCTTCATCGTGGTGGATGGTTATGGCGATATAAATGCGCCGGGCATCACCCAGGCTGTAGACAATTTCGTGTTTCTCGTACTGCCAAACATATCCGGAATAACATACACACCATCCGGGAGCGGTAATGGATGGCCTTTCCATAGTAAGACGGGATGCCACACCGCCCTAATCAAAGTGAAATCGCGGTGTACCATTTCCAGGGAATACATCAGGCCAATGAGCCCATCGCCATCCCGGCCAGCATGCCTCGACGCCCAACGCATACGTCTCATAGCCAGGGAAAAGATGACTTCGCTTCGTGCGGCGGGCGTCGCCAGGATGGCGATATTCGGGGCCGGCGCTCATACGCTCTGGCTGGAGAAGATATGCCAGGGGCTTGTTGACGTTAAAATCACTGCGATACTTGATGACAACCCGGAAGGCAAAGCTCCAATCTTCGGACTGAAGCCTGTCAAGGCGGACTCCTTCAATCCGGGGACGCTGGATACAATTCTGCTGTCATCTGATTGCCGGCAGCAGGAAATGACTCTCAGATGCAAACACCTTTATGGCGGAAACGTCAGGCTGATAGATTTATACGAAGGATTACCACCAGGGCCGTATCAGAAATGACCGCTTGCCGATTAACTTGAAAGGAGAACAATGAACCTTGCCATAACCATGGATGTGACCAACCGGTGCAATTCCCGCTGCAAGATATGCTATTTCTCTCTGCCTGGGTTCAAACCAAAGGGACGCGACATGACCATGGCAGAATTCAAGCTTGTGGCGCAGCAACTGGCATGTCATTCAGGAAGACTGTCAATCTCGTGTGAATTCGAACCGCTGCTTCATCAGGATATCGAAGCGATTCTCATGGAATGCAAGCGCTTGGCCCCGGAGTGGCAGATCAGGGTCAATACAAACGGCATCTCGCTTTCCGAGTCCGTGTCCAAGGCTCTAGTGGAATCGGGCGTTGCCGAGATTTACGTTTCCATCGATGCTCCGACGCAGGAGATGAACTCCAGAATACGTGGAAATAGTGCCCTGCCGCGTATTTTGAAGGAATTGAAGACGCTGGCTGATATCAAAAAGACGTCAGAACGAACCACGCCAGTTTGTATAATAAGATCCACTGCGATGATGGCGAATCTCCACCAGCTACCCGACATGATCGCGTTGGCAGCGAGTGTGGGCGCGGAGCGGTTCAGTGTTAAACACCTTATCCCAATCGAGGGCTGCGAATGGGATGGTCATGCGATGGCTGAGCAATCGTGTCTATTGTCGCCGGAAGAAACGCGGTTCGTGTTTGATCATATCCGTGAGCAGGGCAACGCACTTGGAATCGCCGTGGATCTTCCGCCGGCATCTCCTGCGAATGAGTCAACGCTGAAAATCTCATGCGGCTACGTCAATAATGGCTTCCATATATTTCCGGATGGCACATGCTTCCCGTGCGTATGGCTGACAGCCGGCGAGTCGTACGGCAACATCTATCGGGACAATGTGGAAACGCTTCTTAGCAGTACAACCCGAATTCGTTTCAGGAACGCTTTCCCTCACCCGGGAACACCCGAGAAGTGCCTCGCCTGCCTCCGAGATTCACAAACGGTTGGACATAAGATCCAGGATAATCCACGAGTGAGGCTGGAACAGCAACATGCCTGATACGTCGACAGTACCTTCAACATCAACACCCTCGATTCTCGTGGTGTACCCTGACTCGATTCTTACCACTGGGGGCGGCGCGGAACGCGTTAGGACACTGTGCTGGGCACTCAAGTCTGCCGGTATGACGCTCCACCTTGTCAGCCGTGATCACAACACTATACCCGTAAATGCGCTGGGTCTTTTCGGCGATGTCCGTCTGTTCAATCCGAAACCAGGAGTTCGATTCAAGCGTCGAGAGAAGTCGTTTCTGGCAAGAAATATCGACCTGGAATTCGACGATTTTGCCAGGCAGGCCATTCTTGATCTTGCTCCATCCGCTGTGATTGCAGTCTTTGCATGGTGCGGCGGATCTCTCGCGGGTGTGCCGGACGGCATCCTGAAAATGATAGATACGATTGATGTACAGCACCTGCGAAAAGCTGAAGCCGAACAGAACGGGGTGACCGATTTCGACAGGTGTACGCCAAAGTCTGAAGAGTTGCGCATGTTGGGAAATGCGGATGTTCTCATCGCGATACAACAAGAGGAAGCGCATGTCCTGAAGGCCGTCATGCCGTCCAAAACAACAGTGTGTGCGGGGCACTCGATGGAGTTAAAGCAAATGGGTTCTCCATCAGATTCAATCTCTGTGTTTTTTGCGGGAAGCAACTACGCTCCGAACAGTATGGGTATTGGAAAGTTCATCGAGTCTGTCTGGCCCGCGGTCGTCAGAATACATCCCAATGCCACTCTCGATATTTGCGGGAGTGTATGCGCCGGACTCGCGAGATTCTCGGGCGTTCGCGGTGTGCGACTACACGGCCTGGTTGAGGATCTGACTGCATATTATGCCAAGGCCGCCGTTGTCGTGAGCGTTGCGCTCTTCGGAACGGGCCTGCCTATCAAAACTGCAGAGGCAATCTCCTATGGCAAATGCCTCGTCTGTTCCCCTCCGAACGCAAGAGGTTTCAAGCGGAGTGACTTCCCCGGCACGATATGCGAATTCGACACGATGGCTGCACGTATAAATGTCTTGCTTGATAGTGTCGACGACCGGCGAAGGATGGAATCCACAATTGTGGCTTTCGCTGAACGAGAAATGAAGCCGGAAATGGTTTATGGCGAGTTGACGGAAACGATCCGTGAATATACGGGGCGTAATAAGCGGAGTCAGATTTCGAAGCCCTTATCGGGTGGGTTCTGGTTTCACATTATCCATTATCCGTTGCATTCGGTCATCCAGTCACATCTCGGGCGCGTCTTGAGTCGGGTCCTTTTTACTGTTCTGCCATCCCCCACGCCTGCGTCTGCTCATGCCGATATTTTACGTGCATATCTTCGTCTCCGATGGCGCCAACTCAGTGTCGAAGAAGATATCAGAAGAGCAGCCATCTTTGGAGCGGGCCAACACACGGCGTGGCTCGAATCGGTGATTGGAAACACCACTGGTCCGGAGATCGTGGCAGTCGTGGACGACAATCCCGATAGCAAAAAATCGTTTTTCGGGCAGCTTCCTGCAGATGCAAAGACTTTCGACCCTGCCACTGTGGATGCGATTGTTCTTTCGTCAGACTGCTTCCAGGTGCAAATGAGAAGACGTTGCTGTGACATTTATGGCGACAAAGCGAAACTAGTCGATCTCTACGAAGATCTTCCGCCGGGTCCATATCAGAAGTGACACAACTTTCAGTGAAGTATACCGGAATGACGCGCGGCATATGATGCAGATTCCAATTAATCATTGTCCAGTTTGCGACCGTGATGTTGCGGAGTGGAACCCGTTCGTCCGGCTGATTGGCGACGGTAAGTACAGGCACGAGCCAGGCGGCAGGCTTTGTCCCCATTGCGACTCGTTTGAACGGACACGCCACTTCTGGTTATACGTCCAGAAGAAGGGATTGCTCGATTCGAAGCCGCGATTCCTGCACGTCGCGCCCGAACGGGGTTTGAAAGAACGGCTTCGCGCTGTTCTGGCTGATAGCTATGTGACCACGGATATGGCCCAGCCTGACGTCGATGTCCAGGCCGATCTCACCGCGTTGCCCTTGGCGGATGCCTCTTTCGATTTCATATATTGTTCAAATGTTTTGGAGCATGTGCCGAACGATCGCGCTGCCATGACAGAACTACGCCGCGTACTTTCACTAGGCGGAACCGCGTATATACAGGTTCCAGCTCAGGGAGAAACGACTTTGGAGGATCTCACGATCACCGATCCGGTGGAACGAGCCAGACGTTATGGCCAAGCCGATCACGTTCGTCAATATGGACGGGACATAAGCGAGCGACTGACAAAAGCCGGCTTTGAGGTGCAAGAGACGATCATGCCTGATACGCTTCACATGCCACTCTCGGAATTGAAGACCTTCAACTGCGAACGGCGCGAGCGCATCTATCTGTGTTTCGCGCGAGCGAGTGGCATTTGATCTGCTACCCAATTAGCAACTGATAACATCATAAATCATATGCTTAAAATAGGTGTCATAGGCGCGTACGGGAAGATGGGGGAAATCAGGCGGCATTTGTTTTCGCAAGTGCCTGATTGCAAGATTGTTGCGCTTTGCGACACCCATAACAAGAATGGCAGCAATGCCTTCTTTTCCACTGATCCATACGATATCGTTAAGAGTGTCGATGTTGACGCGGTAGCCATTTGCACCCCTAACTATCTTATCAAGGACTTGGTAGTTGCTGCCCTGAACCATGGAAAACACGTCCTGTGCGAGAAGCCGCCGGGCATTTCATTGGCTGAAGTCTCTGAAATGAAACGGGCTTTGCATGCGCATCCTGATCTCAAACTGAAATTCGGCTTCAATCACCGCTACCACGATGCAGTGCTGGAGGCAAAAAGGCGCATAGACACCGGCAAACTTGGCCGCGTCCTGTGGCTGCGGGGGCGCTATGGCAAGAGCGTGGATCAGCAATTCGCGAAAACGTGGCGCGCAGACAAGCGACTGTCAGGGGGCGGAATCCTTATGGATCAGGGCATTCATATGCTCGATCTCTTCCTTCTGTTCTGTTCCGGTTTCGAGGAAGTTAAGGCTTTTGCTTCAAATCAATACTGGAACCTCGACATTGAGGACAACCTGTTTGCGATCCTCAGAAACCGGCAGGGGCAGACAGCTTCGCTCCACAGCACAATGACGCAGTGGCGACATCTTTTCTCGCTGGAAATATTCCTCGAGCGCGGATACATGGTCATCAACGGAATTCTCTCCTCGTCAGGTGCCTACACCAACGCATACGCCAAGGAAGAACTGACGGTTGCGTTGAATCGGAGCCCCGCACCTCAAGCCAAGCACACCCACGAGGAGCGATTGGTATTCGATCAGGACTTGTCGTTTGCGCGCGAAATCGAGGAATTCGTCAATGCTATTCGTTCAAATAGTCCGATTCGTGTTGGGAGCATTGACGATGCAGAGAGATTGATGACACTTGTCGAGCGCATTTACGAGAGCGACAAGTTTGGGGCTGGTCAAAAAGACGCGGATGGATTGCCCAATGAAATGCTTCCGAAGATCCTTCCGCAAAATGATTCGACTCCGCCTGTACACGTCGATTTACCATTCGGCAGGTTCGGGCGGCGAATGCGTCGCCTCGACGGTCTTCTGTCTGGCACCCAGTCGACGGACTCAACTGCTCGTCATCTGGATGCCGATTCAGGGTTCGCGCGTCTTATGCAGTGGACTCGCGATGCCTACGAAACAGGCGCCACGACATACTTGGTCGGTAATGGAGCCAGCGCTTCCATGGCCAGTCATTTCGCGGCTGATCTTTCCAAGAACGCCAAACTTCGGACACAAGTGTTTACAGATATGGCGCTGCTGACGGCTGTCGCGAACGATATCAGCGCAGAGGAGATATTCTCGACTCCGCTCCAACGTTTCGCGCAGCGGGATGACTTGCTCATAGCTATCAGCAGTTCCGGGGCATCGAAGAACATCCTCAGGGCTGTTGCTGTTGCGCGGGAGCGGGGGATGAAGGTGATCACGTTTTCGGCGATGAAGCCGGATAATCCGCTGAGATTGAGCGGCGACTTGAATTTCTTCGTCCGTGCCAGGACCTACGGCGAAGCGGAAACATGCCATGCCGCGCTGCTCCATTATTGGGTTGACCTCATCGTCGGCGATATCCCGGTTCCATCCGAGTCGCATTTGGAAGATGATCCCACTTTCGAAACTGAGGAAGCCCCGCTCGCGCTTGCGGCCAAATAGAGCGTAAAGTCACATGCTGATTGTCGCCATGATACCAGCCAGAATGGGCAGTCAACGGCTGAAGCAGAAAAATCTCCAGACCATTGGCGGAGTACCGCTCATTACAAGAGCGATCCGAAAGTGCAAAGAGTCCGGCGTATTTGATCAAATATGGGTGAATTCCGAGCATCCAAAATTTGGGGAGATCGCCAAAGAGGAAGGCGTTTCGTACCACAAGCGTCCCGAAGCATTAGGCAATAACCAGGCCACGAGCGAGCAATTCATTCTCGAGTTTCTCGAAGCGCATGCTTGCGATTATATTTTTCAGGTTCACAGCATAGCCCCGGTGCTGACCGCCGACGGTGTTCGTGTCTTCGTCAACTCCATGCTGAAGAGCGATTGCGATGTCGGACTCAGCGCGGTCAACGAACAGATCGAATGCGCCATGAATGGCCGACCCGTTAATTTTTCTTTCGATTGCAAGACGAACTCGCAGGAACTCACGCCTGTTCAACGAATCACGTGGTCCATCACAGGCTGGAAACGAAGCGTTTATCTGGAGGCGGCTCGGGCAGGTAAATGCGCAACCTATGCCGGGAAGGTGGGCATTTTTCCTGTAGATCGCATGTCCGGGCACATCATCAAAACTGAGGCAGATCTAAGGATTGCCGAGGCCCTTTATGCAGACTGTGAAAGGAATGCGTTTAATGAAGCATTGCAGTGAGAATCCGGTTGCCGTGGCCATCGGTCCATCATCGTTTGCGGAAGAGGATGCCACTCCTTTGCGTATCCTCGAAGATGCCGGTATTTCCATCATTCCGAATCCGCACGGCAGGCGGTTGACAGAGGAGGAGACCATGGCATTGCTGCAGGATGCCGATGGATTGCTGGCGGGCTTGGAGCCGTTGACACGGCGAGTGCTTGCCTCAGCCTCGCGACTGAAGGCAGTGGCCCGTGTCGGCATCGGTATGGACAACGTTGATGTCAGCGCCGCCATGGAACTTGGTATCAAAATCTCCAACACACCTGAAGGTCCCACCGATGCTGTTGCGGAGATGACCGTGACCGCGTTGCTCTCATTGTGCAGGCGATTGATCCCGGCGAATGCCGCGCTTCATTCAGGGGAATGGAAGAAAATGATCGGCGACGGCATGAAAGGCCGCAAGGTGTTGTTGATAGGATTCGGACGAATCGGCAGTCGCGTGGCGGAACTTCTCCACGCATTCGGCGCAGTGGTCATGGCTTGCGATCCGGTGCTGACTGAGCATGTCGCCAAGTCGTCAGGAGTCCGATCTGTTTCCATCGCCGATGGATTGGCCGAAGCCGATGTCATATCTTTGCATGCCGGTGGCTCATATCCGCTTCTCGGTGTCCAGGAATTTAAACTGATGCGGCGAGGCGTCATCATACTGAATTCAGCCCGTGGCGCGCTGATTGATGAATCGGCGCTGATCTCAGCCCTTGAAATGGGAGTGGTTTCTCAAGCATGGCTGGACGTCTTTTCGGAAGAGCCGTACCGCGGGCCGCTGAGCCGGTTTCCTCAAGTGCTGCTGACGCCACACATCAGTACTTATACCCGCCAGTGCCGACTGGCGATGGAGAAGGCAGCCGTCGTAAATATCCTGAACGATCTCTCTCTCGCGAGAGGAACCGGAAATGAATCCTGAGTTGGCGCCCTTGAAACGCCTCGCAGAGAGAGCGGCACGTGAAGCCGGACAGAAGCTGCGCGAGCGGAATTCGGAATTAACCGGTGTAACGAGCGGAAAACATCACGACCTCAAACTGAGCGCCGATCGTCAGGCCGAGGAGATCATATTGGCCATGCTCTCCGGCGATTCGAAGTATCCGGTGTTGTCCGAGGAAGCCGGCGAGAAGGGTAAACCGGATCCGAATGGATTTCGCTGGATCGTGGATCCACTGGATGGCACTGTGAATTATCGCTACGGCCTTCCGCTTTCATGTGTTTCGATTGCGCTGTGGCAGAATGCAACTCCGCGTTGTGGTGTGGTTTATGATTTCTGGCGTGATGAACTCTTCAGTGCAATTCCGGCTTCAGGCGCTTTACTTAATGAGCAGGCGATACATGTCACCGCGGCAACTCGCCGCGATGAAGCTGTAATCGCGACCGGTTTTCCTGTGAACCGTGATTTCGAGAGCGTGTCGCTGCGCCGATTCATTTCCACGGTGCAGCAATTCAGAAAAGTCCGGCTTCTGGGCTCGGCTGCCTTGTCGCTGGCATATGTGGCCAGTGGCAGGGCGGATGCCTATTACGAAGAAGACATCATGCTTTGGGATGTTGCCGCCGGTGTCGCATTGGTGAATGCGGCAGGAGGCTGTACGTCCGTGATAATGTCTGCGCTGATTCCGCATGCCTGCACTGTGTTCGCGGCAGGGCGACAGGAGCTAATGCATTTGGGATGACCATAGACGATCCAGATAGCGATTCCTACTTCGAGTCCTTGCGCGCACGTCACGCGGGAAGACGAGGCTTTGTCATCGGCAACGGGCCAAGCTTGCGCATCGAAGATCTGACCGCCCTCAAAGCGAATGGAGAGATATCGATTGCTTCGAACAAGATATTCCTCGCTTACGATCAAACTGATTGGCGACCTGACTATTTTACAATTGCCGACATTGTTCTTTGGAAGAAGATCCGCGGCGAAATTCATCGCCATGTCGACTTGGTGCATCTTCAAGATACCTTCGGAAAAGGCGATGCGCAATGCCAGGTACGACGATGGCACTGTGTTGGTCTCGCAGGGGAAAAGGACGGTTCAACCCAGGATTTCTCCGGTGACGTCGCTCAGGGAATCTATGGCGGGTGCAGTGTTACTTACGTGAATTTGCAACTGGCGGTCCATCTGGGCTTGAACCCAATTTACTTGATAGGCTGCGATCATTGTTACAAAGGTGAGGATGGCGTACAACGCGATGTTCCTGTCCAAGCTGGTGTTGAAAACAACCATTTTGTGCCAAATTATCGCGTACCCGGTGAAATGGTCAATCCGGCGCCGCTAAACTTGATGGAACGGGCATATCGCCACGCATTCCGGTACGCCGAACTGCACGGGATAGCGATATTCAATGCCACACGCGGGGGAAACTTGAATGTTTTTCCACGCGTGGAGTTCGATGAGCTTTGGGAGAGAAAGGCGGACAAATGAATCAGCCTTTTGTGAGCATCATCATGCCTGCGTTCAACGCAGAAAGAAATATCGCGGCCGCAATCGAAAGTGTTTTGGCCCAGACTCTTTCGGAATGGGAATTGCTGATTGTTGATGATGGATCGCGGGATCAAACGTGCGTAATTGCGGCATGGTATGCAGCGGCGCATCACGACCGCATATTCGTCTTTCACCATGACAGTCACTCCAATCGAGGCGTTGCGGCATCGAGGAATCTGGCTATTACCAGGGCCCGAGGTGAATACATGGCCTTTCTGGACGCCGATGATCTCTGGCGACCACAAAAACTTTCTCAGCAGATTGCCTTCATGGATGCACGCCCCGATCTCGCGCTGACATATACCGGCGCCAGAATTATTCGTGAGAGTCAGGGCGATCTATTCATGCCGGGCGTTCAGGAATATGGTTCGGACCTTCCATCCGATCCTGAACTGGGATTCATGGCGATCGCCATGGGGCGCGCGCATTATGCGTTCTCCTCCGTACTGGCGAAGCGTGCAGCCGTTCTCGAGGCGGGGCGATTCGATTGCAATCTTCGCTTCCAGAATGACGACAGGCTCCTTGTTGCAAAAGTGGCAGCACGACACTGCATCGCCCTGTGTCCAGGCATTCTTTGCGACTATCGTGTGCATGCGGCCGGCTACTCGTCAGGTGTGGCGCTACAAAAAATGGCGCCGCTGTTGTTTCTGGACGTGCAATTACGCCTGCTCTGCTGGTTACGCCGTCAGCCTGCCGGTGGCGTATTGGAGAGCACACTGGCAAAATGTATCCTGCAGGACGAAGCCTTGGATGGCATCATATCTGCCATCGCCGATCCCTCGCTGCGCATTAGCTCCTGGAAACTCCTTGCAAAGTGTTTGCTCACTGATCCTCCGCGCGGCTTGCACGCTGTTATGCGTGTCTTGTTTGCGATCGCCGGTGTCAGGCCGGTTGTTGACCGTGAGAGATCATCGGAGGAGTTGGCCGCCGGTTGTCGCAAGGTCATGCGCATGCTCGATCATGATCGGATAAAACGTGTTGTTCTGTATGGCGCAGGGCAGCACACGCAGCGCCTCCTGCAAGGACAGCATCTGTCAGCATGCGAAATCATAGGGGTGGTTGACGATCACGCGGAGCGAGCTGAGATCATGGGAATTCCTGTGTGTCATCCCGAAGCGTTCGACATGCGCGATTCTTTTGCGACAATCATCTCCAGCGATACATTGGAAAGCAAACTCTTGGTGAAGGCCAGGCAGCATGGCTTGCGACCGGTCTATTGCCTGTATTCCTAATTGGAGGTATGGCCAAGCCATGCCGTAAAACCATGATCACAATTGCATTACACAATATGGCAGGTGAGGAATGGACCGCCGGCGGCGTGGTTCAGGAGGTGTTTCTCCAGGCACTTCGGGGGTTGCCTGAAGAAAAGCCCTCATTACGATTGACTGTCTGGAAAGAAACGCCGGAACGTGTGATCGCGCCATTTCGGACCATGGTTGATGACGTGATCTGCCTGCCGTCAAGCGGTTCAGATGCGCGAAACGAGGTTTTGAAACAAAATGGCGTTGACGTGTTCGTCTCGCTGCCGATCGAATCGGCGCTGATGGTGAATGTGCCGCGAATCGTCTGGATATACGATTTTCAGCATCGGCATTACCCCGAGAACTTTTCGCTCGAGGAGTTGGAGCGAAGAGACCGCTTGTTCAAAGCCCATGCCGATTCGTCCAGTCTGCTGTTGATCTACTCGCAGTCTGTAATGAAAGACCTCAAGGAGTTTGCGGCGCGAGCTCTGGCGCGGGCGCGCCTTCTCCGGTTTGTGCCACATATTCCGACAGAATGTTATGCAAGGACAGCGGAGGACACGCATAGCCGGTATGGATTGCCGGAACGGTTCTTCCTGATGCCGAATCACTTTCTTCCTCATAAGAACCATCGCGTGGTTGTCGAGGCGCTTGGTCAGCTCGCAGCTCGAGGGTGCAGACCGGTGGTTGTATGCACGGGCAGGCGTCAGACGCCTGCCGCTGAACGACTTGCCGAACGCTGTCGTTATTACGGTGTCTCGAATCAGTTCGTTTGTCTGGATGTTGTGCCGCGCGAGGATTATTTTCACCTTTTACGCGCTTCGCTCGCCGTCATCAATCCATCCCGATTCGAAGGTTTTGGGTTGAGTGTCGCTGAGGCAAAGTATCTTGGAAAACGAGCAATTCTAGCTGATATTCCTGTCATGCGTGAACATGAAATCAGTGATGCTTTCTACGCCGCGCCTGACGCGCCCGATGAGTGGGCAAACCATATGAAGAGAATCTGGGAAAATCCAGCAATACCACTTCTTGACTTCGATAAACTGCTGGATGTCTATCTGTGTGACCAGCGGATGTTTGGCGAGAAATTACTGAAACTTTGTGACGACGCTATCGAACACAACTTTAAGGCGTAAATGAAGACGATGGATTTGCCATATGGAAAGATGAGCCCTGAGTTGACTCTTTCATTTGTTGATCTCACTAAGGAATTCCTTGCGCAACCGCAACCTGTGATCGACGAACTTATCGCCTCGAAGCGTCTTAAGGGTAACGTGCTATCATGCATCCGGAAGGCGATCATCGGGAATTCGTCCCGCCCTGACCTCGCAAAGTTGCTCTGGATCGTATTCTCTCCGCGTATTCTGAGTGTTATTCTGACTGAGGGACGCTGTAACCTGGCGTGCCGTATGTGCGGAGGGTCACGTGGCGCCCTGAAATCTCTTGCTGTCTCCGATCTTCGTACGATTCTTGAACATGTGCCAACGACAGAACTGATCACTTTTGTAGCTGGCAACAGCGAACCGCTTCTGCATCCTGATATTCGCGGAATTCTGGATGTTCTTCATCAGTTCCGCGTGAACGCCGACATTGTCACGAACGGTCACCTGCTCACCGATTCTTTGGCCGATGTCATGGTGGAGTTTGGGTTACCGACCAGCCTCAACATCTCACTCGATGCCGCCAGTGAAATGCGATATAGAAGCATACGCGGCGCATCATTGAACTCAGTGATCCAGAAACTCAAACGCCTGAATAAGCGGAAACAGTCCGCTGGGATGCAATATCCACGGCTGGCGCTCCTAATGGTGGGCATGGCAGACAACATCGGCGAACTGGCCGCGCTGGTGGATATTGCGGCCGATACCGGCGCCTTTCGCGTACATCTCGATCACATGAAAGGCGATTATCCGCCTGGCGACTTTACAACTAATCCTGACTGGCCCCTGTACATCGAACAGGCCCAAATGCGTGCCAGCAACACCAACGTTATTCTGCAACTTCCGTCGGATATTCTTGCCGGCGCCGCTTCACTGGGAGGGAACAGCACGACAACAGAAAAGTCCCCATCGCATCGGCCAACGCTTTCGTGTTGCTCATGGGTGGATTCCACCTATGTTGGGTTGGATGGATGCATGATGCCATGCTGTCACAACTGTCGCACTTTGGGCAATATTCTTGAGCGTCACATAGCCCAACAGCAATGTTATTTTCGATATCGTATGAAGAACGTGGATGGTTATGTGGAAGCGTTCTGCACGACAGCCAGGAATTGCGCCTATTCACAGGAACAGCGTGCCTTGGGGCTGAAGCCGTCTCTAATGGGAGCAATGGAAATATGACGACAGCCGCAATCCCACTTCTTTCAGTTGTCATGACAGGGCGCAACGACAATCACAACGGCGATTTCGATGTGCGGGCGGAGTACGCGATCCGGCATAATATCGCGCTATTGGATCAGTTCGGCTTAAACTATGAATACGTGTGGGTGGAATGGAATCCATTACCGGATCGGCCTCTATTTGCAGTAAAGATTCGCGAATGGATCAAGAACTCCAGGGCGTTCGTAGTGACGCCGGAGATTCACAGACATTTCTGTGACAACCCAAGCATGGGTGTGATGCAATTTTTTGGCAAGAACGCAGGCATCAGAAGGGCCCGTGGCGAATGGATTCTTTCCATGAACGCGGACACTTATCTCACCCCGGAGGTGCTTGGGAAGATGCATGGCGATAATTTGCGAAAGGATACATTTTACCTGGCTACGCGCGTCGATTTTTCGAGGCATCTGTTACATGAGCGTCCGCCATCCTACCCAATAGCGGATATCGCAGGACGGAACGCAGTGCTCGTCAGCGAGATGCGATTGCCGGATTCTTACGGATCCGCCGGTGATTTTACCCTTATGCACCGTGATCTGTTTCTCAAAGCCGGAGGACATTACGAGGGAATTCGTTTTTCGAATAATCATGTTGACACAATGCTTGGTCGCCAGATTCGGGCCATGGGTGGAAGTTTTGCAGAACTAGGCCGCGTGTTTCATGCGGATCATGCCGACTCATGGAACAATTTCGCCGCAGGCGATGCCGGGAGCCATCACGGTTGCGATTATAACTGGATGAAGGTGACGTTGCCGTATTCCAATTCACCTTATTGGGGGCTCGCAGATTATGGTGGCAAATTGGCGTTCGACGGAATATTTGTCCTCACAGCGCCGCCACATGTCCGCCTTCGCGCTGAAGTGCCCCCGGAGATTCTTGTGCCGGATGATCTCAACGATTTGGTTGAATTCACAAATATGTTCACTGCGGCATTGAAGGAAATCCGCGAAAAATCGCTGCGAGTCATAATCTACGGACTAGGCGAACAGGTGCGGAAGTTGCTCTCAAAAGAGGAAATGGGCGACATCAAAATACTAGGGTATATTGACGACAATCAACGAGTCGCCGCTGGTTTTCCTCACAAAATGCTGACTTGGGACGAGGCTGGGAGATTGAATGCAGATGCCATACTTATCGGCAGTTCCTATTGGGCGGATTCTCTTCGAGACAAGGCAATGAGGCATGTGAGCGCTGATTGTATTTTGCCAAGGAAGACCGGCAACAGTCTTTTTGTCGAGGGAGGTCCATACGAACATATCATTACTGCAGGAGCACATGTTGTTTCATGCGACAAAGGAATGACTGGACGAAAGACGCAGGGTGTTTTGTTGATCGATTTGGGTGGGGGGACAAAAATGGAGTTTGTCCGGATAGACACGTTGAACGGGTGGGTGGGGAAATACGCCGTCACTAACGAAGAATACCGAAGGTATCAACCGGATCACAACAGCGGCGAGTATGAAACGCGTTCCCTCAACGGAGATCGGCAGCCGGTGGTGCAAGTCAGCTACGACGATGCGGTTGCGTTTGCGGATTGGATGAATCGGACGGCGGAATTGCCGGAGGGCCGCAAATGCCGTCTGCCGGACGGAAGTGAATGGCTTACGTTTGCCCAGTGCGGAGACAATAGAAAGTATCCGTGGGGGAATGACTGGCCTCCGAAGCACGGAAATTATGCTGACGCTGCTCTGAAAAGAGGGTTTTCGGCGTGGAGTGTGATAAATGGCTACGACGATGGCTATGATGTGACATGTCCTGTGGAAGAGAGCGGTGAGAATGACTGGGGGCTTTTTGGGGTGGGCGGGAATGTGTGGCAGTGGACGAGCGAGCTATATGACGGAGCGAGCACCTGGCGGGTTATGAGGGGTGGATCGTGGGGCAGCAGCGATGCAAACTCTTTGGAGTGTGCTTCTCGGTACTGGAACGTCCCGTCGTATCGCAAGAGCAGCATTGGGTTCCGGTTGTTGCTGTAGCGGTGAGACCTATTTTGGTCTTTTTGACTTTTCTATTGTATTTCTCGCTCAGTTATCGTGCCATTATCGTATTCAGCCTTCACGAATACCGCGCTTTTCAAGTTTTGGGTGAGGCAAAAAATGCATCATCATGGAATGTTAAGGCTAAATTGTCTATTGTCATGCAGTGCAAATGCTTGCGCACATAAGTCATGCCTCGACAACTGGTTTGTACTGCCGTTTGACAATGCTGTAATCCTGCCAGCTTAGCGTCATCGCATCATAGCCGATAATACAGTCACGGACTTGCGCTGTTTGCCATGTCCAGCTGCACGAAAGGGGTGATGCTGAGAAATGCTATGGGTAAGGGTGCTGTCTGACAAAAAGGGATGCGTATCACTGACGGCGCCTGGGTAAAAAGGGAGATACGACACGTATGGCCATGGATGGTCGTACAAATGCAACAAAAACATCAAGGAGGATAGTAACATGATGGTCAATAATAACATTCCAGCGTTTGACGTTTGGGTAAACTACAGTAACAACGTGACACAGTTGCAGTCGGCAATGTCAAAGTTGTCATCCGGCCAGCAGATCGAGAATGCCGGCGACAATCCGGCTGGTCTTGCCATGAGCGAGCGTTTGATCGCCCAGTATCAAGACACAGACGAAGCAGAAAGTAATGTCCAAAACCAGATCAATTATCTGCAGACATCCGATGCCTGGATGCAGCAGATCAATAACATCTCGGGCCGTATGGCAGAACTTGCCGTCATGGCCAACGATGGCACTAAAAGTCAGGTAGACAGAGACAATCTGCAGGATGAATTTTCGCAGATGCAGCAGGAAATCCGGCGCATCACCACGGGCGCTACAGCAGCCGGGAAGTTCAACGGCCTGTATCTGTTTCGCGGTGGGAACGGCGTTGCCGCAATTACCGGCGACACAATTCAGAAGGGTAACGTCAGAATACAAGTCGGTCCTGACAGCAATCAGGTGTTCAATGATGAGTCGCTCAATCTGAGCGCCTCGAACTTTAATGTCATCGGCTCGTACAACACGTACAGCTACGGCTCGGTGAACATGACACTGTTGGGCTCACACCTGAAGACGGTGACATGGGGCAGTTTGATATGCGGGCAGAACCTCAGCATATCGGTTCAATCTGTCGCGCAGGCGGCGGTTGACAAGATGAACCTCGGCATTGACTACATCAGTCAGAAGCGCGCAGTGTTGGGCGCCGAGATGTCACGTATGCAACAGACGCTGTCCGGCCTCCAGAGTTATGACGAGAACATCAGGGCCACGGAAAGCAGCATACGGGATTGCGATGTTGCGTACGAGGCAACCCAATACGCCAAGTACTCGATTCTGACCCAGATCGGTACCGCAATGCTCGCTCAAGCGAATCAACTTCCAGCCAGCGTAATGCAGTTGCTCGGCTAGTAGTTGGGTAAGTAATTAAAGTACCATTGAAGAAGTAAAAATAGGAGGAGAGGGCAACAAATGCCCTCTCCTCCTTCTCTTTTTTGACCACGCTCTGCGTGGCATCTCAAATGCTTCCCATATCTGGCGAGGCATAACAAGAGGTGGCTTCTATGGCGAGTGGTACGGATATAGGCTTGGCAAGTGGCTCAAGCGATGCAACTCATATAACGGGTCTAGGTCAAACTTCGGTAGATTATTCCGCGCTTATAACCAAGATGGTGGCGGCGGAGGCTGTGCCTGAAGATGCCTGGATTACGCAAGTTAACACTGTAGATGGCGATGTGTCTGCATGGTCAAACGTGTCGTCATCCATGACAGCCCTCACAGACTCACTCGATACGCTTCGATCGTTCGAATTGTGGAACACCATGGCGGTCGCAACATCGGATTCCACAAAGTTGGCCGCGACGTCCACGACCTCCGCCATTGCCGGAACATATAATATGTCAATCAGTCAACTTGCCCAGGCGGAGAGCGTACGTTCCATGGCATTCACTTCCGCTACAGCCGATCTATCCTCAGAAGCCGGTGGCACAGGCGTCCTTACCGAGGGCGATCAGTTCCAAATCGGTGGCGTAACGTTTACGATCGGGAAAAATGAGTACGGGCAGACCGACAGTGGTGGCGCAGAATCACTGACATCCCTGGCTGCCAAGATCAATTATGCATCGTCTTCAATGACTGCCGGCGAACAGGTGGCGGCTTCTGTGGTATCGGCGAGCCCCACAGAAAACTATCTGGTACTGAGTGCCGCTAACACCGGCTCCGCTGGTATTGACAGCGCGGACACAACTGGAAGCGCCCTTCAAAAATTGAAAATCCTTTCGTCGCCTGGTACCGGCAACAATTACACCAAGGTGTTGATCCAAGGTCAAGACGCCAAATTATCTCTGGACGGTATTTCGATGTCGCGAAGCAGCAACAGCGGCATCACGGATGTGATTAATGGCGTCAGTCTCAATTTGCTGGCACCTACGACTTCTGTTGGAACAAATGGTGGCACAACGGATTCCCCGGTGACGCTGACGGTGTCGCCTGACATGAACGGTGTCATGACGGCTATACAAACCTTCATTTCAGCCTACAATGCAGCAGCCTCAGAAATCACCACAGAAGGTGCAGTTACGTTGCAAACTTCAACAGGCAATGGGGCAACATCAACTGGGACTGTGTCATCAACTGGTCAGCTGTACGATGACTCACTTTTGACCCAACTCTCCGTAGATATTCGCGAACAGGCGACTGCATCCAAGTTTCCTGCGCTGAACAAGACGAATGCGTCTTACTCGTATAATGGACAAACGGGAATTATGTGCTCGTTGCAGGACATTGGTATCGGGACAACCGGGGAGTCCAACCAACTGTCCATAATCGATCAGAATAAATTAGATAACGGATTGCAAAATTATTTCAACAAGGTCGAACAGCTTTTCACTGGAACTTATAATCCACAAAATGGATATCAGAATGGTGTTGCATCCGACTTCTACAATTATGCCTATGGCATGAGTGAACCCCAAGCCGGGGAGATAGCTCAGCATGTCCAGACTTTAAACAATCAGAAGTCGGACTTGCAGACAGAGATCAGCAATTGGAATGACTATCTGAATGTGTATACAACGAATCTGTGGAGCCAGTTCACCACCATGGATAACGCGATGACGACGATGCAGAGCAGCTTGTCCACTTTGCAAGGGATCACCGGCCTGACGACTTGAGTTATATTGGGTGTTTTCCCTGTAATAATGTTGTTTCATTGAGTCAATGGGTTGGATAGTGATAATGAAACCTATGGAAATGGGTGACACAGATGGCCCGCATAACATCTCTGCATGAACTCGCGCAGGGCGTCGTAAAAGACCTGACGTCCGATGAAATCAACAGCTTGCGGTTTGATGCGGATATTGAGAAACAGATCCGCGGCACACTTCTTCAATCTGCAAAACTCCTGCGGCAAGGCCGGCGCGAGATGGCATTGACTGTCCTCTTGGGTGCTCAATCCCGTCTCGGTTTTCTGCCCACAGTTCTTATCTCCGGTATAATTGAGCTGTGCTGCACGATGGGTATGGAACAACGGGCTGCTCTCGAATGTCTGGCGTTCGCGCACGACTCAATGAACATGGGATATTGCGATCTGGCCCTGGAGTCTTGTTCGGCCGCCTTGATATTGGATGGCATGTCGTCGTTCGAAATCATTCGCAATCCTGCCTCGTTGCGACGAATATCCGGCTGGTATGAAACAGTTGCGTGTGGATTGGAGTCATCGGTTCTCCCTGCAAAGACTGCCGTCAGGCGTGCATCTCCCAGAATTGGATTAATGGTGCCCAATGTAGTCGATGATACAGTGGCCAACACAAAAACGCTCTTGCATCTTGTCAGGCATATGGACAAGACACGATGCAATATCAACGTTTATGTCACCGAGAATTTATCGCACCGCGAATCGCCGCTATTCCCTTATGGTTGTCGCGAAGGCACCTCAGAACATAGGGGATCGACGTCGCTGAAGGCCATCCGCGATTGCGGAGCGTCGGTACACATCGCGGGAAGGCATGGATCGTTCAGTCAATCGGCGCTTTCGTTGGCGCAGCGAATCGCCTGCGATCAATTGGACGTGCTAATTGTGCAAAGCGGTTTGGCCTGTCCAATTGACTGGCTGGCCACACGCTTGGCTCCAATCCCAGTAAAAATGACCATACACAACGGAACGTCTTTGTATATGCCGGGCATGGATGTGAACTTCTATGACAATCCTTTCAATCTCGATCGGGAATCCGGATCATGGGATCCTTCATTTGGGCAGCGCGTCGTACTTGCGCAGGGCACCGATATCGAATGGATTCGTGCGCAGCCGGCACTACCGCGCTCCAGATTTGGAATCCCTCAGGAAGCGCTTGTCGTCGGGACGTTGAGCAATCATCTCGATGAACGTTTATCGAAGGGATATATGGAATTGATTGCCGATGTTCTCGAAATAGAGCGCGATGCATGGTTTGTAGCATTTGGGAACGGGAGAATGTCCGCAGCCGCAGACTATTTTGCTTCTCGCGGCGTGTCTGGCCGTGTGCGTTTCGGAGGTGGGCAGATAAATGCCGGATCGGCTTTAAAGATTCTCGATATTTACGCAAATGAGTTTCCTGTGGGCGGATCCCAGAGCGTCGTGGAAGCGATGGCATGCGGAATTCCTGTCGTGGCGCTTCGCTGGAGCGACGCTCACGCCGAGAGTGCCGGCTTCAATGCAGTTGGCGCGCCTTATGGAATTATCGGGCGTGATGTCGGTGAGTTTCGGCAACGGTTGCTGAGTTGGATTCGCAATACGGCGGAGAGGAATGAGGTCGCTGTGGCTATGAGCCGTCGTGCTCAAGATCATTTCTCTGTTCGAAATTATGCCAGGACGCTTCAGGAAGTGGGTACGGACACGGCTAAACGCAAAATGCGCGAATCCGGCG
This sequence comes from uncultured Victivallales bacterium, assembly GCA_964487695.1. GTDB lineage: Bacteria > Verrucomicrobiota > Kiritimatiellia > UBA8416 > CAZASC01 > CAZASC01. The sequence continues at coordinate 26,596 of CAZASC010000020.1, forward strand.
ATAAACCTGCCGACGCACCGTTCCGGGGCGTTTTGGCGTCAATGGAGCTCGAATGAACATTGCGATTCCAGCCCCAAATTCCCGCGAAAATCTGACAGCCTTCTACAACCGCCTGATAGGCCTCCTGGCTTTGGGAGCCTCAAATGATTCCTCCCTAATGCCAGAGCCCGTCGCTCATCCAGCCGGCGTGGCTCCAGCTGTTCTGATATACGTGGGCCCGGCTAACGTCTCTGTTTTGAAGCAAATTCGCACTCGCCTTCCTGCCTCGAGTTTTATCTTTTATTTGTATCCGGCCTGTTCCGAATCGGAAGAGGACATCTTGCAGGCAACAGTCGGACAGGCTCAGCGAACTGTGGCGTGCCCTCTTGCGGAGGATTCTTTCTTTGCAGAGAAAGTTGGCACGCTTGTGGCGGTTAACGCCGGTCACGAAGTTCAGCTCGTCGTGAACAGGGACTGCGAGACTGTGTTCGAACGGGAGTTGATTCAGATAAAGAAAGTCATTCTGGCGGCGCAGGAGAATTCGATGCAGGATTCAATCCGCGGACTTATTCGCCTGCGCTGTTCCATCTGGAATCTGCCAGCGATTGTTAAGAGCCAGCGGTTTGCTCTAAGGGAGTTCGATTCAAATGCGCCGGTCGTTATTTGCGGAGCAGGGCCTTCGCTCTGTGATCAGATTCCGATGCTGAAAGATCTCGTGACAAATGTGATGTTGATCGCAGTTGGCCATGCCGCGCCCACTCTGGTCAACGCCGGGATAACGCCTCATATCATTGTCGAATCCGATTGCATGGCCTTTCGCAATTGGCCTGAAGAGTTTTGCGCAGATAGTGTGCTTGTGGCCGGCACGGACGTGTCTCCGTCTCTGGTAACTCATTTCGAAAGGACCCAATGGTTCAATGGAAGTTCGCATCCTTTCAACATTGCTCTGTCCAAATGGAATATCCCTGTAATGACACTTCACCTTGGTAGAACAGTAACGATATCTGCCATTGATCTGGCCCTGCGGCTCGGGGCCAAACATGTGGTTCTGATAGGTCAGGACTTAAGTGTTAGTGCATCGGGAATCTCCCACGTGGATGGAGAAAAAACGCCACCTGGCGACGCAACGACAGCGATAGCCGCCAATGATGGAGGGACGGTGCTCGCCACTGGTAATTTGTTGGGGCTGAAGCAGGACATGGAGGATTTTATTCGCAACGTTACTGCGAATCGTCGCGAAATCCAAATTATGAACTGCACGAGAGGAGGGGCTGTCATAGACGGAACGATCCGCGGCAACTTTGAACAGTTTTGTTCCGAAACGATATCCAACCGCACGAAACCTGATCCGTGCACGGATGTTCCTGCCGGCAGTCCTTGTTGCTCGGACATGCTGCAGCAGCTATGTAGTCGGATGGGAAAATATTCACAGCTGGCCGGCCGCCTTGTTCAAGTCTGCGCCAATCTTGACGGGGCATTGACTGAATCAACATTCGATTTTGAAAAGGTACGCGGATATCAGTCGCGTCTCAAGGACTTGATGGCGGACGAGCAGGAAGCCAGAACAGGAGAAGTAGCGGCGGAATGGCTGAATCTGATCCTTCATAACGTCGATGAATTGATGCTGCAGATCCCCGGTATTATCGCCGACCATGCCGAGCCCATGGCTCAAGTTCGATTTCTTGAGGAACGTTTTCGGTTCGCTGGCGATCTCTGCGCAGACATTACATCCGATCTTCGTGCGGTCAGCAGTCAGTTGTGTCAATTGGAAGATACGACAATGGCGCCAAACCCGGCTCAACATACGATCAAGGAGGCGCCATATGTGTTTGGGGGCTTTCGGCGCTACGCCATCAGGTTCATCCATCATGCCAACAGGAGATTGGCTTCTTATCTCGAGGCGCACAAGCCGGTGGTGCAGACTGGACGTTTCCGCTTAACATGGATGAATCAGATTGTTCCGTATGTGGCGATCCGGCAAAATAACGGGACATGGCGCCCGCTATCCAGTTTTCTGTCAATGTACGATGATGCGACTCGCGACGTGCGTCAATTGCCGAAGGAACATGGATTCAATATATCGACTCATGGTTTCGTTTTGATCTGTCCCGGTAGCTGGGTGCATGCGTTCGTTTTTGGCAAAATGTTTCCTTCGGCCAATGTCATAATTGTGGACCCGTGGTTGGATCTCTTTAGCCAGATCATTGAGAGGGGATGTTTCCTTCATACTTTGTCGTCAGGCGCCTTGATTGTCGCAGCCGACGAACGATGCGGGGACTGGAAGTCGCTGTGCTCAACCAGGCTTCAAGAATGGAAGAGGCAAGGCCTCGCTCCGCTGTTTTTTGTCCCGCCAGGCTGCCGCGATGTTCCCGGCATACCGGAACTGGAAATGAATATCAGATCGATGGCATGACCCAGCTGAAAGGAGTTAAGTCTGATGAGGCAGCATGAAGTGTTGGGATTGATTTTGGCCCGTGGTGGCTCCAAGGGGGTGCCACGAAAGAATATGCGCCATGTCGCAGGCAGACCTCTGCTGTATTGGACCTTCAATGCCGCCCGACGCAGCAGAATGCTGACCAGAACGATCCTTAGCACTGACGATGCGGAAATGGCAGGTTATGCGCGAGGCGAATTGATCGAAGTGCCATTCATGCGACCACAGGAACTTGCAACCGATTCGGCCACGGCAATTGATGTCACTTTGCATGCGATCGCCTGTCTTGAGTCGCAAGAAGGCTGGACGCCTGAGTATGTGGCGCTGCTTCAGCCCACTTCTCCTCTACGCATAGCTGCCGATGTTGACGGCTGCATTGACATGGCAATAAAACGCGGAACGAATGCGGTTCTAAGTGTGGTGAAGACCTGCGCCCACCCTTATCTAATGAGAACCATGGACGAACATGATGTGCTCAGGCCGTTTACGAATAGCGGCCTATTCGCAAGCCGAAAACAGGATTTACCGCCTGTGGTAATGCCAAACGGCGCGGTTTATGTAGCCAGAACCTCCGTGTTGAAAGATTTGAAGACCTGGCATCCGGAGGGAGCTGTGGGCTATTTGATGCCAGTGGAGCGTTCGCTTGATATAGATACTGATTGGGATATTACACTTGCTGACCTTATTCTCGGACGCGGTAATGGATACAATGAAGAAAATACGGCTCAATAACAAGATCATCGCGCGAGATTCACCCTGTTACATTATTGCTGAAGCCGGGGTGAATCACGACGGTAGTTTGGAAAAGGCGATTCAATTGGTGGACGCCGCGGCCGATGCTGGCGCGGACGCGGTGAAGTTTCAATCATTCTCGGCCGAACGTCTTGTCATGGAATCGGCTCCAAAGGCGGAATACCAGAAAGCCGGAGCTGGTGCTGATGAAAGTCAATTGAAAATGCTTCGCAAACTGGAGCTGTCACAGGCAGATCAGGCCAGCATTGCGCAGCACACCCGGAAGCGGGGCATTGAGTTTCTTTCGACTCCATTTGACGAGTCTTGGGCCGATTTTCTCGATACGCTCGGAGTTTGCGCATTCAAGATCGGCTCAGGTGAACTTACGAATCTTCGTCTTCTCGCGCATGTTGCGAAAAAAGGCAAGCCAGTGATTTTATCCACAGGCATGGCCAGCATTGAAGAGATCGAAGAGGCTGTCGCCGTCATCACTGCAACTGGTTTAAAGGAATTAATCCTTCTCCAGTGCACCTCTGCTTATCCAGCCGCGCCTGAAACGATTAATTTAAAGGCGATGGCCACGCTGAGACGGCATTTCGGTGTGTGGACAGGTTTTTCGGATCACACAACAGGCATAGAGGTGGCGATAGCCGCTGTGGCAGTGGGCGCATCGGTTCTGGAGAAGCACTTTACGCTGGATCGTAAGTTGCCAGGGCCGGACCACAGGATGTCAATCGAGCCAGCGAAGTTAACGGCGATGATTCGGGCCATCCGGAATGTGGAAAAGGCCATGGGTGATGGAAAGAAAGCTCGGTCGGCCAATGAGCAGGAAACCGCCGTCGTAGCCAGACGAAGTCTCGTGGCTGCACGGGATATGTGCGCTGGCGAAATGTTCGATAGTGATGCTATCGCTGTGCAAAGACCGGGAACCGGGATTACCGCCTCGAAGCTGAACCAGGTTTTGGGGCGCAAGGCCCAGAAAGACATTCGAAAAGGCCAGCTTCTATCCATGGAAATGTTCGAAGAAACGGTATGAGTAAACTCGCCACTTCAATGCGTCATAAATCGGCGACGAATGAGGCTCCTGAAGTCTCGGTCGTCATGGCCGTTTTCAATACGGATCGCTACGTAGGGCAAGCGATCGGTTCCATACTTGCCCAGAAAGAAGTCAATTTTGAGATTGTTGCAGTTAATGATGCCTCGACGGATGACTCTCTATCATGTCTGCTCAATGTTGACGATGACCGTCTGACCATCCTGTCCATGCCGCAGAACGCAGGTTTATACTGTGCCAGAAATGAGGCCATCAAGGAGTGCAGAGCGCCTTGGGTCATGATCTTCGACTCGGATGACATCATGCTGCCTGACACTTTCGGGGAATACTTTCGCGCGACTGAAGCAAGCTCCTGCTCATGGGGATACTGCGGGCTTGATTTTATGGATTCAACCGGACAGTCTTTGGGCGTTCAGATGGGCATGAGCTTCGATCCATTGAAGATGCTTCATTGCAATATGATTCCTGACCCGATGTCACTTATGAAACGTGACATTCTGAGTGACATTGGCTGCTATCGGACTAGATTTAGACTATCAGAAGATTACTTGTTGAAGTTGCGTTTGATCGAGCGAAGCGATCCATTTTATTATCCACGGATATGCGTGCGATACAGGCGACACAAAGAAAGTGTGACAGTCGTGAGCCGTGATCACGGAATGGATGTGTTGCAGGAATGGCGTGCGGGTCTTCTCGCCAGAAGCACTTCAGGGCGGCAGTTCGCACGCGTCGAGCGATTGAATAAATGTTTCGTGCTTCTCGACGCCTTCACTGGTGGAAGATGGGATGATGTTGTGGCGGTTGCAGATGAACTCATTTCAGCTGGATTGGTCAGCGTGGAGCTTGAGCAGCGCTTAATCTTTGCGTTGATAAAGCGAGGCAATACGCGAAGGGCGCTGGAGATTGTTCTAAGCCGTCTGGCCAGTAGTGACGTTGAGTTGCTGCCGGCTGAAACGGCCTGGCTGATGGCAAGGGCTGTCTCTCTGACTGCTGCCACAGGTACTGATGCGTTGCTGAGGAGCATCTTGTCATGCGCCGAAAATATATGCACAAGTTTGAACGACAAGGACCTCGATTATGAGATCAGGAAGGTTCGTGCTGGAAGTCGTTATGGAGCTTGCTTTACGGCAGATCGTAATAAGGCATTTGTGCCGGCATGAAAACAAAACAGAAAAAAGTCAGGACGATAGGTGTCGTAACGGTGGCTCGTTCGGATTATGGCATATACCGTCCAATTCTCCTTGCTATTCGTAAGCAGAAGAATCTTCGACTGCACCTCATCGTGGCGGCCGATCATCTTTGCCGGCGTAGAGGTATGACTGTGCAGGAAATCGAGTCCGACGGTTTTGACATCGGTGATCGAATCAAGATGTCTCCCCCTTCGGATACTCCCGCAGGCATTGCGTTTGCCATGGCCAAGGGAATCGAAGGGTTCGCGAAAGTCTTCAGGTCGCGCAAGCCGGATCTTCTTCTGGTACTAGGCGACAGGTTTGAAATGCATGCCGCGGTTTCGGCGGCCATGCCCTTCGGGATGCCCGTGGCCCATTTGCATGGAGGCGAAATCACCGAGGGTGCGGTGGATAATCAATTTCGCCATTCGATCTCCAAGATGAGTCATTTCCATTTTGTTGCGACCAAGGAGAATCGCCGTCGGCTTTTGAGGATGGGAGAGGAGCCGTGGAGGGTCATTGTAACAGGCGCGCCAGCCTTGGACAACGTGCGTGCCATGCAACTGATGACGCCGGCTGAAATCGAACGCGAAACAGGAATAAAACTCGCCCAAGCGCCGCTTATTGTGACCTTTCATTCAGTTACTCTTGAGCCAGACAAAACCGCCTTGCATATTGGAGAACTGCTGGCGGCACTGGATCGCGTGGGTTTGCCCGTGCTGTTTACGTATCCGAATGTTGACATGGGTTCTCGTTTGATAGTGAGTGCGATTCAGGAGTATCTTAAAACTCATCGCGATTGTCGTTTAGTGAAAAGTCTTGGGACGAGGCTTTATTTCTCGGTGATGAAACATGCTGCGGCAATGGTGGGCAACTCATCGAGCGGGATAATAGAGGCGGCAAGTTTGCACCTGCCGGTCGTGAACGTTGGTAATCGGCAGGGCGGGCGCTTGCATGGACGGAACGTCATGGATGTGCAATGCGAGCGAACGCGTTTAGCAGCTGCGATAAGGCGTGTCACAAGCCCGTCATTCAAGTCCCGGATAAGAGGGCTTCGAAATCCATATGGCGATGGTAACGCTGCGGCGCGAATAGTATCTATGTTGAGCGAGATTACTTTGGATCCTCGTCTCGTTATGAAGAAATGGCACGACGCTGACCGTGAAAAATAGTCCTTGGGTTCAGGCTCCGTGAATCTACTGCGCTTCTGTCTTGATCCCGACGGCGTTTACATCCACATCGAAGCGGAATGCGATGTCTAATAGTGTGACTGGATCATTGATGACCGTAGCCATGCGCCGGAATATCGCTTCGCGGGTTGTCCGGAACGCATCTCCTTGATGAACGCAGAGCGCTGCGCAGCCCAGCCTTTCGTCCATTGGAAGGATCTTAAGCATAAGGGCAATCAGTCTGAGCACAGTTTCCGGTTCGCCGAGTATGCGGAGAAGCTGGAAAAGTTCGTGGAGTTCTGTGGCAGTCGCCGAGCCTGCTTCGAAACGAACGCCAAGTTCCTCGCCGCGCCTACGGAGAGATTCCAACTGTGCCGGTGTTTTTCCCTTGTGCAGCCCATAGTAACGGAAGCGAAGTCCTTCGAGCAACTCGTCTCCTGCCATGGATGGGCGCCACGTGGCTGCACATTTGTCGCAGCACGGCAGCTCGGTGAACCTGCGTTGATTGTGAAGATGACGGAGTCGATTCATGGCGCGGCCGTTAAATGCCGCTGACAATGAAACATCTCCGATGTGCCCTACGATAAAATCGTTCTCGAAGTCGATGCAGCATGCGGTAATGCAGCCTTCGACTGTAACTGCCAGTTTGTGCAGAAACATGTCGCAGGGACGTCGCTGACCTGAAACGCAGTCGGCAATTTGCTGCTCGCGGTAGAACTCATTGTCGTGTCCCTGACCGGACAAGAGGGAAAACTCAATGCCGTTGCAGAGCGGTCCCCATGTTCCGACAAACTTGTCCATATCTGGAAGTGTCTCTTTCATGACAATCGTGTTGATGCCAACATGCGTACGATAGTTTCCAGTCCGTCGAAGTTCGGAAAAGCGGTGCAAATTGGAGAAGATCGTTTCGAAGCTGGCACCACGCCGCACCTTGCCGGTTACGGCCTGCTCGCTCCCCTCAACCGAGACGCGGAGTGCGCTCAGGTCGGACTCAAGGAGGGCTCGCGATGTTCGATCCTCCAGCAGCATGCCGTTGGTGGCCAACCAGCACCGTATGCCTCTGCTGCGTACATACCGGACCATTTCGCAGCAATGTGGATGAAGAAGTGGCTCGCCGATTGTGTGCAGATGAATATTCCCTACACCACAACGAACGGCATCGTCAACGATTGTGCGGAAGAGTTCCATCTCCATAAATTGTCTCTTCCTGCGCATGCCGGAATTTCCACACATTTCGCAGTGCAGGTTACAGGCATTGTTGGTCTCTATGGCGACAGCTTCCAGTTTCATGATGAACACCAGATATGGCCTAGTCTCATTACCAGCTGTTCGACCCTCTGCCTCATCGTGTGCTGACCGAGTACGCGCTTTCGCGCGGCGGCGGCTATCTCCTGTGCCTCGGCTGGATGAGTCAGCATGTGCTCGATCTTGCTGTGCCATGCGTCGAGTGAATAAGCGGCAGGAAGTTCGCGTTCCTGTGCAAGAGCGGCAAACAGGCCGCAAGGATCTGTTGAGTCCTCTGGATTAAGAAACGCGCATTGACACGACCCGGCGGCAATCGACTCAAATATACGCGGATTCCAATACGATGGGCCGGGCGTGCATTCGCCCGGGAATGGTGTCACAGCGGATGTGTTGTAAATTTGATTGCAGCCGTCGGGATATGAGACGGTTCCCTGAATATGTCTGATGCCTTTCGCGTTCCTGGCAGAAGAAGGCCAGAGTTGCCGCGGAAGAGGCGTTATGATTGTCAGATTGAATGGCTCCAGGGATGCGATGCGACGCCAACGCGTAAGATCGCGTGCGGAAACCCAAAGCAGGCAGGCGAGTTCGGTCGGCGCGCCGAGCGGGCCGGAGTGGTCTCCGATCAGGAGCTTCTCTGCCAGTACCATCGCGGCAGGTAAGCCGCCGATTTCGATAGGTGCAAGCCATTGCTCAAAATGCGCTACGGATGGAAATCGCGAGATGATCGATTCGAGTCCGATGCCAAAGCGATTCCAGAGTGGATACCTGAACCCTGAGACTCTTTGAACCTGCGGCATCGGGTGAAAAGCGTCAGGACTGACGCAGGCCGGCAACCAGAAGGCGTTCTGGAAACCGAGCGAAAAGAGATAGTCAACATCAGGTTTCATGGTGCAGGGAAGTATGGAGTCGCGAGAAAGCACATCCAGCAGCCATGGACGCTGGATCAATAGACGCAATGCAGTATCCCACTGCCATGAGACAACCCTTACGCCTTCCGGAATTGGCTCTTTGGGAAGGCCCATGAAGTTGCAAGTGAGGAAGTGTGTTGCACCGCAATCGCGTACGCTGTTCATGTTGTCGGTTTGATTGAGGGCAGGGGGGTAGTGACGCCGTTCAACGCCAAATCCAAGCTTGGTCAATTCCTTTGCCGCCTGGCCTATGATGTCATGGTGGCCTTCGCCGAGAGCGAATGTGGGTGCAAGAAAACTTGGATGAAAGGGAGAGGTATTGCGTGGATGTTCATGTGGATAGCGCCATTCCAGAAAGGATGGCACAGGATCGCCGTTCGAAGAAGATATCTTCAAGACGGTGGGGGAATGCTCATCGTTATCCATATGCAAACTATGCATTCAGCTCTCTGACCACAGTTCTATGTGCGCTTCACACAGACTGGAGAAGCATGACATATGCCGCACCGCAAAGTTAATAAGCAAGGCGGAATGGCACCGGCCCTGCTAATAAAGACGTTTGATAACTAGTCTTCGATGGATATAGCCGTTTGCAACTTATTACTGGAATTGCGTGATTCTACGGTTGGAATGCAAAGATCATGGATTGGTGTCACAGGGAATTTTCGGAACTTGCCGGCATTCTGAATGCCGATTCGTCGACGCGTAGTGCAACGATGAAATCGGATGCGGCGATTGGCGGTGGAGATAACGCCATCAAAAGCGTTGCGCTTCGCGCGGTTGAATCGTATCGGGCCGGAAGATTCGGAGAGCTTCCCTCCATTATTCAGAACGCACAAAGCATATTTCCCGTGTTGCCGGTTCCGCTCTTTCGTCTTCTTCTGGCCGCTCGTCAGCTCGCAGGGGAGCAGGATCGAATAGCCATGGACTTTCTCGATTTTGGATGTGCTGCTGTCGATGCCGGTCAGCATGAAATCGGAGCGGAGGCGATAGGCTCGGCATTTGTTGAGGACGCCGCATGCTCCTTGAATCTGGTTTATCAGCCGGCGGAGATCCGTCGAGGAACTGATCGCTATGAAATTATCGCTGGCGAATCGGGGGCAAAATGGCCGATTCGTCCGGAGCATCGCGATGGCGATAGGCTCAGGATCGGATTGCTGATTCCTAATCTCGTTGATAACGTTGTGGCATACACAAAGCGGGTGCTGGATTTTTCCAAGTATCTCGATGCTGCAAAGTGCGATTTGCATGTCTACTCCACGGAAAACATGTGTCATCGAGCGAGGCAGTTGCCTTGCCGCCACTCAGCGGAACCGTCGGAACAGTGGGGACGTGAGTCTCTCGCCATTCTGCGTCAGCGTGGTGTCCATGTATATTTGGCGGAGCGAAATGTATCCTTGATCCAGGCTGCGCACGATGTCGCGGGCAGGGTGACTACGGATGGGATAGAAGTGCTGGTCACGCAGGCTGGTCCAACAATGCCGATAGATTGGCTCGCATGCAGGCTTTGCAAGGCGCCTGTCAAAATTCACATTCACATCGGTATTCCGTTGTACCAGCGTGGAATCGCCGTAACGCTGTTCGATAACGCACATAATATGGAGCGCGAGCGGACGTGCTGGCCAGACTACGCCGGAGATCTTCGATTGATGCGTCAGGGGACCGATATCGAATTGCTGGACGCACAACAGCCTTTTGAGCGGCGGCACTTTGGGCTGTCAGAAGACAATGTTCTTGTGGGAGTGCTGAGCAACCATCTGGATACGAGACTTGGGGCATCTTATGTCGATGTCATAATAGCGGCGTTGAAACAGAATCCCGAAGCGCGGTTTGTTCCGATCGGCGGCAAACAACTATCGGGCGCGGTGTTGGAACAGTTCCGCCTGTCAGGTGTCGGGAAACAAATCGTTCACATTCCTGTCCAAAAGGAGGTGGGGCGCATTCTGAAGATGCTCGATGTTTTCGCGGCAGAATTTCCTGTGAGCGGATCACAATCTGTCGTGGAGGCCATGGTCTGCGGAATTCCCGTCGTGGCTATGCGAAGTTCGAATACGCACGTTGGTAGTACAGGCGCTGATATCGTTGGCTCGGAATACGCTATCGGACAATACGATCCGCAAGCTTACCTGGCGCGGTTGAAGGAGTGGATGGGAAATGTACCGGCCAGACGTCTCGCCGGGTGCGCGATGCGGATGCGTGCTGAACGCGAATTCTCGATAAGAAGATATGTGGAAGGGGTCTATCGTCTGGGCGTGGACTTGCTGGAGCAAGCGAGAAAGGGAAGGGCGGGTCATCCATGTGCGGTATAGTGGGAGCGTTTAATCTCGGGCAGAATCCGGCTTTGCCGGTTCAGGCCGTCCATGCCGCAATGGACACTATGAAGCTTCGCGGGCCTGATGGTCACGGTGTTTTTACAGCATCCGGCATAGTTCTTGGTCACAGGCGGCTTTCTGTTATTGACCTCGAGAACGGACTACAACCTCTTGTTGATGCAAGTTCCGGTGCGGTTATTGTCTTTAACGGCGAGATATATAATTTTCGTGAGATTCGCGTGGATCTCGTAGCTTCAGGCAGGACATTTCGCACAATGTCGGACACAGAAGTCCTCTTGCAGGCATATCTCGAATGGGGTGTAAAGGCGCTGGACAGGCTCTCCGGCATGTATGCATTTGCCATTTTTGAACCGGCGAAGAAAAGCCTCTTCATTGCGCGCGACAGGCTTGGTATAAAACCTCTGTTCTATTCCATTTGCGACGATCGCCTTATGTTTGCATCGTCCATGGCCGCCATCTTGTGTTTTCCGGGAATCCACAGGGAGATGGGCATGTCAGCCGTTTCCCATTACCTCACAACATTGAGAACAACACTGGGCGCGCGGACACTCGTAGAGAATGTCCAAACGCTTCTGCCAGGTGAATACATCGTGGCGCGTAGCGGAGCGCATGATGTTCATCCAAGACGATACTGGGATCTCCCGGTGCTTGCTCCTGACGAAAAAGAAAAACCGGGACTCGATCTTGCCGCCGCCAAGGTGGGCGAATTGATGACTCAATCGGTTCGGGAACAGTTGATCAGCGACGTGCCGCTCGGCGGATTTCTCAGCGGTGGAATCGATTCTTCGGTGATAGCATCAATCGCCAATAGACTCTCGGGCGGCCGATTCAACGCCTATAGTGTTGGTTACGATATTGAAGGTTATAATGAATGGCCGTACGTGCGCATGGCGGCCGAGTTTCATCGAATGCAATGCCGGGAAATTCATCTGGATCCCGCATCGTATGCCGATACGTGGAGGTTCCTTATAGGCGAGAAGGGACTGCCGGTGTCCACGACAAACGAGATCCCCATTTATCATCTGGCCAAGGCGCTTAGAAACGATTTCACAGTCGCTTTAACGGGTGAAGGTGCTGACGAATTGCTGGGCGGTTATATCATTCCGTATTTCTCCTCTTTTGACTATGACCGTGCGCGACACGCAGCCCCTGGCTGCGATATTACACTGGGCCAGGTTGACAAGGCCATTTGCCGTCTTTACAAAAGACCATATCTGACTTGTCATGCCGATCAGTTCTTTCTGCTGAATTCATGGATATCCTTCCGACAAAAGCACGAATTGATGACACATGAATGTTGGACCCAATTGAACGGAGACGATGCGGTATGCAGTCATTATGAGGACATGTTTGCGAGTTTCAGCAAATGCTCTACTTTCGATAAACACATGCAGGTTCACGCGCGTGTGAATCTTGAAGGACTTCTCTTTAGAGTGGATTCCAGCACCATGGCGGCATCTGTGGAGGGGCGCGTGCCGTACACAGATCACCGGTTGGCCGAATATCTCTTCCGATTGCCTGATTGCTACAAAATGGATTGGACTGGCCCGAATGCAGAGGCAGCTGGGAAAGACATGAACGTGAAGGAAATAGACAGGGACAGTCTCGTGGAGTCTAAGATCCTGCTGCGCAGGGCGTTTACGTCGCAGGTTCCGCCGGACATCATGCGGCGGCGTAAAATGAGTTTTCCTGTTCCTGTCCGCGAATGGTTCAGTGATCTCCTTCTGCCATTTGCGCGCGAAGCTGTCGAAGCTTCGCCACTCGTGGGCACGTTGTTCAAGCCTGATACGATTCGCCGCACACTGGCAACTTCCATGACTCCAGACTCTGGAATGCTGTTATGGCCACTGGTAAACCTTTGTTTGTGGCAACGATGGCTCGCTGAATCCGTTCCATCTGGGGCTGAAAGAGAAACTACTCTGGAGGGGATTCCAACGTGAGAGGCATTGTCGTTCCTTGCAGATAATCGGGCCATCAAGCAAGAACTGTGAGAGCTATGAAAGAAAAAGCAATAGTAACGTTTGTCTATGGTGAGCCATATTTGAAGTTATGGAAGACCTATTGCGAAACGAACTGGCGTCTTTATGCCAGAAAACACGGATACGACATTATCCTGTTGGACAAACCTGTTCGCCCATGCGAGGACCTTGTAAGGCGCCCTGTGAATTGGCAGAAGTTGCTGATCTGTTCGCACCCGGAAGTCGCTGCCTACCGGAATGTTGTATTCCTGGATGCCGACATAATGATCAATTATCATAACGCTCCATGCGTTGTATCCAGCATGCAGGGCGATGGGATAGGTGCTGTCCGTTTTGACCGGTATATTGACGATGACTTCACGTATTATCAGGTCTTTATTCGACAGGCGAAATTCCGGAATTATCAGGCGCGATTGTGCCGGCTGGCTGAAACTTCACAGCCATTCAAGCTGGGCGGGCCGGATTTTTCAAAGACATATTCGCGCTATACGAAACAACGCTCCTTGCCGCTGATCAACACCGGGGTGTTGTGTATGAAACCGGAGCTGCATCGGGCTTACCTCGAAAGTGTGTATAGCGATTCCTTCAACGATGTGGAAAATGGATCCGAAAAAGGTAACTACGAACAGGAATACCTTTCTTACAGGTTGATTCGCGACAGCAGGATTGAGTTCATGGACGAGCGATTCAATCGCCTTGCCTACTACGAGCAGGCGATTCATTATCCTTTCCTGTATCTGTATAACGGCGCAACACTTTGGCGAATGTGCCTTTCCAGCATACTGGCCAACTGCTTCTTTCTTCATTTTGCCGGAAACACAAACTTGATGCCGTTCGTTTCCATAAACGAAAATGCGGAATTCGCAATGATGGGGCTCATGAATCCGTTTGTAGGAGACGTTGAGGAGATACGTAACAGGGGCCATCGCGAATGAAGTCATGAATATCGTAACCATAATGGATTTTCCTGATGATGAAAAATACAATGCAATGTGTATGATCTGGATGAGGCGCGTTCAGCGCCACGCACCAGGTGCGCATGTGCGGATCCTGACTTCCGGTGGGCTGCCGCGCTGCGTGCGTGAATACTTCGACAGTTTTCCAGATGTCACAGTGCAAAAGGCGATGCGCCGCAATATTGGCGAGTTCGACCACTTTAATCTGGCCATAAAGCTCTTCAATTTGTCGCATATCACTGAGCCATTCATCTTCCTGGATGCAGATATGTTCGTTTTGTCAGATCTGGATTTTCTCTGGAAAAGGCGCAATGACAAACCGTTCATAGGAGTTTATGATCCGATACTTGCCGGACATGAATCCGCAGCATGCCGTAAATTGAACTCTGGGCTCCAGATCGTCTCGAACACATCGTTCTACAACTACGACGCCATAGTGGAATGCTCGCGTAGAGATGGCCATCGCTCGGCGCTAAAGGGAGACGATCAAATGTTGCTGTCAGGGTATTTCCGCAGCATAGGGTATGATTTTAGCCACCCGGAAATCGGAGCCGGTTGGAACTCATGTTCCCGTTATACGCGGCTATTCAAGAATGCGCAGGGCGAATGGACCGGGATGACTCGCGATAAACCGGGAGGCCCGGATGTTCATGCCCATATCGTTCATTACTGGAATGGGGCTTGCAGGCCTTGGAACATGGATTGTCCTCTATTTGCAGAGGAGGTTTCGCTGCTGCGCTCCGAACACGTGGATATGGAGCCTGCCAGCCGTACGCTCGTAACTTCCAGTGACGCTGTCCCTCGATTGCGCGTTCACGTTTTGAACGCTGCTTCGGACGTGCTGGACGGCCCGGGAGAACATCCGTTTTCCCCCACTCGAGGCACCACAGTCGAACGGGTCGATTCGGCAAACGATGCGGATGTCATATTCTGGCATCTCGACCTTTCTTCTCCAGGCGCAGATTATGATCGGCTCGTTGGAAGGAATGCCGCCTTCTTCAAAGCCAATCAGGAACGCTTTGTCATGTATTCGACGGTCAGGAATCCTGGCTGGTTCTATTTGAACAATGCCGTCTGCTTCACGCCGCATCCTTGTTTCGGTCGTGAGAAGAATCGCCTCTCCCGAGTGTTTTGCGTGCCGCATATGTTTGACTGCACTGACTTCAATGTGCTTGCTGACAAAACATTCATTTCCCAGCTTCGCTGCGAAGCGAAGAAATACGATCTGTCATTTGCGGCGTCGCTGGGAGGGCTGGTGAACTCCGGACTTGAATCGGGATGTGAGACTGTCAAGGCGCTGGACATGGACAGGAAGAAGCTTCTGAGTCTTTCTTCGGAAGAGCGCAGCGATGTCATGCGCAAAAATCTGCGCGAAATAGCCGGCTCAAAATATTATGTTCATGTGGAGGGCGATTCTATCAGCCCGATGTTGCTTTATCACGCGATGATGCTTGGAACGATCCCGGTGATAGTTGGAATGCCGGATCTTCCTTTTTCAGAGGCGATAGCCTGGCATGAATGCGCACTGTTTCCGGTGGCCGGGCAAACGTTGTCAAAATTGCTTGCTGTGTCCGAGGCTAATTATGCGTCACGGCGTCTGAAAGCCATGGAAGTGTGGCGCGATTACTGTGAGCCTTCCGCCTGCAATGAACAGATTATCACTCGTTATTTGTCACCCCTGGTGCGTCTGGAACGACAGGAAACAATCTCACAAGCCCAGCTGCCGGTGTAGCATGGCGTGTATCCATGCGTGAAAATCCTCGCGCGGCTCGTTCACCACCGGACGCTGCCCAAGCCATGTGTTAAAGTATACACCACCGTCACGAAACATCTCTGGATTGCGTCGAAGGGACAAAACCAGATGTTCCGCTGCTTCTGTTCTGGCACCGAGGCAGAATAGATAATTGCACATCTCCAGGTGGATCAAAGCTCTGATCTGAGGCATGGTCATTGCTCCACCGGTGGCATCAGCCTTTCTTTCAAACGCCTTTATTACGTTCAGCCTGCGTTTCAGTTCCTCTATCATCGAATGACTTCCTGTAACGTTTCCGCTGTGCCGGCGATGCAGTGCTGTCACTTCCGGCATGAAGTTCACCCGGAACAGCGCAGTGAGTCTTGTCCATATCTCCCAGTCACCGTGGAGTAATTCCTCGTCGAAGGGAGCCAGTTGTTCAAGACATGACCGTCGAACTATGACGGTCGGATTGCCTATTACACACCCCATGATCATGGAATGAAGGAGCCCGGCTTGTGATCGGCATGCCTCGGAAATGTCAGGCGCAGCCTTGCGTCTGATAAATGTTCCGTGCTCGTCAATCATGTCGTAGTGGCTGCACGCAAGGCCAATATCAGGATGTTTCTGCATAAATGCGACACGCCTAGAGAGCGTGTCAGGCAACCAGAGATCGTCCGAGTCCAGAATTACAATGAATTCGCCGCTTGTGTTCCTGATGGCGAGATTTGTGGAAGCGGAGATACCCTTGTGCGCATTGCCTTCGTGCGTGTGAACGCGGATTCGGGATGGGTTCTGGTCTTGATATGTTCTGGCAATCGCGACTGTTTCATCCGTTGATCCGTCGTCAACGAAAGCTATCTCGAAATCTTGAAACGTTTGGGACAAGGCGCTGTTCAATGTCTGTGCGAGGAATCTCGCTTGATTCCTTGACGGCATACATATGCTGATTGCCGGCTTTATGGTTCCGTTATTCTTCACTCTCCGGCATGTAGCATGCTATATGCCAGTACGAACAGACCAGATGGCGAACGATTCAACGGCTTTCACAAAACCAGCCCCGGTAACACCACCCGCGTCCACAACCGAGGAAAAACCCGCAATGGCCGCTGCCACCAAGTAGGCTATAAGGACGGTTCCTCGTTTGTCTCTACGTATTCGGGGAGCCGTTCGTTTTGCGCGCATCTATGGTGCATGATAGAAAGGGACGGGGCGCCCGGCATGTCGCGCCGGAGTCACACTAATGTGTGACGAAGGCGGAACCCGCCGCGGCGATTCAACGAAGCAGAAGAACCAACCGGAAAATCTTGCTTTAAAAGCTAAGAGAACTAGCATTTACCCAATTCGAACTTAAATACTGCACTTGCTACAGGTCTGTCCAAAGTGCAATAGTTGGCCAGCAGAAATAAATGACGCAGAAAACTAAGACGATCTTGGTTGTTCTTCTTGGCACATGTGCACTTGCTCTCCGCCCTATTCGTG
>CAZASC010000021.1:0-43746 GCA_964487695.1 uncultured Victivallales bacterium
TCCACGATTGCATCGCTGCCGTCCAGTCCCCGTTAGGTTGACGCGCATGCGTTTTTACGGGGCGCGTCGAAGCCCGTAGGGCGCATTTCTCACAAAACTTGTGAGAAATGCGGGCTAATTGCTCCTTGATGGAAACAGTTTATCGCGCAGCCTCAAGACCGGAAATTCAACAAGATTGGACATTGCCATCCCGAATACAACTGAAGCCACGAGGTAAACGCTCTTGGCAAGGTACCAACTGATGGGGAAAGTCAGCCACCTGGTTTGTGTCAAGCCGACCAGCCACGCTATAGGAAAATGCCATAGATAAATTGAATCACTACTGTCCGGTTTAATTTCTATTGATGTTGAATTGAGCCTTATTTGAGCGATACGAAACGTTTATGGCAACATTTTTTCATTTCAATTTGAACAGGCAATTTTGCACGGTTCTGCCCATTCACACAGGAAGGGAGGCAGACTATGAAGGATGGCCGGTCGGTATTTGCGCAATTGATGGATTACGTGCCGAAGTACGAGTTCGGCAAGTGCGTCGAGCGATACGAGGGAGACAAGCACGTCAGGAAGCTGAGTTGCTACTCGCAGTTTCAGATCATGAGTTTCGCCCAGTTGACGTATCGAGAAAGCTTGCGGGACATCGAGACTTGCCTCAAGGCCATCGGAGGCAAAATCTATCATACTGGCATTCGCCGGCACGTACCGAAGAGTACTCTGGCGGACGCCAACGAGAAGCGGGATTGGCGTATCTTCAGCGACTTCGCACACGTCTTGATTGCGCAAGCTGTCGAACTCTACGCCGGAGAACCGTTCGGAGCAGATTTGGCAGTGCTGCCTATGCCTTGGACTCCACCACCATCGATCTGTGCCTCTCTCTGTTCCCGTGGGCGAAGTTCCGCAAAACGAAAGCAGCGGTGAAACTGCACACGCTGCTGGCCTTGCAGGGCAACTTTCCCACCCTTGTCATTATTACGTCCGGCAAGGTTCACGACGTCAACATCCTCGACGATTTGGTCTTCGATCCAGGTGCTTTCTACGTCATGGACCGAGGGTATGTGGACTTTCGCCGGCTCCATCGTATTCATCGAGCTTCGGCGTTCTTCGTCACTCGAGCCAAGACGAATTTCCAGTTCCGGCGACGCTACTCCTCGCCGGTGGACAAAGCCACGGGCATCCGTTTCGACCAAACCGTCGTATTGACCGGTTTTTATTCCCATCGTCAGTACCCCGATACTTTGCGGCGCATCGGCTACACCGATACGGACATCGGGAAAACCTTGATCTTCCTGACCAACAACATGACCGAACCGGCGATAACCATCGCTCAGCTCTATCGCTGTCGCTGGCAAGTGGAACTGTTCTTCAAATGGATCAAGCAACATTTGCGGATCAAGTCCTTCTATGGCACCTCAGCCACTGCCGTGAAAACGCAAATTTGGATCGCCATCTGCGTCTATGTTCTCATCGCCATCCTCCGGAAGTCGATGAGCCCGAACTCAACAATCAACTGTGTTTCCGAGGGTTTTAAACCGGACAGCAGTGAAATTGAATAAGAATGCGAGCCGATATAAGCGAGTGTCCTTATTGGCCAAACTTTCCTGGGAGGATCCGAAATAGTGGCGCCAATGATCAGTCCGCCCCCGACATAAAGAAGGGTGTAACCGATGGTATAGATGAATGGCGAGTCATTGATCCGTAACAGGAAAAGAGGAACAAGCAGAGCTATTCCAAGGAAAACAGCCGGCAATCTGAAACGCTTTACGGCGTCGAAAAATAGCGCCTGCCGATAGTGATAAAAGTAGAAGATGCAAACTCCGCAGAAAAGCGAGTCAATGCGTGTGTGAAATGAGGCGAGATGAAAGAGGACATTGAAAGGCGTTATGGTCGCGTTCGCAATACGCGTGGACAGACACGTCACCGCGAAGGCGATGAAGATAACCGGGATTGCTCTGAACGGATCGTCCCTGCCACCTCCGCTCTTCGTGAGCAGGATCAGCAAGAGCGGCAGCAGAATGTAAAACTGCTCTTCAACGGCGAGCGACCACGTATGTCCCCAGATAAAGGTGAGAGGTGTCTGGAAATAGTTCTGCGCATACAGAAGCCAGGGCAGTGACAGACGAAACATCTGTCCCGCGCCTGGCGGTTGCAGTAAACAGACGACAAAGCCAGTAATCAAAACCATGCAATAATACGCCGGATAAATCTTGAGCCCTCTCCTGATGAAAAAGGTGTTGAACGAAATTACGCCGAGTTTCTTGTGTTCCCGGAAACAGAAGTTGGGAGATAAGGAAACCGCTCAAGACGAAGAATAGATCGACGCCGGACCATCCGCCGCGCTGCAGAAAGAGAATAATCTTATTCGAGGGAACAATCCCGACGGAGCAAACGGTGATGTGTCTGACCAAAACAGCAAAACGGCGATTGCCCGCAATACGTCCAGAATCTGATTCTTGCTACTCATAAACCGTCAATAAGAAACGTTGTCCACAAAAGAGGCGCGTTCACAACGTCGAGCCGCGCCAGTGCAGTTTCTGGCGGAGGACGGCAAAATAACTATGGCCAGGGAGATGAATAAAACGCACGCTCTTGCCGCTGCGCCGGACTTTCACGCAATCGCCCTGACATAAAGTCATACCAACTTGCCCGTCAATTGACAGCAAAACGTCACCACCGCATTCAGTTATATGAATCGAAATCTCACTGCCGTCAGGAACTACAAGAGGCCGCGAACTGAGGCTGTGCGGGCAAATCAGGCTTATGACGAAGGCTGGAGTCTCAGGCGTCAATATCGGTCCGCCTGCTGAAAGCGAGTGGCCCGTGCTTCCAGTCGGGGTTGAGACAATCAGTCCGTCGCAGGCGTAGGAAGTGACGTGTTTGTTGTTAATCGTCATGTCCAGCGATAGAATGCGGACCGACTTTCCGGATCGGATGACTACATCGTTCAGTGATCTGTACCGGGCAACCTTCCTGCCGTGCGAGACGACGATGCTTTCGGCTATGGCGCTTACGCTCTCGTGGTATTTGTCCGTGGCCAGGCACTCGAGCGCACGGTCGAGATGATCCTCGGCAACGCTGGTCATGAAGCCCAAGCCGCCGATATTGACGCCCATCATCGGCTTGTTTCTTCCATCAAGTTCGCGCACGGCCCGTAGCATTGTGCCGTCACCGCCCATGGCGACAATAACATCAGATTTGGTGAATATATCGCTGCGAGGGACCAGCTTGCAGTGTTTCAGGAGCTTTGCAGTTGGTTTGTCGGCAAGCAGCACAAGGCCGAGTTCGTCCGCTTTTTTCCCGAGACGCTTAAGCACCTCAGGCGCGTGCGGTTTGTCGCAATTTGCTATGACACCAAGTTTCTTCATGTTTCAACCAACGATCCTTTTTGTCCGGATTGTTTGCAAATATTCAATACACAACTCTCAACACTCAATATTCAAGTGAGTAAAGACCCCAATTTGAAAATTGTGTATTGAATATTGAGTGTTCCCCCTAAATGCGCCAATGCGCAAGGAACTCCACGTTTCCTGCCGGACCTTTGATCGGTGACTCGCAAACGCCGAGCCATTCGAGGCCCAACTCTTGCGTTCCCCAGACTCTTATGTTTCCGACTATCGCGGCGCGAACCGCTTCGTCGCGAACAACCCCGCCTTTCTGTACATCCTTGCGGTCGGCCTCAAACTGCGGCTTGATGAGCGTGACGAGTTCAGCCGCAACATTCATTGTCTTTATAACAGCTGGCATGACCTTGGTCAACGATATGAACGAGACGTCAATCGTCGCAAACCCCGGTTTCTCCTGCAAATCAGCCGATTCCAGATACCTGGCATTGACTTTCTCCATCACGACCACACGTGGATCGTTTCGCAGCTTCCAGTGCAACTGGCCTTTGCCGACATCCACAGCGT
Organism: uncultured Victivallales bacterium; assembly: GCA_964487695.1. Taxonomy (GTDB): domain Bacteria; phylum Verrucomicrobiota; class Kiritimatiellia; order UBA8416; family CAZASC01; genus CAZASC01. Next base: position 3,903 of record CAZASC010000021.1, read on the forward strand.
AGACTTTAGACGCGCCATGTTGGAGCATGCAATCCGTAAACCCGCCGGTGGAGGCGCCCACATCGAGACAGACGAGACCGGCAACTTTGAGACCGAATGTTTCAAACGCAGCCTCCAGTTTGTCGCCGCCTCGTCCGACAAAACGGGGGCTCGCCTTCACCTCAACATGAACGCCGGCGTCGAAGGTGTGCCCCGGCTTTGTGGAGAGCTGGCCATTGACGAGAACCTGACCGGCACAGATCAAGCCCTGCGCCTTATTCTGGCTCTCGGCCAGACCGTGTTCTACAAGCAGTATATCGAGTCGCTGTTTCGGCATGAATGATATTACCAGCAGTATGCGTAGCTTAAATCCATGTAGGAGCGGCTTGAGGCCGCAACAATTCATTGAGATTGCAGTCCGTTCATCGCGGCATAAAGCCGCTCCTACAACTTGTTGAAATTAAACCCCTCAGCTTCGCCGCGTGAGTCACGCGGCCTACAGAGAAGCGATCCCGTGCATTATCGAGTCAGCAACGGCTTTTGGCGTCAGGCCATATTTCTCCATGAGGATATCGGAACTGCCATGGGGAACAAACTGGTCCGGCCATCCTAATCTCATGATCTTGCCTTTGAACGCTTGAGCTACCAACGATTCCTCTACTGCGGACCCGAACCCGCCTGCGGCTATGCCGTTCTCGATTGTCACAAAGACACGCGCTTTCGCAGCCTGCTCAGCAAGAAGTTTTTCATCAAGTGGTCGCACGAAGCGGGCATTTACGACACCGGCGTCAATACCGCGATCTTCGAGAATATCGGAAGCCGTTTCCGCCACGGCAACCATATCGCCGAGCGCCCATATCTGGATGTCTTTTCGAGGTCTCAAGACTTCCGCTTTGCCGACTTCCAGTTCGTGGAAGCTTTCCGGAGTTGGCATGCGGCGCGCAAAGCCGCGAGGGTATCGCATCGCCACCGGTTTCCCCAGCATTGTTGCGGTGTAGAGCATATTTGCCAGTTCCAGCTCGTCTTTCGGCTGCATGATTATCAAGCCTGGCACCGGACGGAGCAGCGCTATATCGAAAACGCCGTGATGGGTCGGTCCGTCATCACCGACTATGCCGGCACGGTCAATGCTGAACACCACAGGCAGGTTCTGCAAGCATACATCGTGGATGATCAAATCAATTGCCCTTTGTAGGAAGGTGGAATAGACGGCAAAAACCGGGACAAAACCTTGCGTGGCAAGTCCGGCAGCAAAGACGACAGCATGTTCTTCCGAAATGCCTACATCAAAAAAACGATCCGGAAATCTTTTGGAGAACGGCGCAAGCCCGGTTCCATCGGCCATTGCCGCCGTGATTGCCACTATCCTGGGATCGTCCGCAGCGATGCGTTCGAGCATTGTTCCGAATACTGCGGAGTAGCTTGGGGCTTCGTGTCGTGAGATTGGCTCTCCAGAGTCAATGTCGAAGCTTGGCGCGCCATGCCATTTGTCGGGGCGCTTTTCCGCGAAACGGTAGCCTTTGCCCTTCTGAGTTGATACGTGGAGGATAATGGGTCTGGGTGAATCTTTTGCGATTGTGAGCGCATCCAGAAGTACGCGGATGTTGTGTCCGTCAATCGGACCTATGTAACGAAGACCAAATTCCTCGAAGAGCACGCTTCCCAGAAACAAGCCCTTGATCGCCTCTTCGATGCGGAAATAAGTATTCCGTAGCCAGCCGAACCCCATCCGTTCTGCCACGGTCTCGACGGAGCGTTTCCACCGGTTGTAACGAGGATTGAAGAGCAGGCCGCCCAGGTAATGCGACATGGCGCCAACATTGGCGGCGATGGACATCTCGTTGTCGTTCAGGATGACGATCAGGCGTTTTGTCGTATCGTGGACATTGTTGAATGCCTCGAAAGAAATGCCGCAGCCGGATGACCCGTCGCCAAGCACGGCCACAACGTTCTCACCGGTACCGTGGCGGTCGCGGGCAACTGCCATGCCGAGCGCGGCTGAAATGGCTGTCCCGGCGTGGCCGGCGCCAAATGAGTCGTATTCGCTTTCATCACGCTTGAGGAAGCCGGCAATGCCGCCGTACTGACGCAGAGTACCAAAGCGGTCTTTTCGTCCGGTGAGGATCTTGTAGGCGTAAGTCTGGTGGCTGACATCCCAGACGATTTTATCCTTTGGCGGTTCGAATATTTTGAGCATGGCGATGGTCAATTCCACAACGCCAAGATTTGCGGCAAGATGTCCGCCGGTTTTGCTGACCGTCTCGATTATCAGCGAACGGACTTCGTCGGCAAGCTTGTCGAGCTCTTCGATGCTGAGCTCCTTCAAGTCAGCGGGCTTGTTTACGATATCCAGAATGTTTCCCATGTGTATCTTTCACCACGACTTGCAGGAGCGGCTTTCGGCCGCGACGGGCGTGTCCATCCTTCTTGCCTCTCCGTCGCGGGATAACCCCGCTCTTACATAAGCAGCATCAATCATTCTCGTTCGCCTTGCGTTCTCAATCTCGGATCTAGTGCGTCGCGTAACGCGTCACCAAACAGATTGAAGGCGAGAACTATAAGAAAAATCGCGAGCGTAGTAAATGTCAGTTCCCACCAGACTCCCTGCCATAGTCTAAACCTCGAATTGCTTATCATTATGCCCCAAGACGGTTCGTCCTGCACGCCGATTCCGAGAAAGCTCATAATGATCTCAGTTCCTATGGCGTCGGGAAAGCGCATCGAGAAGTTGATGATCACGAGGTGCATGACGTTGGGCATAATGTGGACGAACAGGATTCTTGCCGGGCCGAGCCCCAGCGCTTTCGCGGCGCGAACATAGGTCAATTCCTTGTGTTTAATCACTTCGGCGCGGATCAGCCTGCAGAGATAGACCCATGTGGTGAAGCCGATGCCCAGGTAAACGCCCAGCAAACCTTTTCCGACCATCATTGAGATTGCCAGGATGAACAGGAGCGACGGTATGCACGCAAATGTCGAATATAGCCACACTATAAGATCGTCAATCCAGCCGCCGAAGTATCCGGCAATGCAGCCAAGCAGGACGGCCAGCGGAATGGCGATCAGCGATGTGATGATGCCTACCTGAAACGCAATCCTTGTTCCCTGCACGATCCGCATGCAGACATCCCTCCCGAGGCTGTCAGTGCCCATCACGTGCTGGCGTGACGGAGGCTGGTATCTGTTGTTCAAGTCCTGTGCCTGGTACGGCGGAATCTTGTCGGCAACCTGTTCAGCGCGCAGGATTTTGATGCACATTTTCTGGATCGGCACGGCATAAGCCGGGGGATTTGCATTGATGATATTGTATCGCCAGTAAACGATCTCTCCATAAAAAGCCGTCACGCAGAAGATCGCGATGATCCAGAGGCAGAGCATGGCCATGCGATTGCGCTTCAGCTCCACCCATGCGTCGGCCCAGAGCGATCTTCCTGCCTGTTTGGTTTTGCCTGCCTTGGTCATTTGAATTTTACCCGTGGATCAACCAATGTGTAACAGATATCGGTCATGAGATTGGCTATCACATAAATCACTGCGCCAACAAGGATGATCGCCCTCACCACGTCAATATCCGAATTGTTCAGAGCGTTGATTGCAAGATTACCCAAGCCGGGGATGCCGAAGAAACTCTCAAGCAACAGGCTGCCGGTGTAGAGAAATGGAATTGCCATGACGACGCTCGTCAGGATCGGGATCATCGCGTTCTTCAGCACATGCCTGAACAGCACGCCGCTTTGGCTCACGCCCTTTGCAAAAGCTGTCCGGACATAGTCCTTGTACATCTCGTCCAGCATTACTGTGCGGTAGAACCTGATCCCGCTTCCCATTCCACTGAAAATTCCTATGCAGCAGGGAAGAATGAGATAGCGCCACGATTCGAATCCCCACACCGGAAACCAACGGTGGACATAGCCGAAGTAGTACTGGCCGAACACTATCCAGACGAGATAGTTCACACTCAGAAGCGCCACGGAAAGCACCACAAAGAAGCGATCTATGAATGTGTTTCTGAAAAATGCGCACACAAGCGCCAGAACCACTTCTACGACCAGACCGACAAAGAACATGGGGATTGTCAGCGCAAGTGAGGGCAGAATTCCGTCGAGAATCATCTTCGAGACACGCTGGTTGGTTTCAGCCGAAACGCCCATATCGAGAGTAGCAATTTGTTTAAGATAGAACCAAAGCTGCGAGTCGTACCAGTGCTGCGTCTGGCGGTAAAGCATCATGGATCCTATTTCGAGAGTGCCTTTCTGAACTGCCAGTTTGAATTTCAAATTAGACGTATTGGTAGCTGTTTGGAATGGAGCGGCGATCGTGGACAAGGAAAATGAAGTGAGCGTGCGCCACGACGGAGAGGTGACAAATGCAACGCTTTTCGCCAGATTGCTGCCTTCGTAGACCAGCAGGGCGGGGGCAGCCTGATATCTGTCGGAACCTGTGAAGCTGCAATCCAATTCCCACCGGTACTGCTCGGATGGAATAAGCGCCAAAGCCATTGGCACCGAATACTCGTGGTTCGTGGACATAATGATCCGGCCTTCGGGCTTGTTTGTGTAAAGTACACCCTCGACATGACTCCACGGTCCAGCATTCTTCCCAAAGTCAACTTCAGGGAAGGCTCGCGTCTTTCCCCACATGCCCCAAAACAGCGGTTTATTGAGTCCTCTCTGAATGTCATATTCTTCGAGCTCGATTGCCGTCGCCTGTTTTCCGAGTTTCAGCATCGCCGGGTCGCCACCGGCCACATTGAAAAGGATGAATGTGAGAATAATGACCCCGAATACCGTCGGAATCATGTACAACAACCTTCTTATGATATAGCGCAACATATCTTTACTTCCGTTAGGCCTCGGGTGCGCGGTGTCTCCCATCGGGCTTGTCCTGATGGAGCTTAAAAGTTTTTGCACCCCATGACGCGAGGTCATGGGGACGGCAACACTTGCCCATTATCTTCACTTGAATATTTTCATCTTTTCTATTTCCGCCAGTCTTCTTTCCCGTGTGTGGCCTGCCATTCGTCTCTGGCAGCGATATCAATGCGTCTATACTTGGACATGCCGTATGGGAAATCGTGGGGTTTATAGTTCTTCAGCCAGGAGTGATGCAATCCGTGCGCCATAGGGTTGTGCATGAATATCCAGGGACAATCCTCGATCACGATATCAGCCATCTGTTTGTAAATAGCGGTTCTCTCAGGACAATCCGGCATTGTCCGGATCTTCTCATAAAGTTTATCGAACTCCGGATTCAAGTAATTGCTATGATTTGGATTTGGAGAACAGTTCGGTCCATAGAAAAGTTGGAGAAAATTCTCCGCGTCGGGATAGTCGGCAACCCAGCCTAGCCAGAACATCTGGCATTGCCTGCGCTCCAGTTTGCCAAGATATGTCGGCCAGTTGTTGTAGTTGGGATTAAGAATCACTCCGATTTTCCTCATGAAATCAACCGTCAGTTCCACGGCCTCGCGCGTCTGCGCGTCTGCGCCACCGAGCTCAACGGCGAGTTGCAGCTTCTTACCGGTGCCGTCCTTCCCATCCGGATAACCGGACTCCGCCAGCAGTTTCCTTGCGCGATCCAGATCGAAGGGGTAGGGCGATGGTTTTTCGTCGTACCCTGCGACGCCGGGCGGGATCGGCCCCTTTGCTCTCATTACCCGTCCGTTGTTAAAACGAACCCATTCTCCGGAGTTGAAGGCGCAAGTCAGAGCCTGCCGGAGCTTCTTATTTGTCCCGACAAGCGGATCATCCATATTAAAACCTATGTAGAAGAGATCCAGTGTCGGACTGCTGTTGAGTCTCACGCCTTTTCGTGCGAGACTGTCAATGAGGTTGCCTTTGGAATCAATGACAACATCCCAGTTGTCGCGCGAAATGCCGGACGACTCCATTTCTCCTGTGACAAACTTGAGCCACTGTGTGCTTTCGTCGTCAATGACATACCACACGATTCTGTCAATAAACGGGATTTCCTTACCGGCGTCGTTGAGCAGGCCGGCTTCCTTGTCGCCGGGTTCGCCTTCGGTTGGATAGTATTCCTTGCGGCCGGTCTCCTTCCATTTCGGGCTTCGCTCGAATTCCACGCCGTAATTCCTCCGCCAAGTTTTGAGTCTGTATGGGCCGGTGCCGACCGGATGATTCACAAACTCATCGCCGTAGTACTCGACAGCTTCCCGTGGAACAGCGAATGCGTACTGCATTGTCAATATCCACATGAGCTGCGGGTACGTCTGCTTCAGAACGATCTGGAAAGTGTAACGGTCTGGCGCCTTCAAACCCGCAACTTCGCGGCCGTAGTCGGTCGGTTCCGCGCCGCCTGAGGCGTCGCGGAATTCGTTGAGCCCAACAATTCTGTCGTCGAACACCCAGTAACCGGTTGACTTGTTCTTGAGGTCGGCAAGGCGCTTCAGGGAGTAGACGAAATCCGCTGCGACAAGCTCCCTCCCTTTTCCTGCTGAATTCGTAAAACACGGATCGTCTTGAAAATAGATTCCCTTCCGCATCTTGAATGTATACGTAAGTCCGTCCCCCGAAATCTGCGGCAACGCTTCCGCCAGCGCCGGCTCGACGCGATATGGCCGCGTGAGATAAGAGTATTGCACGAGTCCCTCGTAGATCTCCGCTATCGCATTGGCGGAAGGAACATCGCCAGCCTTCACTGGGTCGAATCCGCGAATCCGTGAGGTCTCGCCATAGGTCACCATTTCGTTCGACTGGGCGGATTCTTTGATTTTATCGCAGCCGATTGGCGACAGCAGCAATAGCAAAAGACAAAAAGCCCCACTGAATCTAGTCCAGTGGGGCAGAATGATTGACCTTTTCATTACTTGGAAGGTTGCTCGCCAGACTTGGCAGGAATAGATGTCGCCGCATCGGGTGACGGCTGATCTGCTTTTTCCGAAGCGCCGCCCGCCGGCACTACGGGGCCGCTCACGCCCATTACGGGCGCCGGCATCCTGCTGCTGCCTGCAGGAGCTTCAGGCATAGACGGCATGGCGCTGGCAGGTGCATGTGGGGTCTGCGTGGCTCGCGGCATCGCGCGTCCCGAGGTTATAGGCACGGTGTCGATAACCGATCCTCCGATTCTGGGTGTCATCAGCGCCAGGATCGTGGTGTTCAGCAGGAAGATTATCGTGAGAACGACCGTTGCTTTAGTGAGGATATTACCTGTTTGTGCGCCGAACAACGATTCTCCCATTGCGGCGCCAAACGCCATACCGGCGCCATGAGACTTCGCTTTTTGGAGAAGAATGATGGCGATCAGAAGGAAACAGGTGAGGATCTCAATAATCATAAGAATGGATTTTACAATTGGCACAACTTTCTCCTCTTCTTTACTCGACTGCGAAACGCTACACCGCGGCGCGCACTATTTCAACAAACGATCTCACTTCCAGCGCTGCGCCCCCGATCAACCCGCCGTCAATGTCCGGTTGCGAAAAAAGTTCGATCGCGTTCGCTGGTTTCACGCTGCCGCCGTATTGAATCCTCATCAAATCGGCGGCATCTTTTCCACCGAGGTTGGCCAATTCCGAACGGATGAACGCATGCGTTTCCTGGGCCTGCGCGGGCGTTGCAGTTTTCCCTGTGCCGATGGCCCAAACAGGTTCATAAGCGACAACCGCTTTCTTGAGGTCATCGCTCAGGCCTGCGAGACTGCCCTCAATCTGTGTCCTGAGAATGCTGTTTGTCAAACCGCCTTCACGTTCCTGGAGCGTTTCACCCACGCAGACGATGGGCGTAAGGTTTGCGGCGATGGCGGCCTTGACCTTGCGATTGATGTCCTTGTCCGTCTCATGGAAATAAGCCCTGCGCTCGCTGTGCCCGAGAATTACGAAGTGACAGTAAAGATCTCGAAGCATGCCCGCGGAAATTTCTCCGGTGTACGCGCCGTCGGCTTCCCAGTGCATGTTCTGCGCGCCGAGCTTGATGCTGGAATTGGAAATCGCCTCGCCCACCGCTTTCAGGCAGGTGAACGGGGGGCATAAAACAACGTCAACTTCCCGGCAATCCGCCAATTCCATCTTGATGTCTGACGCAAGCCTGATCGCGTCAGACGTTGTCTTGTTCATCTTCCAGTTGCCGGCAACTATCTTCTTTCTCAGTTTGTTCACATGTCACCTTTTAATTTCAGCAGTAACTGCTGTAGTCTATTTGTCGCTCAGGGCTGCCACTCCGGGCAGAGTTTTGCCTTCCAGGAATTCGAGACTCGCACCGCCACCAGTGCTGATGTGAGTCATTTTATCCGCAAGCCCGCTCTTGTTGACTGCGCTCACGCTGTCGCCGCCGCCGACGATGCTAAGGCATTTCGTTGCGGCGATAGCCTGTGCAACCGCCAGTGTTCCAGCCGCGAAAGGCTTCATCTCGAAACAACCCATCGGTCCGTTCCACACAACTGTCTTGGATTTGGCGATTTCCGCCGCAAAAAGCTTCGCCGATTCCGGGCCTATATCGAGAGCCATCCAGCCGTCCTTGATTCCATTTTCGCCCACGACTGCGGTCGTTGCCGCCGCATCGAATTTGTCGGCGATGACATTGTCAACCGGTAGAAGGAGTTTCACATTAGCCGCCTTGGCCTTCACAAGAATGTCTTTCGCGAGGTCAACCTTGTCCTCCTCCACAAGTGACTTGCCTGTGGGCAATCCCTTGGCTCTGTAGAATGTGTAAGCCATTGCGCCACCGATTATCAGCGAGTTCACCTTGGTCAGCAGGTTGGTGATGACGTTGACCTTGTCACTGACCTTGGCTCCGCCGAGGATGGCCACAAATGGCCGTTCCGGACTGGCGAGTGCGCGACTCATGTAATCTATTTCCTTTTCCATCAGGAAACCTGCCGCGTTATCCTTGAAGAACTTGCAGACAACCGCTGTTGAGGCGTGTGCTCGATGGGCCGAGCCGAAGGCGTCGTTCACATATACATCGCCAAGCTCGGACAGCTTGCGCGCCATCTCTTCCTGCTTTTTCTTCATTTCGGCTTTGGCAGCCTTCTTCTGTTCGTCTGTAGCATCGTCGGCCAGCTTGGCCTTGCCTTCTTCTTCCTTGTAGAAGCGGGTGTTTTCCAGCAGGAGAATGTCGCCAGGTTTCAAAGCCTTCGCCATCGACTTGGCCTGTTCGCCAATGCAATCGGGTGCGAATGCCACTGGCTTGCCGATGAGGGCCGCCAAGCGGTCACCCGCCGGCTTCAAGCTGAACTCAGGCTCGATCTTGCCGCCCTTTGGTCGGCCAAGGTGGCTCATCAACACAACGGAAGCGCCATGATCGAGGATGTACTTGATCGAAGGAAGCGCCGCCGTGATGCGCGTGTCATCAGAAACCTTGCCGTCCTTGATGGGGACATTGAAATCAACCCGCATCAGAACCCGTTTGCCTTTTAGATCCAAATCGCGAATCGTTTTCTTGTTCATCGGAGTTCTCCAGCATCAACCCGGTTAGTCAGTACAGCCAGCGCTAGGAGCTGGCTGTACTTTCGTGAAAACCTACTTGCCGTCAACGGAAGCCATGTGCACGATCAGATCAACGACTTTGCAGGAATAACCCCACTCGTTGTCGTACCACGCGACCACCTTCACGAACGTATCGTTCAACGCGATGCCGGCACCGGCGTCGAACACTGATGTGCAGGATTCGCCAATGAAATCGGTCGAAACAACGCAGTCTTCCGTGTAACCCATTATACCCTTGAGATCGCCTTCCGAGGCCGCCTTCATCGCCGCCTTGATTGCATCATAGGTGGCCGGTTTCGCCAGACGGCAGGTCAGGTCTACCACTGAGACGTTCGCAGTTGGAACGCGGAACGACATGCCGGTCAGCTTGCCCTTGAGTTCGGGAATGACCTTTGTCACGGCCTTTGCCGCGCCAGTGCTGGACGGGATGATGTTGATATTGGCCGCGCGACCACCGCGCCAGTCCTTCTTGGACGGGCCGTCAACGGTCTTCTGCGTGGCTGTGGTGGCGTGGACCGTGGTCATGAGACCTTCCAGAATGCCCCACTTGTCGTTCAAAACTTTCGCGAGCGGCGCGAGGCAGTTCGTGGTGCATGACGCGTTGGATACTATCGCCATGTCCTTCTTGTATTCCTTGTTGTTTACGCCCATCACGAACATCGGGGCATCCTTGGACGGGGCGCTGATGATGACCTTCTTGCAGCCAGCCTTGATGTGCGCATTGGCCTTATCAATTTCGGTGAATACGCCGGTAGATTCCACGACATAATCGGCCCCGCACTTGGCCCACGGAATTTCCTCCGGCTTCATGGCGGCATAGACGGCAATCTTCTTGCCGTTGACCACGAGCATGCCGTCTTCGACGGCTATTGTGCCCTTAAAGCGGCCATGTACGGAATCGTACCTGAGCATGTAAACCATATAATCGAGGTCAATGAATGGATCGTTGATTCCCACGACCTGAACCTGCGGATTGCCCAGCGATGCCCGGAACACCAGACGCCCGATTCTGCCAAACCCGTTGATACCGACTTTAATTGCCATGATTCCACTCCTTCTCTTCTCTCTGTTGAACTCGTGATGATGCCCGCGACCGATTCGCAGACTGCACGGTTTCTCCTTGTGAAAGGAGCAGAACACTACCCGACGCCAATCCTGCCGTCAATACGACAATTTGCTGAATTCAGTCTGCCCAAAGGGCGGAAGAATTCGGAGCCGCGAGGCGTTTTGCAGAACCGGGCAGCCAGCTCATGGCGCTTGCGCTCAATCCCCGAAAGGCTAGTAGTTGACAAGGGACGACATTCTGATAGTTTTTGTCTTTCAGGCTATCATGCTTGGGACGGTAGAAAGACCAATGGCGGGGTGGGTTGTGGAGAAAGAATTATTCACTGAACGGGCACAGGTGGAGCGTAAACTTCTTACATTCAGCCTGATGGAGAACCCGAGAGGAAGATTTCTCAGAATCACCGAAGACGTTGGCGGAAGACGGGACACGATTATCGTTCCCGCAGCGGGATTGGAACAGGTCCGCGATATAATCGAGAGGGCCGTCGCAGCCGACAGGAATAGCGGTCCATTGGATGCGGCGAAAACTTAGCTGGAGAGTCAGGAGAATCGCCGTTTGAAGTTTTTCTCATTCCTCATAATCGCTTTAGCAGTTGTTTCTTGCGCTGCGGCGGAACCTGGAGCAGAGACGGCGGCTGTCGTCGAACCTTCGGCCCAGCAGTTGATGGACGATATGGTTGCCAGATTGCCTATGGAACCGCTCTCCATCAGCGGCGATATCATCCTTAGAAAGCGGCACGGTGTGGTTATCCGTGAATTGAAATTCCGGATGGATCTTGACTGGGGTAAAAAGCCAGCGACGGCAAAGTACACCATCATGGACGCGCTCGGAGCGAAGCTCGAGGAAATGAGCGTTTCACGCGAGGATGGCAAGCCGCCGCAATTCACGCATTCCTTTTATGGTGCGGACGCCAAAGGAAATGCAATGCCCGATCTCTCCGACGCGATACAGGATACCGACATAAGCTGGACCGACCTGACGCTCTCGTTTCTCTGGTGGAAAGGCGAATCCATCATTGGTAGGGAGGAAATCAGGGGGCGACCTTGCTATATCATCGCCGTCCGTCCTCCGGAGACAGGGAAAGGCGGGCAATATTCGGAAGCGCATCTTTGGCTGGACGAAAAACTGCACATGCTTCTGCAGGCGCAGGGATTCGACAAGGACGGCAAACCGATTCGCAGTCTGTGGGTGCAGGGATTCAAGAAGATAAATGACCGTTGGATGATTAAAGACATGGAAATCCAATCGTCTCCATCACATCGCACAAAACTGTTGATAGACGACGTTAACGACATCGACGCGGGCAAGCGCGCAGAGCCGCAGCCATGACGATCTTTGTCATACTATGCGTTGTGTTTGTAGCGCTGTTCGTCTGCTCGGCTTTCTTTTCCGCCGCCGAGACAGCCATGCTCTCACTTAATACGACGCAGGTCTACCGTATTCAAAAAAAACATCCGCGTGCAGCCGAGTTGATTGAACAAATTCTGGTGACGCCTACAGCTTTCCTGTCAACAATCCTTATCTGTAACACGGTGGTCAATGTCGCTCTGGCGGCGCTCGGTTACACAATCGCCGAACACTTTTTCCCCTCCCATGGCGAGGCTATTTCAATCCCGGGGATGACGATTCTACTTCTGTTGTTCGGCGATGTTACGCCGAAACGATTGGCCATGTCCATGACGGAGAAGTTCGCCGTGTTCTGCGCCCCCGCAAGTGTAATGTTGATATTCGTCATGACTCCATTCCGTTTTGTTCTCGACTGGGTGGCGGGTCTTTTCAGAAAGAACATCCAGGCGCCTGCGAAGAAGGGGTTGTCCGAAGACGAATTCCTGACCGTCGTCAGGGTTGGCGAGGAAGAGGGCGTTCTCGACAAAGAGGAACGCACCATGGTGGACGGCATAATGGGGCTGCAGAAGACGCAGGCGAGCCAGTGCATGACACCGCGCGTAGACCTTATCGGCATTGACACCGACGACCCGGAAGCAGACTGGGAGAAGACCGCCAAGTCATCCCATTTCCGGTATCTCCCCGTCTATAGAAGAACGCTGGATCATCCCGACGGTTTTTTGGACGTTCCGTCTTTTCTGCTCTCGCCTGACCGCGATCCGGGGGACTCAATTATTACTTCTTTCTTTGTACCTGAAACAGCGCCTTTGGACAGTGTGCTTGCCACTTTTCAGAAGGAGAACAGACATGTCGCGTTTGTCGTGGACGAGTTCGGAGGTACCGCCGGATTGATAACGCGGGGCGATATTCTCGAGGAAATCGTCGGCGACGTGGAGAGCGAGATCAGGCCGGAGCGGCTCACCATCCAGAAGATCGGCGAAAATCGCTGGATTGTGGATGGAAGCACAAGCCTTGACGACATCAATTATGAGCTTGGTGCGCATCTCGAAGCCGAGAATGTGGATCGTATTTCGGGATGGATCTCCGCGCAAACCGGCCGCATATCGAGAACCGGCGAAATCGTTCAAGCGCAGGGATGTAGAGTGGCGGTGCATAGGACAAAAAAGAACCGCGTCGTGACGGTATTCATCGAGAAGCTCGCCACCGAACCCGTCCGGACAGGAAACGGCACATGAGCAAAGTTGACGAGGTACTCATTTGTTTATTTTGCATGCTGGTTGTGGCGTTTCTGACCGGGATAGAGACGGGAGTTGTTGCCTTGCATCGCATGCGTCTGCGGCATCTTATCAGGAAAGGCGATCAGTCCGCCCGGATTCTGCAGGGCTATCTTGACGACTCCGATCGTTTGTTCGGGACAACATTGGTTGGCACCAACCTCGGCATAGTGATCATTTCTGTGCTTGCCACCAGCATGGTAGACGGCATCCCAGGTGTCTGGGCGAAAGCCGTCGCAAGCGCCATAGTCGCAGTGCTCTTGCTGGTCTTCGCCGAGTATCTCCCAAAGGCATGGTTCTACAGCAAACCGATGGAAAGATCCCGCCGGTTTTCGCGTCTTCTCCAGTTTGCCGAACTGGTATTCCGCCCGATAGCCGTCAGCGTTGTGTGGATGACAAAGCTGCTTGTGCCGGGAGCGCCTGAATCCTTTTCAAAGCCGGCTCCATTCATAACAAAGGACGAGCTCAAAATGCTTGTGCGCGAGGGCGAAAAGCACGGAGTCATCTCATCCAGCAAAGGCATGATGATTCACAGGGTTCTCGAACTTTCCGGCAGGATGGCGAAGCAGATAATGGTTCGGCGCGACAAGATGGTCATAGCCACCACCGACATGACTGTTCCGGAGTTTATGGACGTGGCGCGAAGCTCGCGCCACACCCGCCTGCCGGTGTTCGACAAGGAGAAAAAGGATTTCGTGGGCATTATCAACTCTTTCTTTCTTGCCTCATCCGATCCGGCAAGCGACCCTAAAACCGTAGCGGGTTTCATCAGGAAGCCACTGTATGTTTTCGAGAACACGCCGATCGCGGAAATTCTGCCGCTGCTCAGGCGTTCCCGCCATCCAATGTGTCTGGTGGTAAACGACAAGTCTGAAGTTACCGGGCTGATCTCCGCGGAAGACATAGTCCGCGAGATAGTCGGCACCTCCCATACCGCATAACGCGAAGGTGTTCCGCCATCCAATACGCAGAATATTTCGGTCTAGTCTCGTAGTACATCGAAACATCTTGAAATTGAATAACCCATATCTTATGTAGTTTGACGTTGTTCATCAATCGAGAGGTGTGTGTCTGCCGTGTCTTCAAAGTTCAATTTGGCAATTGTCGTATTCATCTGCATTGTGTTGCGGGCACAGGCAATCGATTTGGTAATCGCAAAAGACGGCAGTAGTTTCTGGGCGCAGAACGTCAGCACAAACGGAACGACGCTGAGTTGTGTATTGAACGACAGCGGTGCGGGTACGAATGCGGCGTTGCGCGATATTGACGTCGTGATTCATGGTGTCGATCGTGGGAAAAAGTATACGGACGACGAAATGGATGCGGCGTTGAGAATGATTTCTGACGCAAGGGCGCGGCACAACAACTTGATGAAACAGCTCAAGATCCTCCAGAACGAGTGGGATGCAATACGAACGACGTCAGGTTCGGAAATCGATCAGGCGATAGAGGAAACGACTGCGTCATTCGAGACAAACAAGCACAGTGCTTCCGCATACTCGGTGGCAATCCTTTCTCTCGGCATGAGCAGGTGCAAGGACGTTTCCGGTGTCCATAGCGCGAAACTCGACAAAGCCGTATGCGGTATACAGGAGGCGTATCTCGGCGTAAGCATCGCGCATATAGAGGCGCTGTCCAATACGGCTAAGATAACCACCGAAGAATTTCTGAAGATCAAGAAGCCAGTCATAGCGGCCATCAAGAAGGAAATGCCACCGGAGGAAAAGGGCCGCCTTCTTGCAGCGCTCGACAAGGCGCGGGCGACCGCTCTGAGGTGCGGGCTTGCTGATGCCGCCGGTGCTGTTGCGGCGGCCAAAACGATAGACAGCTATCTTGTGAGCAGAACTATTCTCGTTCCGCTTAAAAAGGAAGTGGCGGAAACGAAGGACGAGAAAATTGCCGTAGAGAAAGCATTGTCCGGCGTAATTATGGGAGTCAAGAGTGCGCAGCCCGACTATGAACTGGACAGCAACGGCTACCCGCTGAGCCGAAAAGACCGCGATATGCTGGCCGTTACCCAGGCGTACAGCTCGACGCAGTTGATATTCGGCATGCCGGTAGAAGAGCAATGTCTCATCATCGTGAAAGAAATACCGAAACCTGTTCCGGTGGGCAAGCAGACAGCTATTCCCATGACATTGATCTTCAATTGTCTGCAGCAGAATTCGGAAGAGTATTGCATGGTCATTTCCGGGGCCGGTGGCAAGGACTCTGCGAAACTCAGAGAGAAGCTGCCATCTGTGTCCTCGCGCAATGGACATCTCGATTGGCTCTTTCCATTGGATTTGTCGAGACAGGTACTGGAGATGAAACCGCTGCACGACAACGACGGTGCCTACGTGCTTGCGTATCTCGCGTGCAGGCCCCTTTCCGATGACAAGAAGGATGCAAATGTCGAATGGAAGGCAATCAGCATGGCTTGCCGGCTTCCGGTTGCCGACTGACGCCGGGTTTGACTTTTGGAAGACAAGTGAGTAAATTAAGGCAACTTTCTCAAAGACAAAGAACATAACTTATGCCGACATACGAATACAAATGCAATAAGTGCGGTCATCTGTTTGAAGAGTTCCAGAAAATGACCGATGAACCGCTGAAACGTTGTCCGAAATGCCGTGGCAAGATTGTGCGGCTGCTAGGCACAGGCGCCGGCCTGATATTCAAGGGCAGCGGTTTTTACGTAACCGACTACCGAAGCAAGAGTTATAATGACGCCGCCAAAAAGGAAAATAGCGGAAGCGATTCGAAAACCGTGAAAACAGATGGCGGTGCAAGCACATCCTCCGCGAAGGAAGGCAAGAGCGCTGCAGCGAAGAAGGAATAAGGTGAAACCATGGTCGTTTGCAAGAGATGCGGGAATGAAAACCCGTTGGGCAGGGTGTTTTGTGTAAAGTGTGGCACAAAACTCGATCTTGCGCACATGACAAGCCAGCGCGTAACAGAAATTCAAAAGAGCTGGTCGGATCCGCTCGTAAAGTACTGGCCGAAGGCGCTTGGAGCCATCATGATGCTGGCTATTGCGCTGGTGGCTCTTGCTCTATGGCCGATGACAGGCGTCATAGGATCGAAAGGCACGTATACTGACGGACATAGAGTGGAGAACGCGGTAGCTTCGCTCAAATACATCAGGACAGGCGAAGTGCGAAACATCGAATTAAAAGAGGAGGAAATCAACGGATACTTTGCGTCCTTCAAGGCAAAACCCATGAACATGCAGTCCGTAAGTGTCGCCATTCAGGACGGACTTTTCTATGTCAGGGTGATTCAGCCGATCCAATCCATACCGCTGGTAAAGGTCAATTTCGAACCGGTGATGTCGTACGATATGGTTTGCCGGCCTGCTGGCGGCTCCTTGATTCTTGATACGGTAAAGTTTGGGCATTTGTCCATGTTTGGTCCGTTGAAGGATTTGGCGGCCCGGAAAATGTTCGAGCTGTTTGCGAAGGAGCCTGAATGGGAGTCCCTTAAATCTATTGCCGATATCAAATGCTCGCTTGGCAAAATATCGCTTCAGGCGAAAAGATAGTTCTGCTGTGAATCTCGCGTTAAATCGGCCAAGCTCCTGCCGGCTAATGCTTTTTGCCCCGGCGGTCTTCTCTTTTGTCTTCCTTTCACTCCAGTTTCTGTCCGCATCCGAAGTGAGCAGAGATTCCGCACCGCAACCAAGGCTCGGTCTCACTTCGCGGAGGAGCACCTCAGGACATTTTGTCATCGTCGGGTCGAACGAAAGTGCCAATATGGAGCTTGCCGCATGGGCCGACAATCTGGCCGATAGGCTGGAAAAGTTGATCGGATTGCGAATTCCTTATGACAATCGCATTTTTCGCATAGTGGTGAATGATAATGTCGATGGCGATGCCGCCGTCAATGCGACGCAGCAATTTGATGGACATGCCTTTGTTCAGCGTCTCGTGATCAACGGGTACACGAATGCCGTAAAAGACGATGCCGAGGATGTTTTTTGCCGTCTTCTTCTCAACTGTTATGTCGTGGAGAGAACAGTTCCGCCGGATGATGACGATGCAAGGCGAATACCGAACGTTCCACAATGGCTTTCGTATGGCGTTGTGCAAAACCTTCATCCATCCGCAAGAGCTCGCAACACCAGCTATGTCCTTCAGAAATGGCAGCATGCTCAACTCGACTCCCTGGTTGATTTTCTCGGCTCCGCCGGAGACGGTGACGCTGCGTCGGTGGACAGGCCGATGGCTGGAATATTCACGGCATGGCTGCTGGCTCTGCCCGATAAACAGCGGCGATTCGACGGCATCTTTCAGCGACTCGCGGACGATAAGGCTGTAACACAGGATTGGCTGGTCACTTGCATCCCTGATTGCAATTCGGTTGCGGATTTCAACGAGAAATGGGATGACTGGATGCTTAAACAGGAACGTATTGTGTTTCAGCCCGGCAAGGTTTCGCCGGAATCGATGAATCAATTACAGGCAGAATTGCTGCTGTATCGCGGCGAATGCGGAATTCCTCTTCGCAGCAACGTTTGCGAGAGAATCGGATATCGGGATCTCATTGACGAGCACGAGTCGGGCTGGATACCAGGATTTGTGGAAAGCAAATGTGCAAGTCTGCGTTTCCTTACAGTAGGGCGCGGCGACGAGTTCAGCGGGGTCGTCGAATCTTATTGCCGTTTTCTGGCCGCGCTGACCCAAAAGAAGAGCAGGAAACAAATGGAGCAACTCCTTGACAAGGCGAAAGGGGACTTGGATGCCCTCGAGAAGAAGATTGCGAATGAACGGTGAATATCTATAGTACTGCCCGGAATATAAGTTAATCGGACATCATCATGGCTACAGATATTATTGCAGTCAGCGAAGCGGAGAGCCAGAAACATCTGCTCAGGAAATCCATTCCGATGCAGACCATGCTGCACGAAACATTGCGTTCATTGGGAGACGCCGATGGCTTGACGTGCCTTGATATCGGGACGAAGAACGGAGCAATAAGCCAGCAGCTTCGCAAGTGCGGAGGCGACTGGCATACTGTGGTTGCAAACAAGAACGTGGATACGGCGGTTCGCGCGGTGGTTCAGGAAAACGTCAGCGTCATTGATGGAACGACACTCCCGTTCAAGAAGCAGATGTTCGATGCTGTTGTAGTTCTTGAATTTCTTGAGCGGGTCCAGTCGGATGAGGCATTGATAGAAGAGTGCCACCGCGTTCTGAAACACGACGGGAGGCTGATTGTCGTTGTTCCTCATGTCAAATCGTGGACGCTGCTGGACCCTTTGCGAAACATGCTCGGATTGACCTACCAGGAAAAAGGGCTGGTCCGTCCAGGCTATTCGGAGTCACAGCTTTTCAATATCCTCAAGAACGGATTCGATGTGCTGAATATGCGTAGCTACACCCGTTTTTTTGTCGAACTTACGGATACGGTCGTGCAATCCAGAGCGAAGCGGAAGCTGGAAAAGGACAATATGGAGAGAAGATTGATGCGACTCTATTCAATAGCGAACATCTTCTATTGGCTGGCGGATCAGCTTGACATGCTTTTGTTTCCTACCAGGGGATATGTCCTGATCGCCACCGCCAAGCGCCGAGCGTGGAGACCGAGAAATGTTCCGGTTCTGGTTGACGGCAGATCCATCAGCGAAGCCGTATTGAGCAAAGCCCTGGATTGATGGCGGAAGCATGCATGTGTGTCGTGCAGCTTGACATCGAGCCGCGAGGTGCTACTGTTACCGCCTCTCTGAAGGAGAGAGATTGCTAAAAGAGTGATATACTATGAAACGAACATATCAGCCATCCAAGATAAGACGGCAACGCAGACTCGGATTTCGCGCCAGAATGGCGACCCGTGGAGGGCGACTGGTCATTAAGCGCCGACGACGAAGAGGTCGCACCAAACTTACCGCGTAGACAAGGGACAGTACGATGTGTGTGTCCGATGTTCAGGCCGGTTCGGGGCATGAGCAGGCGTGTCCGGAAGTTGATGGTTATCGCGACAGACGGCTTTCCCGCCAACAGCGCATCATCGGATCGCGTATTTTTCGAGAAGCTTTCAACACGGGCAGGAAGTATGTCGGCAGCTTCATGGTGATATGGCTCAGAGGGGCGCCGGATGCCGGTTTGCGTCTAGGCGTAGTAGCGAGCAAGAAGACCTTTAGAAGGGCCGTTGACCGGGCGAGGGCAAAAAGACTGCTCAGAGAAGCATACCGCCTGAATCGATTCAGATTTGGCGGCGACTTCGATGTGGTTATTTTGGCAAGGGCGAGAATCGGCGACGTGAAAGTTCAGGCGGTTGAAAAGGATCTTCTGATTCTGGCCGAAAAGGCGCGAATCCTGAAAGAGAAGCGATGATGAAACGCTTGTTCGTTCTAATCGTTAGATTGTACCAGCTCACACTTTCTCCTCTGTTGGGCAACCGCTGCCGATTCTATCCATCCTGCTCTTCTTACTGCGTGGAGGCCATAGAGAAGCATGGTTGCCTCCGAGGGCTGTGGCTGACGATCGTGAGATTGTGCAAGTGTCATCCTTTTCACCCTGGCGGGGTGGACTTCGTGCCGGAACCAGCAAACATAAAATGCATTTTGAACCATGAATAAACAGGAAACAATCATAGTCGTTGCGCTCTTCATGTGCCTGCTGGGGTGGGGCTACATACAAAAACTTAACTACGTTCCGCCGCCGCCGAAAGCCAATGCGCCGATGCACTCTGGCGGCACGAACGGTCTCGCGGCCGAATCTACGGTGGCCCTGCGAAATCCAACAGAAATACTGGCCAGACCTGAATCTGGCAAGCAGGCCGAGATCGGGATAACGCAAGCGGAGCAAACAGGACATTCCAAAGGCGAAGAGATCGTGGTTCTCTCCAATGACTTGATGAACGTGCATGTGTCTTCGTGGGGCGCTGGCATTGCATCAGTGGAACTCAAGAAATACAAGGCTACGCAGGCGCAGGACAGCGCTCCTGTCAGCCTCGATTTTTCCAGCGACTCAGCCTTGTCGTTCAGTGGCTTGCCTGGCGTCTCCACAAACGAAGACTATGACGTCGCAGTTCTTAAAGATGGAAAGACAGTTCGGGTCGGGAGGCTGACGAAGGATGGGCTTTCCTTTGAGCGAACTATATCGGTCAGCAACAGCTATAGACTACAAATCGTGGACGTTTTCTCCAACAGCACCACGTCCCCGCTGACATTACCGGCGCGCGGCATGGCTGTCGGGCCAATGCGCGAGACCGCTGCCGCTTCGACAGGCTCCACGCGAGGTACAATATCGTATCTTGGTCTGGACACGTTGCCGGCCACCGGTGGCGATCCGACGAAAAATTGGGGTGGTGACTTGCCGGGATTCTTTGGCGTCAGATCCGGTTTCCTTGGGTGCAGCAGGCAGAATGTGGAATTCATGCCGCCAACGGTGTCCAAGCTGATCGTGACTCCTGTCGCGTGGGTGGCGGCAAAGAGCAAATTTTTCGTGCAGATTCTTGAACCGTCTGTCAACGGTAAGGAATTCGAACTTCAGGCGCAAAGAGATATGACGCATTCCAACGGACTCATGATCGCTTCCGTCTCGGCCACTCTCATCTTGCCGCAGAAAGTCATTCAACCCGGAGAGAGCTTCGAAACCGAAACGAGCTACTATGTCGGGCCAAAGGAATATTCGGCTTTAAAGCAGCTCGCCAATCATCAACTTGATGTAATGGAGTTCGGCAAATGGTTCGGATGGCTTTGCCCGCCGTTGCTGTTGACCATGACAGCCATTTACTCGGTTATTCCAAATTATGGTTTGGCGGTAATTCTTTTGACATGCATTGTGAGACTCATCCTTTTCCCGATCACGCGAAAGGCGATGAAGAGCATGAAGGAAATGCAAAAGATCCAGCCACTAGTCAACCAGATTAAAGAGAAGTACAAGGATAAGCCCCAGAAGATGAATCAGGAAGTAATGGCCCTGTACAAGGAGCACAAAGTCAATCCGATGGCCGGTTGTCTGCCGATAGTCCTGCAAATACCAATCTTCATCGCGCTTTTCACAGTGCTGCGCAGCGCGGTCGAATTACGATATGCGCATTTTCTCTGGATAAAGGATTTGAGCGCGCCGGAGGGCTTATGGGCAGGCGCAGCCATTTTCAACGTATTCCCCATGTCAATGATAGGTTCCATCAACATACTACCGCTCTTCATGACCGCCACAACGATATGGCAGCAGCGATTGCAGCCGGCTGCTGGCGATCCCCAGCAGCAGAAGATGATGATGTATATGCCGATAATCTTCCTGGCGATGTTCTACAACATGGCATCGGCCCTTGTGCTTTACTGGACGGTCAGCCAGCTGCTTTCGATCGCCGGTCTGTTATGGCAGAAACGGAACACAGTCCCGGATACCGGGAAAACGAAATAAGAAATATGGCCTAGCCCTCGGCCTTGAGATCGCGGCTCATCAGTGAGGTGACGGCATCCTTGGGATCCTTCCCGTTGTGAATAACTGCATAGACCTGTTCGGTAATTGGAATTTCCACGTTCTTCTCATGGGCTAGTTCACGGGCTACTGAACAATTCCAGATTCCTTCGGCCACCTGTTTCATGTCGCTCAGGATGTGGTCAATCGTCTCTCCTTGCCCCAGCCGTTCGCCGACGCCGCGGTTGCGGCTGAATCGGCTCGTGCATGTCACAATAAGATCGCCCAGACCGCTAAGGCCGGCAAAAGTAGCCTGCTTTGCGCCGAGCGCGCAGCCGAGTCGGGTAATCTCAACCAGACCGCGTGTGATCAGCGCAGCCCTCGTGTTGTCGCCAAAGCCGATTCCATCGCTTATGCCTACGCCTACGGCCACAATATTCTTCAGGGCTCCGCCGAGTTCGACGCCTGCGACATCGTCCGACGTATAAACGCGAAAGCGTGAATTCGAAAAGATGCTCTGCAGAATGCGACTATGCTCCTTGTCACTGGATGCGACGCACACCGCTGTCGGAATCCTGCGTGAAACTTCTTCGGCATGGCTTGGCCCTGACAGAGCAGCCACCGGAGAGTGGCCGATGATTTCCTCTGCAAGTTGGGTCATGCGTTTTCGAGTTTGCTGGTCAAGCCCTTTTGCAACGCTGACAACGCGGCATGACGCAGGTATTGCGCCTGCGAATGACGTAAGCACGGGTCTCATGAACTTTGTCGGAACGGCAAGAACGACAACATCGGCTTTCTCGGTTGCGGCTTCCCGGTCGGCCGTCCAATTGAGTTCAGCAGGAAGTTTGATGCCCGGCAGGTAAAGTTCGTTTTCGCGTCGATGCTGAATGGTTTTAATGTAATCGGGAAATGGTCCCCAGACGGTCACATGATGTCCGTTCTCCAGAAGAAGGAGCGCGAGCGCCGTTCCCCAGCCGCCATCGCCTATTATCGAGATTCTCGCCGCCATTTTGTCTCCAGTTTTCCGTGAGAAGATTTCTCGCAAAGACGCAAAGAACGCCAAGTTTCAACAACTTTGCGCGCTTTGCGCCTTGGCGAGATAATTCACTTCCTTATGGTTCTGCCGCGCCGTGAAAGAATTACTGGTAACTCTCCTACTTCTTCTTACCAAATTCAAACCTGTTTTCAGTTCCGTTGATCAGCCGCAAAATATTGCTCTTGTGCCGCCAGATTGCAAGTGCTGCGAGGATTGTCAAGGCAACTGGGCGCAGCTTGCTGTCTTTGAAGTAGAGCCACCACGACGATGCTCCAACCGCCACAGCCGCCACTATTGATGCGACCGAGACGTAACGGCTCAGCAGAAATACTACCATCCACACCGCGATGCCGATTCCAACGCACCCCGGCGCTATTCCAAGCAGGACTCCGGCGCTGGTCGCGATGCCCTTGCCGCCTTTGAATCGCAGATACACGGGCCAGTTGTGGCCGGCAATCGCGGCGCAACCACAGACGAGCGCGAGAGGAAACTTCTGCTCGTCCGGAAACTCGAACGCCGAAATTGCCGCGAGGGGAAAAATGAGCGCGGGAACAAATCCCTTGAACATATCGCAGATGAACGTGAATATCCCAAGACCTTTGCCCACCGACCGGAAAACGTTCGTGGCTCCGATGTTGCCGCTGCCGATCTTCCTGATGTCAACGCCCTTGAACCGCGCTACTATCAGGCCGAAGGGAATTGCACCCAGCAGATAGGAAACAATGCCGGCAAGAATGTAAATCAACATGGGGGATATTTTGATCATGGGCTCTCAGCCGGAACGATTCATTTCAGTGTTGGAGCCGGGACCGGGAAAGACGATCGCCAGCTACTCGTCTTCGTCCGGCAGGCTGGCCTCATACTCGTCGAAATCCATGAGTTCGTCAACCTCGGCCATGTCGTCCGGTTTCATTTCAACCAGCCAGCCCTTGCCGAAGGGATCGGTATTGACCAGCTCCGGATTAGCCAACAGCTCTGAGTTCACCTTTACGACAGTGCCGCGAACAGGCGCATGGAAATCAACCGTGGTTCTGACCGATTCGATAACCCCGAGCTCGTCGCGCACATTGTAATGCACATCGTCGGGTTCAGGAAGCTCGACGCCAGTTACGTCGGAAAGCAGTTGCTGTCCAAAGTCGGTTAGGCCCACGACGATTGTCTTCGCCTTCTTGCGTACCCACTCGTGTGTCGCGGTCAATTTCAGGTCATCCAATTCGTCGCTCATTGCACCAATCCTTGCTATTCGACGGCTCCCACAAAAATCTGTGATCTTTTCACATCATTGCGCATTTACGTCAAGCCCCTTTTTGTGGACTGGGCGATTGGCTGAGTCAAGACGCGCGACATGCGTGCCCTCCCAATCAGCAGATGCGGGGCGTGTCGCAGTCCGTTTTCTCGACGTTTCCTTTCCGCTTGAGTCAATCCGTCAGCCAGTTTGTGCAATGTTCTAGAGCGATCGCTCAATTACGAATTGTGCGATCGCAATCAAAGGTTCTGATCTTGCGTGCGGGATGGATTTCAACGCCACAATGGCCTTCCGTATATGCTTCTCCGCTTTCCGTTCCGCCGCATCGCGTTTGTATACCGATAAGCAACTGGCCCCGTCCCGTTCACTTTTCTGCCTCGATGCATCTGCAGCGTCAGGCGGAGCGTCAAGCAGATCGTCGGCAATCTGAAACGCCATGCCGAGATTGACGCCATAGGTCGTCAGGGCGCGAAGCTGACCGGCCGTGGCATTTGCGGCAATAGCGCCCATTCGTGCCGCAGCGCGAAAAAGATCGGCTGTTTTATGCGTATGAATGAATTCGACTGATTTCGCAGTTGGTTTGCGATTATCGAAGGCCAGATCTTCAACCTGCCCGCCGACAACACCGCGGCTGCCAGCTGCGCAAGCCATCTCCGTCACAAGCATGCTTTGGCGATATTTCTTTGGCACCCTTGCTGATGCGAGTATTTCAAATGCGAGCGCCTGAAGCGCATCGCCGGCCAGCACCGCATTGGCCTCGCCGAAAACGATGTGACAAGTAGGTTTGCCCCTCCGCAGATCGTCATCGTCCATGCAGGGCAGATCGTCGTGAATCAGCGTGTAAGTGTGGAGAAGTTCCAGTGCAACGGCCGGTAGAATCGCGTCTCTGGCGCGACCGCCTGTCGCTTCCGCCGCAGTCATACAGATGATCGGGCGAATCCGTTTACCACCGGAAAAGACGCTATATCGCATTGCCTTGTGAATCGTTGCCGGCTGCGTTCCGGCGGGCGGTATTGCGGCATCGAGCGCCGCATCGACCAGCTTCCTTCTTACCTTGAAATGCGATTGCATATCGAACATGCCGTATTCGTAATAATCCCCGCGCCAATGAGCAAGGACAATTTAGGAGCGGTTCTTAATAGGCATTGTCGCTGGCGAAGATGGTGCGCATCAGTATCTTGAAATCGAAGGCGAGCGACCAGTTCTCAAGATAGTACAGGTCATATTTAATCCGCTCTTCGATGCTGGTGTTACCACGGAGACCGTTGACCTGCGCCCAGCCGGTCATGCCCGGTTTGGAGACGTGTCGCCACATGTAGCGATCAACATCTTCCTTGAATTTCTCCACAAAATGAGGGCGCTCCGGGCGCGGACCGACGAGGCTCATGTCGCCTTTAAAAACGTTCCACAACTGTGGTAGTTCGTCGAGATTGTGTCGCCGCATGAATGCGCCGATGTTTGTCGTGCGGGGATCGTTCTCCGCGGCGAAAACCGGCCCTGTCGCCTTCTCGGCATCGGCCACCATTGTCCGCAGTTTGTAGAGTGTGAACGTTCGCCCATTTTCACCGCAGCGATCCTGCCGGAAGAAGATCGGGCCTGGGGATGCCAGTTTGACTATTGCGCCAAGGGCCGCTATGACAGGCGCCGCTATTGCAAGCCCGGCAATCGAGCCGATGACATCGGCAGTTCTCTTTAGCATGCGGTTCGAGAAAAAGTCTAGCGGCCATTTGCTTATGCCAAGCAGCGGAATGTCGTCAAGCGACTGCACGTCCATGCTGCTGGTCATAATCCGAAAGAGATCTGGAACCATGTTGAAAGTGATAAGATTCCTCTCGCACAGGAGAATGATCTGAACAATGCGATCGTGCGGAAGGTTGGGAGCCGTCAGGATTATCTGGTGAATCTCGTTCTTCTCGACAAACGCGGCGAGGTCGCCCATGAAACCTTTGATTTCATCGGGTGATATGTTTGTATCGGGTGCAGTTTTATCAGTTTGCATAAAACCGATAACGTTGGATCTAAGCATGGGTTCTTTCTTAAGCGTGCGTTTGACGTGGGCGGCAACGGAATCCGTGCCGAGGATAAGGACATTGTTCTTTGCGCTGCTATGTCTGGCGAGGTTCCATTCGATCCTGTAAAGGATGTATCGTTCCAGCACAATCAGGAATGTCACCGTGAAAAAAGAAATGCCGAGCACGATACGGGAGAAATCAACCTTGATCTCGTTCTTCAACGAGAATGCGAGGACTGCTGTGAGCAAAATTCCCAGCCCCGTCCCTTTTATCAATCTGGGTATCTTGTTGAGAAATGTGCCGATTTGAGGTCGAACGAAAAGTCCAAGCAATCGGAAAACGAGAATAAACACTGGCGTCGCAATGGCTGCGACGATCGCATAAAGTTCATATACATCCGCAGGCTTTCCGAATCTGAGCGGCACAAGATCGAACCTCAGCCACGTGGCCCACATCAGGCCTCCGAAGATTGCCGCCGCATCCACCACGACCGCGATTGTGGCTGTCATTACGTCCAAACTGTCTTCTTTACGCATGCAATAGATAGTATAGCTATGCGGGCGCATGACAAGCAGGAATGGCAGTCCCGGTTCTCGGCTCTTCACAAAGGCTGGCGATTGTGCCAGTATGCCGTGAATGAACGCAGAAATCACAGCTATTGGCAATGAAGGATTCAAGATAGTCACAGGCGACACGATCATTTACGTGGACTCTTTCTATACTCCCGCGCTTTGGGTCGGAGCTGCTCCGTATGTCATGGCGCGCGATGTGAAGAAAGCCGACTTGATTCTCATCACACATCGTCATCCTGACCATTTTGACGAGGCAGGTGTGGTTGATGTGGTATCCAGAACAGGGGCGAAAGTCGTGGGCCCGGCAGGAGTAATCGGACGGCTTAGAAATCGGCTCTGTGATCGAACCGGAGACTTGGAAGGTGGTGCCGTCAAAGGTAGGGCGCGGGCACAACATGCGCCGTTAGCAACAAACGGCGGCTCCGGCGGCCCCGCCCTACCAAAATCTTCCGCGCAAATGTGCGGCACGCTTCAATCGGACGATCTAATCGAGCTAGAGCCTGTGCTGATGAAAACCGGCAGCGCTGCAAGCGCAAGCGTTGACCTGCCGATGGCGCGAATCACGGCATTCAGGACATTCCACTCGCCGGATCACAATTCCTATCTTGTGGAAATGCCGGGCTTCAGGTTCTTTCACGATGGTGACAACGAGGATACTAGTCGCATCGATGTCGCGGAGCTGGGTCGAATTGACGCCTTGTTCATTGCCACATGGCAGGGAGCGCATTGGGTCGAATTCATAGAGGCAGTCAAACCGGGTCGCTGGTTCCTCATGCATCTCACGGACGAGGAACTCGATCAGCAAAAGGCTGGCACGTTCCTGCCGGACTTATGCGATCATGTTCCCGCGCCTGAGAAGCTGGTCACTCTGCGTCCCGGCGAATCTTTCACGATGTCATGAAAAGCGTCGCACATTCATCCGGTGTTGTCGGGCTGGCTGTGATCGGCTCGCGCGTGTTTGGGCTGGTGCGCGAAGTGGTCTTCGCCGCGATGTTTGGAGCAACGGCTTTCCTTGACGCATTTCTTGCGGCTTTCCAGATTCCAAACCTCATGCGCGACCTCTTTGCAGAAGGCGCGCTTTCCACCGCATTCACTACGACGTTCGTGAAGACCTGGGAAAAGGGCGGCGAGAAGCCGGCTTGGGCGCTGGCGAATCTGCTGTTTTCGACAATGCTTCTGGTGATGGGAGCCGTCTGTATTGCTGGAATTTTTCTCAGCGCGCCCATAGTGCAGGTGACGAATTTCGGCTTTCACAATGTGCCAGGTAAGTTTGAGCTGACGGTGCAGCTGACCCGGATTCTTTTTCCGTTCATCCTGTTCGTATCGCTGGCGGCTGTCGTCATGGGGATACTCAACGCAAGGTTCATTTTTGGTCTGCCTGCTTCCGCTTCGACGGTCTTCAATATTGTGTCAGTTGTGCTCGGCGTAACGCTGGCCTATGTTTTCGATCCGCAGGCAAACTGGCGGCATCCGCATTTCACATCGAAGGCACTCTACGGCGTCAGCGCCGGCGTTTTGATAGGCGGGATGGCGCAGTTGGCGATTCAGTTGCCGTCCTTATGGAAACTGGGGTTCCGCTTCGGATGGCATGTGGATTTTAACGATGCAGGGTTGCGTCAGGTGTGGCGCTTGATGTGGCCCAGCGTTATTGCGGCCAGCGCCGTGCAGGTGAACGTACTAGTGAATGGAATGTTTGCCTCACAGATTGACGGCGCGCGTTCATATCTCAACTGCGCGTTCAGGCTCATGCAACTGCCTATCGGCATGTTCGGGGTCGCAATCGCGACTGCCACGCTGCCGGCGGTTTCCCGGCTTCACGCAAGGGACGATCTGGCCGCTTTCGGAAAGACCGTGGAAGAATCGCTCCGGCTGACGCTCTTCCTTGTTCTGCCTGCCGCAGCCGGCTTGTTCGCGCTGGCGCCGGAGATCATTGGAACAATATATCAGCACGGACATTTTCTTGCGGTTCACACCGAGAAGACAGCCCTCGCATTGCGGGCGTATTCAATCGGGCTGGCAAGTTATGCGGTCATCAAAGTTGTGGTGCCGTGTTTCTATGCGTTAGACAAACCGCGCACTCCGCTGATGGTGAGTCTCCTCGGGATCAGTGTTAATGTTGCGTCTAATTTTGCCTTGGTTAATCTGCTTGGAATGGGCCATGTAGGCGTGGCTTTATCAACAGCAGTGCTGGCGACAGTCAATTCGCTGCAATTATTGTTCTATCTCAGGAGAGAGATAAGATTGGGAGTTGCTTTGACGTGGCTCGACTTCTCGGTAAAGATCGGAGTTTCCACGCTCTTCTCGGCATGTTTTGCATTTTATGCGGCCCATTTCGCCGCAGGTCTTGCCGCGGGTTTTCCCGGGCGGCTACTGTCGCTCGCTGCGGGTCTTGTCGCTGGCGCTGGCTCCTATCTAGTTTTGACGGTCCTGTTCAAAATCCCCGAGACAACGCTCCTGACGAAAGTGATAAAAAGAGAACGCCCTGTCTCGCAGTGAGCAAACCAAGGCGGTCCTCAGCGTTGCACTCACCCGCAGTCGAGCGTTGCGACGGAGAAGGGGAGAATTTCGATGGCGAGGCGGCCGTTTACGGGCTGCATGAGCAGGCCTTCTTGTTTGCGCCATTTTTCCGGATGACGCATCGCTTCTTCCGCATTGGTCTCGTCCAAATGGCGCACGCTCGTTTGTGTCGGCAGCTTGTCCACTGTCACGCGTTGCGAGTCGCGGCTCATGTTCGCAACGAGGATGCGTGTTCGAGAGCCTGCGCGCAAAGCAAGTCCCTCGATTCTTAGCCTATCGCTTGAGATTACTGGTAGGATTTCACCGCCCGCAAATTCACCTATGTCGGCCAGCACGTGATAAATAGGATAAACCGCGCCCGCGATCGAATGGAACTTGTACGGCGCGGATGAGCCAGTTTCTGTTTCCATGACTCCGCACCAGCCAGTGGTCTCGTAATAGGTCAGGCTGTTTGCTCCAGCTTCGGAAAGGTGGCGAATGCTACCGACAGTCCAGGCTGCACCCAGCAGGGACATCTGCCGCGGGTCAACACACCTCGGCAATCCGTTTGGCCCGATTTGAACGTCGTCGGGCGCACCGCGAACAAACCGGGGCTGCAATGTAACTGGTGTCACCGAGATGGATCGCCCGGCGGCAAACTCCTTCGCGGTTCGAACTGTCCATTCCTGGCCGCCGATATTGTACACAATTGCGTCGTTGTCAAAGGTGTGTACCTGCGGGTTCATGGAGTAACACAGGCTGTCCGCCGGCAGGGCGCCTGGCCGGTTGCGATTGAGTTCCACAAAATAGTTATTGGTGCCCGATCCCACGCTGATATTGCCGTCGAAGTCGGAGATGACTTTGCGGAAAAGCTTCAGATGTTCGGCCGTTGTCGTGCTTCCGCCCATGTTGAACACATGGCAGAGGCGCACTGCCGGGCGGCATTCCTTAAGCAGGTCAGCCAGAAGTTTCAATTCCTCTTCGAGCTTGTCGGAATGGAAGATCGCAAGTTCCAGCGGCACCTTCAGCGACTTTGAATCGCTGGTTGCCAGTATCAACTTCGGTTCGCAATCAGGCTGGAAGAGTTTCATGTCAACGCGCATATGGGAGAGCCGCAGAAGTTCCAGCCTGAGAATCTCATGAGATGTCAGCGGCAGACCATGCGATGCCTGGCCGAGCCCGACGCCGGGCAATGGTCCGACAGGAACTGAACTGATCGAAAGCGCGACTCCCGGCTGCTCGACTGTGGATGGCGACGGAGGAGGCATTTTGCCGCTTATGCTCAACGTGACGGACTGTGAAATGCGCATGCCCGATTTTACTTCGACGGGAACCGGTAATGCGAGCGTCGTCGAATAGGTCTTGAAGGAAGCGTCGCTCCAATTGCGTTGATCTTCCATCTCGAATGTATCGCCGGAATATCGCACTTCGGCCCGGACGCCAGGCAGAATCTCGCGCGAGAACGCGCGGACATCGAGGGATAGCTGGTGTGGCGCGATCAGGATCGGAAGCGAAGCTTCTTCTTTTGTGCCGTCTGATTTCTCCACAGTGCATGGCTGGCCTGAATAACCTTCGATCGGATGGAGCGCGCAAATACCGATGCGGCTTCGCTGGAATGTGGAACGTACCTCTCCATCCATCTTGAACGTGATCGTCCCTCGTTCGTCGCCTGTGATTGTGCCCTTCCAGCGAAAATGCGCTTCGCCCTGTTTGTGAACGGCATCGAATGCGATCCGGAACGTGTCATCGGTTATTTCAACGCGCACTGATGACAGCCTTGGCGGTACGGTGATCCAGTACTTGAGGCGCAGCGCCACGTATATGCGCCGAAGGATTTCGAGATTGCCGAGTTTGATGCGCCTGATCTCGCCGTTCTCGAAGGTGAGGGAAAGAGGGCCAGCCCGCAGTGCGATACTATCGGGCAACCTCTCTTCGCTGCCGTAACATAAAACATTTCGCGACAACATGATTTGCCTCGCGTCACGAAAATCGCATTTTACCTGAGCTTTTTCAGTAACCAGGCCATGTTCTCTCCAAGCATGGTCATTGTGGCGATGCCTTCCTTGTCCTTCTTGACTTCGCCTTTCTCACGGCCGAAGCCGATATTCCAGTAGCATGAGCCTGGAATGACCATCTCGCTGATCAGGAAGAAATGGTTGATTGTATCGAAGGCATGAATCGCGCCGGCCCGCCTCACGGCTATCACGGCCGCGCCGACCTTGCGCCTGAGAAAATTACCGTTCGCCCTGGAGACCAGCCCTGCCCGGTCAATCAGCGCTTTCAACTCCGGAGTGATGTCGGCGAAGTAGGTTGGCGAGGCGAGGATGATCCCATCGGCTTTTTTCATCTTTTTGATGCAGTCGTTCACAACATCATCGCGCTGAATGCAGCGGCAATCCTTATTCTCAAAGCATTTATAGCATGCGATGCAGCCGTGAATCAGTTTTCCTCCGATCTGGACGATCTCGGTCTCGATGCCCGCCTTTTCGAGTGGCTTCAATGCCTTCTCGATGAGGCAGATGGTATTTCCGTTCTTCCTTGGACTTCCATTGAACGCGACAACTTTCATGAAGCCTCCTGTATTCTATTATCCATTTTGCAGGCCCGGCCACCAGACCGGGCGATTATTTTCGTCCGAACCATTACCTACAAAACTACATTCCTGACAACAGCAGCGTCATCCCGCTGGACAGTGCGTGGAAAACTGATGGCAGGCGTTCCGAAAAGCATGGCATAGTAGATATGACCAGCAGGCAGTCCCACAATCGGTTTCAATTCAGGGAGTGTCTCCATCACCATTTTGAACATTCCCCACCAACATGTGCCGAGACCTGCGCTCTGCGCCAGGAGTTCAAAATAGGCCAGCGCAAGGGAAACATCCTCACCCGGGCACGGAGCATCCGGCGGTGCCGAAACGATAAGGGCGTGCGGCGCTGTCCGGAAAATGATGTCATTGTTGTGTTCGAAGAAGAACGATGCGGCGTCATGCAGATACGAAAACCGTGCGGGGATGCGTCCGTTCGCGCCCGCTGTTTTGAGCGACTCCAAGACCTTCAGCCGCAGCTTGTGCATGACGGTTTTGTCGCTGATGAGCGAAAAAGTGAGTTCCCGCCGATTGACGCCTGTGGGCGCATTGGCCAGTGTCTCGAGCAGTTTGCTGATCAATGCCGGAGAGACGTTCTCATCCTTGTAATGCCTGATGCTGCGCCGTCCGCGCACGAGTCGCGACAGTTGTTCAAGGTTGGGAAGGACGTTCGCCGAAAGCTTGAGACTGTCGTCAGGGTTTCTGCCAAAGATCGAAATGGCGGCTTTGGGGCAGACTGCGAAGCAATGCTGGCACTGCATGCAATTTGCCTCCCGTTCGGGGCTTATGAACGGTGGCTCATCGCCCTTCCGTTCTATGATGCGGGTTGGACAATCCGCGACGCACAGGCCGCAGCGTATGCAAAGTTTGTCGTTCACTGAAAATTTCAGCATGTCGTTTCTCCTTTCTGTAAAGAAGAAGATACAATAACAGAAATCCTGGGAAACTCAACAGCCGTCGGTTACCAGTCGGAATCTCATGATAGATGGTGGAGTCATTGTAAGACGGGTCACCTGATCTGGCGTCAGCCATAGAAAGCGATGCATTGACGGAAGGTGGAAAGTTCGTGACCGGCGCATGCCGGGTGGCTTACACTTTCACACATGAATGCGGTAATACTTGCAACCGGCGATGAACTGGTGCTGGGGCAGAATGTGGACACAAACTCGGCTTGGCTCAGTGAGAGACTCGCCGCGCATGGAGTGATGACGATCTATCACAAAACCGTCGGCGATGATCTCGACGCGATCATAGCCGAACTCGCCGAAGGCGCGCAGGCTGCGGAGCTGGTTATTCTTACCGGCGGGCTCGGTCCAACCAGTGACGATCTTACTCGTGAAGCGTTGGGCCGTGTCCTCGGCGTGCCGCTGGACTTGCATGAACCATCGCTTGAACGGATACGCATGTTCTTCCAGAAACTCGGTCGTCCCATGCCTGAGACAAACCATGTGCAGGCATTGTGTCCGCGCGGCGCCGATGTGCTGGAAAATGATTTTGGCACGGCGCCAGGCATAGCGGCGACAATTGGCGGTGCCCGCGTGTTCGCGCTTCCCGGCGTGCCCGGCGAGATGAAAGGCATGTTTGATAGACATGTTCTGCCGACTGTGCGCAATCGGTCAGGTCGCACGATTCTCACCGAAGCCGTGCGGACATTCGGGGGCGGCGAATCGTCGATTGCCGAAAAGCTTGGCGATCTCATGCGGCGCGATCGCAATCCGCTCGTCGGAACCACAGCTTCAGGCGGACTGGTGACCGTTCGCATTCGGAGCGATTTTCCGTCGGCAGGCAAGGCTGAGCACGAATTGGCGACTGTTGTGCGGCAGGTGGAAGAGCGACTTGGCAATTTCGTTTTCGGACGGGGAGACACATCGCTAGCCCAGGCTGTGGGGAATCTGCTCAAGAGTCGGCGTAAGACGGTCACCACAGTGGAGAGCTGTACGGGTGGCATGGTTGGCAAACTGCTTACCGATGTTGCTGGATCGAGCGCTTACTATCGGGGTGGCTGGGTGGTGTATTCGAATCGTCTCAAGGAGCTGGAATTGGGAATCTCAATGGAGATCATAATCAGGCACGGGGCGGTAAGTGAGCCGGTCGCAAGTCTTATGGCGGAGCGCGCGGTGAATAAAACCGACGCCGACTATGCGCTGGCGATCACTGGTGTAGCCGGCCCTGATGGCGGCAGTGACGATAAGCCCGTCGGCACTGTCTGGGTTGCCATGGCCCGGAATGCGCCAGATCATCCGGTCGTCAGAGCTGAATGTTTTAGATTCCCGGGCGATCGCGACATGGTTCGTGACCGCGCGGCCAAAACGGCGTTGAACATACTGCGACTGGAGTTGATGAAAAGTTTATCATGATCGCCACGAACCTGCATGCCGACACATTTGCCCAGGCACGAGCACAGGTTTGCGACGATAACGGCGTGCCTCAAACGCATTTCAGGCGCATGAATATTGTCTTTCTTATCTCTGTTGGGCGATCTTGAAACTACTTATGCATTTTCTTTTGCTGCTTTTTCAAGGGTTGAGCCTGATCCTGCAATTTGCCCGTTATATTGACATTGCCGTCTTTTATCCACTCGTTTGCTGTTCCAACATGGCTGAACTCCTGCTCTGTAATCGACTCAATCTCAATTTCGTCATTCTTGCCCTTGAGTTTCATGATGCCTTTTCTCCTTCTGTTTAATCGACATTAGTCTGTATCAAGTTGCCATGTCTATTCTACATAATGTTCGACATAATGCAACGATGACGGCGTTGTCCAGGAATGTTGCATCAGTCATTAAGCGGTCATCATTCGAGATTTTCCCGGCTGTCGCTGCATTTTCGGAGTATCAGCATGAAGGGTTGCTCGGGCTTGGCCCAAATGATAACTTGGGTGGTATCAAAAAGGAATTCAAGGGCCAGCCCATTGTCATACAGAGTAATGAGCTTCGTCTGAGGTTTGATGGAAAGACATGGAGTGTGCAAGAAAAGTGAGAACACTTATGACATTTGGAAAAGGTTTATCACATAGCTATGATGTGAACAGGAAGGAGAAACGTTGGTGCCGGACGATTCAGAAAATCTGAGCGTGAAAGTTGCTGAACTGATTCAGCGGCTGCCTCCGCTGGATCTGAGCGTGGATCTGCTGCTCCGGCGGGCTGCGGAAGGCCGGGCGAAACCGTCTGACGTGGCAGCGATCGTGGCCACAGACCCTGGCTTATGCGCAAATCTGCTGTGGCTGGCCAATGCCTCATGCATGCGCGAGTCGCATGGGAAGTCAGTCGAGACGATACATGACGCGCTTGATATCGTGGCCGTCGAGACACTTGCAGAGCTCGTTGGAACAGCGTATGCCGTCGAGACCGTGCGAGGCCACGGCGCGGTACCGCACGCATGGGATGCATACATCGCCCACTCTCGCGATATCGCAGCCGCATGCATGGGACTCGCTGAGATACGGGGATTGACCACGGACGAGTGCGACCGTGCCGCCCTGGCGGGACTTACCCACGACGTAGGCCGCGTCGTGATGATGGCCGCCGCCGGCGACATACCGATCAGCCTGTTGGGAACCCCGCCGGAGGCGATGCGCACCGTTTTGGAAGACGAGCGCCGCGCCTACGGGTTGGACCATTGCCGCATCGGTGAGACGCTGTTCCACAAGTGGGGATTCTCCAATGCCCTGAGGCAGGGAATCCTTCGGCACCATACACCACTGCTGAGGGAAGATTTCTCGGAACCAGGCGGCCTGATCTTTGTGGCGCATTTTGTCAATATGAGCGATTTCACCGGCGAGATACTCGCGAAAGCGCTTTCGTCAGATTTGCTGGCACGGCTGAGCGTGACGGTTGCTGACATCGAGAGAACGCGGGTGCTATGCGCGGCGCGCCGGAATTGAAAGTTTGTGGATGCGCCTTCTTGTGATTTTCCATTTGAATCTTCACTGCGATTGTCGCAATGACTCTGCTTCAGGCGGATCGTGTGGCCACGATCAGTTCGATCATGCCGAAGAAGAATAGCTTTGATTTCATTATGCTCAGACCGTTTCCTTTCATGACCATGCGTAGTTCGTCGCGATTCGGAATAGCCCCACTCGTTGTAGCGCCTTTTCTTCTCCGGACTCTTCAACGAATCACGTAGGTTCATTGGGAGTCGTTCCTTCATTGGCGGGTGAGCAGGGCGGATTCAACTGTGAGGCCTGGTCCGAAGGCGAGTGCGCATATGCTGTTGTCGCCGGAAGGTGTGGCGGGGCATTTTAACAGTTCTTTGAGAACGAAGAGAATCGTGGCGCTGCTCATGTTACCGTAGCGGCGGAGAATGTCCCGCGAGGCCTGGATCTGCTCCGGTTTGAGCTGGAGTTCCTTTCCCACCTTGTCCAAGATGGCTTTCCCGCCAGGGTGTACGGCCCATGTGCTGACATTTGAAAGAGCCATCCCGCGCTCCGCCAGAATTGGCGTAAGCAGGGACACGATATTTCCTCCGATTATTTCTGGAATGTAGGTGCTTAGCGCGATTTCAAAACCCTTGTTCCCGATTCGCCACGCCATCTCCTTTTCGCCTTCAGGGATAAGCGCGGACGCGAAACCATCCAGACGCAGAGCCGGTTGACCGGCGTCGGGTTTCTTCGCGCTGACGACTATTGCAGCCGCTCCATCCGCGAATATTGCGTTTGCCAGCAAGGAATCCATGCCGTCTTCGAAATGGAGGTGCAGCGTACAGAGCTCGATAGCCACAACCATGACAACTGCGGATGGGTCGGCAAGGCAGAAGTCGCGAGCCATGCGCAGGGCTGGAATCGCTGCATAGCAGCCCATGAAACCAAGAGCGAACCTGGCGACAGATTGCTTCAAGCCTAAATCCCGTACGATGTGATAATCGGCCCCTGGATTGGAGAAACCTGTGCAGGACGCCGTAATGACGTGGGTGACGTCGGCAGGTGGAAAGCCGCCGCTCTTCAGGACGTGACCGGCAACGTCAGTGGCGAGCTTTCGTGCTTCCACAGCGTAGCGGTCGTTGCGTTCCCCTGTGCCAGGTTCCACAGGCTTTCCATTGTCGCCGATTCTGAAGAGGTTCCCGGGTTTGTCTTCAAAAAAATCGCTCAATATGCTGTGCCGGGTTTCAATCCCTGAATTCGCGTAGACACGGCGAAGCAGCCGGCGCTCTTTATCGCCGTCCATCCAGCATATCATCCTGTCTCGAACGAATTCCTGGGGATATGCGTAAGGCGGCACGAGCGTTTCAATATTTCTTATGTATGCGGTCGGCATGTCTCCTTCGATTGAACGCCAACACAATACAACGGCGAAAGGGTTGTCCGCAATCAGGGATTTCGATCTTCCGCGTCAGGTTTTTTCCTGTGCGCATTCCCCTTCTATTGTTTCATTGCAATATGGCATGGACGCGAAGATGAAGAAGGAATAGGTTGGATCAATGGAACATTCTTTGTGGTTTATTGCGCTGGGATTTGTGCTTGGCGCCATTGGTACATTGATAGGGGCTGGCGGCGGATTCATCCTCGTGCCGGTTTTCCTGGTGCTGTATCCTGAAGCAAATCCCGATACTATCGCCAGCATTTCACTTGCCGTCGTATTTTTCAACGCGTTTTCGGGGTCATGTGCTTATGGACGAATGGGACGCATTGACTATAAGTCCGGCCTATTGCTGGCCGTTGCCACCATACCGGGGGCAATCGCCGGTGCGTTGACAACCAATTACATGCCTCGCCGACTGTTCAATGCCGTTCTAGGCCTGTTAATGATAGCGGCGGCGGCCTACCTCTTTTTTCAGAAAACAGACGAAGACGGTGAATCGTCAAGAGATGGCAGAAAGGGACATTTCACCAGAAATGTTGTCGAGGCAAACGGCACTGCGCATGCCTTTTCGTATGACCTGAAACTCGGAATGTGTTTGAGTTGTCTTGTCGGGTACATGTCAAGCCTGCTTGGCATTGGCGGCGGCATTGTCCATGTTCCGGCCCTCGTCCGTCTTCTCAACTTTCCTGTGCACATAGCCACGGCAACTTCACACTTCATTCTAGCGATCATGGCGCTGACGGGGACGATTGTCCACATCGCGACAGGATCATTTTCGCGCGATAGCATGCGCCTGACAATCTATCTGGGTATAGGTGTGCTGTTTGGAGCGCAGGTTGGAGCGTGGCTTTCTGCCCGTGTGCGCGGGATGTGGATTATCCGCGGCTTGGCACTGGCCCTTGCGTTTGTTGGCATCAGGATTCTTTTCATGGCGTGGTATTCGTGATCGATTGTGCCGGATAATGTCGCAACCACTCCCGCTGTTGCCTCTCCAGACATCCAGAAGCATCTTCAAGAAATCTGGGAAAAATCCGGCGAAAAGGACCGCAAAGCCTTCATGAATAAAATCCAAGTGCAATAATCCAGTCCCTTTCGACGTTGTGTCATAATATGGGCGGAATGAACCCTCGAAGTGCGTGATTTTTGGTTTAATTGTAGCTGACAGGATCTCAATCTGACATGGATCTGATCAAAAGATGAAAGGACCAAAGTAATGAGGAATGTTTTGAGTCTTGGCTTAATGTCGTTTATGGCGGCCGGGGTGTTGGTTACAGGTTGTTACTCTCCATCAGGCATGCCTGACAACACTGGTTCAGGAGCGCTGGCCGGCGGGGCCACGGGCGCAATCATCGGCAGCATGGCCAGACATCCTGGCGCCGGGGCTCTGGTGGGCGGAGCAGTTGGCGCGGTGGTAGGCGGTCTCATTGGACATGGCATGGATCAGGCACAGGAGGCGCAGTTGAGGGCACAGGCTCCGCAGACACTGGAGCGTGTAGAACAGGTTCAGCCGCTGACAGTTATAGACATTAAGGCCCTGGTTAAGGCCGGGGTCGGCGACGATCTTGTCATTAGCCAGATTCGCAACTCCCGAACAGTGTATCGCCTCAGCACGGCGGATATTGTCGAGTTGAAGAATTCCGGTGTCAGTGAAAAGATTATTGACTTCATGATCAACACGCAGACTCAGATAACCGATGCGGCAGGCGTTGTGGGGGTGCCGCCACCTGCGCCAGTGGTCGAGCAGGTTGTTGTGGCCCCTGGCCCTGAATTTGTCTGGGTGGGAGGCGCGTGGGGCTGGTGGGGCGGCCGTTGGGTCTGGCATCCCGGCTACTGGCACAGGCCGATGCATTCGCCAGCGTATTGGCACCACTGGTAGTGGTGATCCGAGGTGTTGATGTATCCCGGCTATTTCTCCTGATTTCCACGTGATCCACGGGTGCATCGTTGAAAAAAAGTTGACGATATTTGGAAGCATTGGATAAGGTGCGCCATTCAAAGGGCATGGTGTTGAGACTGGGATTTAAAGCATGAAAGAGTTAGT
Source organism: uncultured Victivallales bacterium (assembly GCA_964487695.1). GTDB lineage: Bacteria > Verrucomicrobiota > Kiritimatiellia > UBA8416 > CAZASC01 > CAZASC01. The sequence continues at coordinate 42,645 of CAZASC010000021.1, forward strand.
CGTCGCAGCTCATCGTGGAATTGGGTGTCTGTCCGGACAGACACCCAATTCCAATCCGCCAACCCTTCATTCGGTCAGGAATTCTGCATGTAACAAGTGTTAACTTTTGCCGATAGAGAGGATTTTGGAAATGATAGTGTTAGCGTGAAGGATACGGGATGGTGTCATTTGTTGAAGCTGCTGATCACGGGGTGAGTTAGTCATTTAAGACTGGTACGCGAGATGAGGTGGTCATGAAACGAGTTACGCCAGGAATCGGAATACTCTTTGCAGTGCTGTTTATTGTCCTTGTTCCGCTCACCGTTCACTCTCAAATCATTGTGTCGCGCCCGGTTGGTTTCGTGCGCGTTCAATTGCCTTCTGGCGCACAGACTCTGGTCTCAAATCCGTTCAAGCCACTCGATAATTCGATTAACGCCATCTTGTCAGGCCAACTCATCGGCTCCACTAATGCGAACCAAGCCGACAAAGTCCTCAAGTGGGATAACACGAACGCCCAATATATCTCGGCGGTGAAAGTCGATGGTACCGGCAATCCCACGCTTGACAAAAAGTGGTTCGCTGATCTCGTTTCTCTCACGCCGTCTGACATGACCCTGTCGCCCGGCGAGGGTTTCTTCCTTCAGAACAATCAGGAGTTTATGGAGGCTGTTTATCTTTCCGGAGAAATCACATTGGATCTAACGAACTCGACCACAATCCTTCCGTCATTGAATCTCATCGGCTATCCATATTCAACCCCGATTGTCGTAACCAACACGAGTCTTCTGGACGGCGATGCAATATTATCCGGCGATCAATTGATAGACCCGACGGGCGAACTATCCATAACGAATATTCTAATAATGGGCAGAGGTTACTGGTACAATAATAGCAGCACTACAGCGCGCATCTGGAATGAATTGAGGCCATATTCCAGTCTCTTCTCGGAAAGCGCAATGGTTCCATCGGTCACAAGCATTACGCCTATGAATGGGGGCGTGCAGATAACACTCGCTATCTCCTGTTACGGCATACAGACGGTAGACATCTTCTATAAGGATCTCAGCGAAGACGGAACATTCGATCCAATCAGAAACTGGGAACTTGCGGAAACCAACGG
>CAZASC010000022.1:0-42332 GCA_964487695.1 uncultured Victivallales bacterium
AAAGATGGTGGGCGATAGAGGGCTCGAACCTCCGACCCCTACCATGTCAAGGTAGTGCTCTAGCCAACTGAGCTAATCGCCCGAAAATCGAAGAGACTATATTGACCACAACGTTGTCCTGTCAATAACTACTAATGTGCCTATCGAAAAATGCGCTGCTTATTGAACATGCGCATGCAATTGGCCGACGTCTCCAAGCACGGCGGATAAATGTGGATGAATGGCTGTGTGGATTTCAGGGATGAGTCGCTTCGACTGCGATCGAAATACCACCACGAGCATTGAACCTGCCTGTTACCACGGCCTTGCGTGGCTTGATGGTTTTAACCACATCGTCAAGAATACGATTCACGGTTTCTTCATGGAAGATGCCGCAATTCCTGAACGAGAAAAGATAGAGCTTAAGCGACTTGCTTTCCAAACATAGCTTGGCCGGTATGTACCGGATTGTGATGCTGCCGAAATCGGGTTGCCCTGTGATCGGGCAAATGCACGTGAATTCGGGGCAATTGAACTCAACCCAATAATCGCGCTTCCCGTTCGTATTCTGGAATGCTTCCAGCGTGGCCTGCTCCGGAGAATCCGCGAACCATGTCGTGCTGCGCCTTAATAGCGTCAAACCGCGGGAAACATCGGCCTTCTTCTTTGCAATCTTCAAGTTCACATCCTTTTCAGGTTTCAGTGTTCAGTGGTCAGGAAATCCGTATCATCTCTTCTCCTGAACGCTGAAACCTTCTTGCTCTACTTCTCTGTAATCTCCCACACGCCATCCCACTGGACCGGCGGAGTCTCGATCAGCTTCCTGCACTGGCGCACGTAAGCTTCTGCCGGCGCGTCCTTATCGCTGATCCTGCTGAAGGCTTCAAGCGCTTTCTTGAAATCACCTTTGTAGAACATTTGCAGTGCCGCGCCGAATTGCTCGATCACAGCTGCGTTGGCCGCGTATTCCTGTTTGAACATGGGCACGAAAACGCGTACCGGTTCCTTCTTCCCAACCACAGTCACTTTCGATATTTCGCGCAACGCAAACTCGTCGCTGAGTTGCCGTGCAGTATATTCCGAGATCATAATGTCCGTCCCGAACTGCTTGTTGATTCCTTCGAGTCGGGCCGCCAGATTGCCAGCATCGCCGAGGAACGTGTAATTGAATCGTTGCGTCGAACCCATGTTCCCAACGGTCACCTTGCCAGTGTTCATGCCTATCCGCGCAAAAAGGTCTTTACCGTAACGCTCTTTCAAAACAGGTCTGATCTCGGCCAGCTTCTTCTGGCAGAGCAGGGCGGCCCGTACGCCGCAATCGGCATGACCCGCCAGATCCAACGGCGCATTCCAGAATGCGATTACGGCGTCGCCCTCGTATTTGTCAATGTATCCACCCTCACTCATGATGATGTCCGACATGGCGCTCAAGTAATCGTTGAGCAGGGCCGTGAGATGTTCCGGGTCAAGCCCCTCAGATATTGTTGTGAACCCGCGGACGTCCGAAAAATAAATCGTCAATTCGCGCGACTCGCCGCCAAGCTTCAACTGCTCAGGATGTTCGGTGAGCCGCTCGATGATCACCGGGCTGAGATACTGCTTGAATGCGCTCTTGATGAACCGTTTTTGCCTGCCTTCGACTGCGTAATTGACGAGCACCGCGCCGACGAGCGCGAATGTCGCAGCCGTTTCCTGTACCGCCATCGGCATCCATATGCTGGAGTTGTATAGCGCGAAACCTTCGGCTATCGGCAGCGGGAGAACGATTGCAAAAACGACCACCGTCTGCCACGCTTTATTGCATACACGGCCGGCGATGCCCGCAACCAAACTGAAAAAGAGCGTGGATAAAACAACCAGCCATACAGGCGGATCGCGCGCGAAATCGTCGGAAAGCAGATTGTCCAGGAATGTGGCATGGATTTCGACGCTGGGATATATCCGCTCGAGAGGCGTCGGTGACAGATCAAGAAGACCCGAGGCGGAACTGCCTATAAAGACATAACAATTCTTGAAGAAGGACGGATCAATTGTGGGTTTCTTCCCGTCCCTGATTAGCAATTCCGACCGGATAACTCGCGCTATGTTCTCGGTTTTGTGCGTCTGGGAACCGCCCCTGTAACGCAGTACCGCGTTGCCGGATTTGTCTAGGGGTATCTTGTGCCTGCCTACGGTGAGTTCATTGCCAGCGATGGACAGGTGGTCATTCGTGTTGGCCACCAGATACGTGGCGAGGCTGAGCGATGGCAACACACGTCTGTCGAATACAGCGAATGGTCGTGCGCGACGGACTACTCCACCTTGATCGGCGACCGAATACACATCTGCCAGCCCGGCGGCGTTTGTCGCCACTTCCGGAATGGGGAACGTGGCGAACGATTTCGCGAAAGCGGCGCTCCGTTGCCAACTCAGGTATTGCTTCAATCCTTGTATAGATGGCGATCTGTCCGGGATGTTCGAGGGCCAGTTCGTGGCGATGCCTTTGTTCCTGAGGATGACAGGCAGAATCACATCGCCAGACTGGGCGATGGCGTTGCCCAGAGCTTGGTCATCAGTGACGCCGCTTTCCGAAGGCTCAGTGAATGTGAAATCGAAGCCGACAGCCTTTGCGCCGCCGCGACGGCAGAACGCGAGCACCGGTTCAAAGCACTGCCTGGGCCATGGCCATTTCCACGCGCGACTTGGATCATTGCCCCAGTCCAGGCTCTGCTGATCGAGCATGATCAGCCGTATTTTGTCAGTGGCTGTGCTTGGTTTCGCGAGTGTCCGGACACGCCAGTCCCACATGGGCAACTCAAGCCAGTCAAGCAGGCCGCCCTTCCACAGGGCAACAGCGGCGCACATGGAAACAAGGCCGATGACAATGCCGTGTATGAGTCTTCGAGACATAAACCACATGCCCATCAAACGCCGGCGAGCGCCTTCTCGAACCGTTCCTGTCTCTCGGCTGACATTATGGATGGATGCGCGTTATTGAGCAGCGGCTGTATCTCTTTTATCCTGACCATCGGATCGGGATGCGTCTTGCCGAATCCGCTTTTGCCTGGCTGGAGACGGCGATCCATTTCGAGCAGCATCTGCTTTAATCCATCGGGGCCGTAGCCCGACTTTATTAGGATGGCGACGGCGGCCTTGTCGGCGTTGAGCTCGTCGGATTTCGCGTACCCATTAAGCATGGCGTTCTTCACATCGTCGAGAGAGCCTTCGAAAACCGTCGTGAGTTGGGCCACTTGTTCTCCTGCCAGGTTTTTTCCGGCCTCAACAAGGAGTGTTTTCCCGGCCTCGGCGATGCGGCTCTTCTTTATGGAGTTGATTGCGTGTTCCAGTTGCACATGGCCGATTTCATGTGCCAGAACCCCCGCAAGGGCGTTTTCGTTCTTGCAGCAGCGCAAAAGACCGCGCGATACAAGTATCAGTCCGCCGGGCGCCGCGAACGCGTTGATCTCATCGGTGTCCATGATCATGAAATGGTATCCGCCCCACGTCTCAGGCTTGGTTGAGAAGACCGCCAGTGTCTGTCCAAGCGTGTTGAGATAGATCGTGGCCGTCTTGTTGTCGTATAACTTGTACTTGCTCAGCAGGGAAGCGCCGACGGCTCTGCCAACGTAATATTCGTTCTGTGGCGTCAACTTGTCGAACGTCTTGCCAACGGCTGACGCACTATTGTTGATCGAGTTGGCCTGTTGGCTTGAGATTGTACCGGTAGCCACGCCTACCGTAGTCACGCCTTTAGACAAAGTGTCCAGCGTTTCGCAGCCGACAATAACAGCCAGCAAGAATGCGATCACGCCCATGTATGCGACGCGCTTCATTGCGCACCTGCCTTGATTCCGCCGTCTTTAAGGAACTTGAGCATTTCCTCCGGCGATGTCTTGATCTTTTCGACTTTGTCTATTTCCGCGAAATACTGCTTCAAATCGCCGTTTCGTTTTTCGTATTCGACTTCCACTTCCTTCGTGAACCCTTTTGTCGCCTGCGACATCTCGGTGCTGGAGACGCCAGCAACGTCGTTGTCGCCTGCGCTCATCTGGACTTTTGACGTGGTGAGCGACGATTTCCGGACCCAGCCTGTAATCGCTCCATCACCTGTTGTGACATTACACCAATCATCCTGCTCCAGATTTATTTTTAGCGCGTTTCCTGCCTTCACCGTACCGACAACACTTCCAAACGGAGATGCTGAGGAACGTATTTGCACTTCTTTAACCTGGACATTCATTTCCTTCTGCGCCGCGACGCACACCATCGCCGCCGTGACACAGAGCGTGGAGAATCCTATCAATAACTTCTTCCTGGACAAAGTCGGCCTCCTTTCAGCACACATGTTCCACCCAAATATCAATTCACAAAACTATATCAGCAGTTTCATCGAAAAGCAACGGGGCTTTGTCCGAATCATCGCTGTGCATCTTTGGCTGCTTGATGCCATGGCTATACCATGGTAACGTTCCACCAGTAAACTTGATGTGGAGAGAAGGAGAAATATGACTACTCGTCAAATGACGGCTATCGCTTTCAAGATCATCGCAATATACGTTTTCTACTCGACAGCGATTGCCTTCCCTTTTTTTCTTTTTTTCACTTGGGACCACATTAACAACAAATGGCTGGGCGTACTCGGCATTGTGGTTGCAGCGTGCGCTGGAGGTGCGGCGGCGTGGTTCGCATGGAGGTTCGCCGCGTCGCTTGCCAAGGATGTGCGCGACACAGAGAGCGAATCAATCGTTGCAAAGTTCAGCAAAGAACAGTTCGAGCAAGTTCTGTTCAGATTCTTTGGGTTGTATGTGTTTGTCGCTCACCTTAATTCCGCTATCAATAATTTTCTTAAACTCATCTACATATTTCCAAGAATTGCAGATATACAGACCCGTGTAACTTTTGTTGTGGATTTAGCGGTTCTATGCGTCGCCGCTTCGTTCTTTCTGAAGCCTCGATTCTGGCAGAAAAGATTCTCTGCATTGGATACAAAGGGATGTAAAGCGGGCTCAGACGAAGCTCCGGATATGACTTCTGTACCAGCATTGGACTCGAATTCCTCAGCGCATCAAAACTGAAGATTTTACCAGCCTCACGGTCAGCTTGAATAGCTGGCCTGACGATTATGGCAAGTTTCTTGTAGGGAAAGAGAGACTGAGCTTCCAGCCTTACACACTCGCAAACTTGATAGGCAAGTTGTGGTTGCCGTCTGGCTGGAAGCGCTGGTGGCGCAACTCGTCTTGGCGATTCATATCATGCCGTTGACATTTCTCCGAGCACCCTGAAAGGGTGCAATTCGTAAGCCCGAGGTGCAACCTCTGGACCGCGTCCAACCCAAAACATATCCCAAGAGGCCAAATGGAGCGAAGATTGACGGCGTCCCAATCTCGCTCCCGCCGGCCTCAATTTCTTCTTCTCTTCCATCTTCCGCAGGGCGTTGCCCTGGGCTGTGGAATGCGACCCTTTCAGGGTCGTTCATTTCATCGTCTCTTCTTGGTCTGCCAAGGTTCGATTCTACTGAAAAGCTGCCACCCTCACGGAGATAAGAAAGGGTGGTTACAGAATACGAAAATGCCAGACTTATGCTCTGTAGCTGCACTGAACGTTCGCGTCCGCTGAAGTTTTGTTCAGTTCCGTGCCGATGAGCCGAAGGTGAATACATCGGTGACGAAACCGGAACCCAAATCCCTCACCTAAGCGCTTTGCTCATTCGGCGACACTTTGTGGAGACCCTGAAACGTCCTCTAGACTTGCGAGAGTATTCTTCGGGAGGGCGGTCGTTCCGACCGCCGTGACAGTGTTGAGCGAAATGCATGTTCTTAAGAAGAACAACCGTTCTTACGCGATGATTCATCTGCCAGTTGGACTCATCAGTCGCGGCATAAAGCCGCTCCTACAAGCGAGCGACAGCGGAACAGGGATGACACCGACGTTCTATTCTTGTCAATATGCGTACCGACAGGACAACGCCGCAGTTAAGGCAATCCAGCATGAAAGTCTTGCGCCGAAATGCCCAAACAATATGCCGACCCGTTGACTCATTGAAAAATGTTATTGAGCAAGTAGGGAAAGTCGCCGAACCGGATTGCTCCGCCGTATTTCTTGACTTGCCGGGGCGGTCTGGTAATGTCACGCGCCTGTTTCCAACTACTAACATAGGATTCAATTTAAAAAGGAGTGTTGCATCATGGCAAAGTCAAGCGTCAGAAAGTATGTCTATTCGTTCGGCAAATCCAAATCCGAAGGCGATGCGTCAATGGGTAATCTGCTCGGCGGCAAGGGCGCAAATCTCGCCGAGATGAGCAAGCTCGGAGTTCCGGTTCCGGCTGGCTTCACGGTTACCACGGAATGCTGCACGGAGTATTTTGCGAGCGGTATGAAATATCCGAAGGCGCTCGAAGCCCAGGTTGAGTATGCTCTGGCTCTCGTAGAGAAAGAAATGGGAATGGGTTTTGGCGATGCCAAAAATCCGCTTCTCGTATCATGCCGTTCCGGCGCCCGCAAATCCATGCCCGGCATGATGGAAACGGTCCTCAATGTGGGGCTTTGCTCCAAGACGATTCCCGGCCTGATCGAAAAGACAAAGAATGAGCGCTTTGTGTATGACGCTTATCGCCGCCTGATCACGATGTATTCCGATGTTGTCATGGAAAAGGCCGAAGGCATCGAACCCGCCGAAGGCGAGGGGATCCGCCAGCAGCTCGAAAAAATCATGAACGAGCTTAAAGCGAAGAAGGGCTACAAAACAGATACGGATATGACGGCCGACGATCTGAAATTCCTGTGCGTCCAGTACAAGCGGCGCGTGAAGGAAGTTCTCGGAAAGTCCTTCCCTGACGATGCGCGCGAGCAGATGTGGGGCGGGATCGGCGCGGTGTTCAAGAGTTGGAACGGCCGGCGCGCCATTGCATATCGCAATATCGAGGGAATTCCGCACGAGTGGGGAACAGCCACAAACGTGCAGGCAATGGTGTTTGGCAATATGGGCGATACTTCGGCAACCGGCGTGGCTTTCACCCGCAACCCGGCCACTGGCGAACATAAGTTCTTCGGCGAATGGCTGGTCAATGCACAGGGCGAGGACGTTGTCGCCGGCATTCGTACACCGAACCCGTTGAACGAGTCCACGAAGGGTGAGCAGAACAGGCACCTCCAGTCGTTGGAAACGGCAATGCCCAAAATTTACAAGGAACTCGACGCAATCCAGAAGAGACTTGAGCGCCACTATAAGGATATGCAGGACATCGAGTTTACGATCCAGGAAAGCAAGCTCTATATGCTGCAGACCCGCGTCGGCAAGCGCACAGGCACGGCGGCTCTTAACATGGCCATGGATATGTTACAGGAAGGGCTGATAGATCAGAAGACTGCTGTGCTGCGCGTCAAGCCTGCGCAGCTCGACGAGTTGCTCCACCCGATTGTTGACCCGGCTGCCGAGAAGAAAGCCAAGGCAGTTACAAGAGGATTGCCTGCCGGGCCTGGCGGCGCATGCGGCCAAATCGTATTCACAGCAGCGGTCGCAGTCGAATGGGCGAAAAAAGGCAAGAGCGTGATATTGGTACGGGAAGAGACCAACCCTGAAGACGTTGAAGGCATGAGAGCGGCGTCGGGCATCCTGACGGCGCGCGGCGGCATGACGAGCCATGCGGCACTGGTTGCGCGCGGCTGGGGCAAATGCTGCATCGTCGGCGCTGGTGATCTTCACGTTGACGCAAAAGCGAAGAAGATGATCGCCGCCGGCAAGACCTTCAAGGAAGGCGATTCCATCACATTGAACGGCACGCGTGGCATCGTTTATGCCGGCCAGTTGTGCATGGTGGACGCCACGGAGAATCCGCGCTTCCAGAAATTCATGAAGATGGTTGACACCTTCCGCACGATGGGTGTGCGCGCGAACGCTGACACGCCGGAAGATGCGAAGGTGGCGCGCGCTTTCGGAGCGGAAGGCATAGGCCTTTTCAGGACAGAGCACATGTTCTACGGCGAAGGTAGCGACAAACCGCTATTCCTGCTGCGCAAAATGATCCTGAGTACAACCGAGGCGGAACGGCGCAAGGCGCTTTCCGAGCTTTATCATTTCGTGAAGCACGATATCAAGGCGACCATCCAGGCCATGGAGGGCATGCCTGTTACCGTTCGTCTGCTCGATCCGCCGTTGCACGAGTTTGTGCCGCAGAGCCCGAAGAAGCAGGCCGAGCTGGCAAAGGCACTCGGGATAACAGTGCAAGACATCCAAAAACGTGGCGAACAGTTGCACGAGACAAACCCGATGATGGGACATCGTGGTGTAAGACTCGGAGTCACCTATCCTGAAGTTACAGAGATGCAGATTCGGGCCATATTCGAATCCGCCGCCGAATTGATAAAGAACGGCAAACATTGCAAGCCTGAGATCATGATCCCGGTCACATGCGATGTGAACGAACTGAAGGACCAGAAGGCGATCTGCAGGAAGATATACGTGGAAGTCTGCAAGAAGACCGGCGTTAAGGAAATACCGCACATGATTGGAACGATGATCGAGATTCCACGCGCGGCCCTGCTGGCCGACGAAATGGCGAAGGAAGCGGAGTTCTTCTCGTTCGGTACGAATGACCTGACTCAGATGTCGTTCGGCTTCAGCCGTGACGATATCGGATCATTCCTTGATGAATATCTGAAGAAGAGCATTCTTCCTGCCGATCCTTTCCAGACCATAGATCAAAAGGGTGTCGGGCAGCTCATTCAGATGTCGGTCCAGAAGGGCAGATCAACGCGGAAAGACCTCAAGATCGGCATCTGCGGAGAGCAGGGCGGCGATCCGGCTTCTGTGGAATTCTGTTTCAAGACCGGACTGAACTATGTCAGTTGCAGCCCATATCGCGTGCCGATAGCTCGTCTTGCTGCTGCGCATGCCGCATTGCAGAAGAAATAGGTTTGGAGCGTGGAAGAACACATGGCAGCCAAACCAAAACAGGACGGTAGCGTGGAGAAATTGAAAGCCGCGATCCGAGACGTTCCGGATTTTCCGAAACCCGGAATTATCTTCAAGGATATTACGCCGATTCTGGCTAATCCCACGCTTTTTAAAACGGCGATTGACATGTTCGTCGATCGCCACCGCGGCAAGCGTATAGACAAGATAGCGGCAATAGACGCCCGTGGATTCCTGTTTGCCGGTGCAATGTGCGACCGGCTGAACAAGGGGCTTGTTCCTATCCGCAAGAAAGGGAAGCTGCCATACAAGACGTTCGAACAGTCTTACGATCTGGAATACGGCTCGGCTACGCTGTCCATCCACCAGGATGCTTTCAAGAAAGGCGATCGGGTCGTTCTCATTGACGATTTGCTGGCGACAGGCGGCACTGCGGCAGCCTCGGCAAAGCTCATCGAGAAGGCCGGCGGGAAAGTTGTGGAGATTGACTTCATGGTGGAGCTTGCCTTTTTGAACGGCCGCGCAAAATTGGGCGATTACACCGTGTTTGCGCCTATCGTATTCTAGTGACTACATCTTTATGACAGCTTCTGAAAAGACATCTTCTGTTCCGGCGGCAAACACCACGGCGTCGGCTGAGCCAGCCGAAAGCATGATCAGCTTTTTCAAGCGGGAAGACTGGCTTGCGAGCCTTGTGACAGCCCTGTTTTCCGGCTTGGTGTTCTTTCACTTCATGGCGCCGGAGGTCACTCTCGAAGATTCCGGTGAACTGGTCACGGGCGCGTTTACTTTCGGCGTGCCGCATCCGCCGGGCTATCCTCTTTGGGCGTTTCTCGGTTTCCTGTGGAGTCATCTTGTAGTGCCGTTCGGAAACCCGGCTTGGCGGATATGCACGATGTCCGTTGTCACGGGCGCGCTTACAGTTGGCGTGTTGACGCTGACGATGACCCGCAGCATCAGGTTACTTCTGCATTCGCTGCCGTGGTGCGATTCCATGGGAGAGAATCTTCGAAGGTGGATGGCGCTCACGCTAGGCGCAAGTTCGGCGCTCCTGTTTGGATTCAATCGTGGCGTCTGGCTCTGGGCATGCGTCTCGGAAATGCGCGTTCTGAATGTATTCTCGTTTGTACTGATCAGTTGTATTTTCTTCGCATGGACGGTGCAGCCGCAGCGGCGTGGCTTTTTGTACGCAACTCTGCTCCTTTTCGGCGCGAGTCTTGCCAATCATCAAACCATCGCCGTAATGGTTATCCCGATTGGAGCAGGCACGCTGGCCGTGGGCCTTGAACAGTTCGCAGGGATGCGGCCGACAGGCAAGACAAAGGCGCGTACTCTTGACAATCTGATGACGTCCCTTGCGAGTTTCTGGGAACTGTCGAGTGCGGGCCTGCTGTGCGGAATGGTTGGATTGATTGTGCTTGCCTGGCTGGAAGAAACCACTTCCTTGCAGCAGACGATGTTCCAGAACATAAAGTTTTTCATGGGACTGCTTGCCGGCGCGGCGGGCATAATCCTCGTCATCGTTGGCCGCGTCACTCGCTGGTGGCAACCCAGACGTGCGCTTGTTTGTGCGGCGCTGTTTCTCGCAGGCCTCTCGTTTTATCTCTATATGCCGCTGGCAGCCTCGACAAATCCCCCGATGAACTGGGGCTACGCTGCCACCAAGGAAGGATTCCTTCACGCCATAACCCGCGGCCAGTATGAACAAATGCAAACTGCTCACGTATTCAGCGAAGAATTTGTTCTTAAAGTGAAGGTCTTTGTAATGGCCTTGGTGCATCAATATTCATTCTGGCTGAGCCTGCTTGGTCCTGTCACTCTTGCCGTCATGGCCTTCTGGTGGATGGATATCCGTCCGCGCGGCAGGGCGTGGATGGTATTCGTCTGGGCGGCGTTCGCTGCCACAAGCTTCGGATTGCTGACGATCATCAATCCTAAATTGGACAGGCAGGAGCAGGAGATAACCATCAAATTCTTCGCTCCGGCACATGGTTTTTACGCGATGCTCATTGGTTATGGCATCGCTGTGCTATTAAGTCTGGTGGCGGTGCGCGGACCCAAGTTGTCCGCTATGCTGGTGCGGGCGCTTTGTGTCGCAGCGCTGGCGTTGCCGCTGATCACCTACGAACGCAACTGGTCGCTCTGCAATTTGCGCGGGCATGACTTCGGTTATCTCTTCGGTTATCTGATGTTCAACCCCGGCGGCGGCTATCAGGAGATGGACAAAGACGCCGTTTTGTATGGCGGAACCGATCCGGGCCGTTTTGTGCCGACGTACATGATTTTCTGCGAGAGCCGTGTGGCGCCTAAAGACAGGTTCAGGGACAAGAATTTTGACCGTTCGGACGTTTATATCATCACGCAAAACGCCCTAGCAGACACGACTTATATGTGTTATATCCGCGACCACTATGACTTCTCACGGCCAGATGCCGGCCATCCGGAAACTCTAGAACAGTATCCCGCCTTGCGTCGCTTGGTGTTCATGCTCGGATCGAAACTCTTGCATCGGGACAGAACGTATCCGGTGGAACCAATTTATATACCTAGCCAACAGGACAACGCCGAGGCTTTCTCGCAATACGTTCGCGATGTGCAGTCCGGCGCGATGCCCCCGAGTGCCGATGTCAAGATAGAGAATGGCCGCGTGACGGTCCAGGGCGCTGGCGGTGTGATGCAAATCAACGGCATTCTTGCCAAGTGGATTTTTGACAAGAACAAGGAGAAGCACTCCTTCTATATCGAAGAGAGCTATGTCATTCCGTGGATGTATCCATACCTGAAACCGGCTGGCGTGATAATGAAGTTGGAAAAAGATCCCCTGCCATCGCCGGAGCAGGATGCAGCCTCGTGGCGCGATATTGTCGCCCGGGACAAGGCGTACTGGGACAAGCTCACGGCGGACTTTCTTGCGCGGGACGAGTTCAGGCGAAACAGCGACGCGAAAAAATCGTTCAGCAAGATGCGTTCCGCCATCGCAGGGCTCTACGCATTCCGCAACATGTCCTCCGAAGCCGAGTATGCCTTCAAGCAATCTTTGCAGCTTTGCCCCGAAAGTCCGGAAGCCAATTTCAGGCTGGCCGATTTGTATTTGCAGGAGCGGCGCTTTCCGGAAGCTGAGAGCCTTCTGACCACGTATCAGGCGTTGGACGTGTACAACAAGGATGTGGGCAATTTCCTGAACAACATCAAGAACATGGAGAAAGACAACAAGCGGCGTGAAGAAATCGAGACGTCCCTAGCTCAGAAAGGATCGGCTGTGGACATAAACGTTGCGCTGGAGCTTATCGCCCTTTATCAGCACCTCAATATGCCGGCACAGTTTGAGCGGATGTCCCGCAGCATCATGAGCAACACGAATCTGCCGCCGAACGCCTACCTTGGCGTTGCGCAACTCAGCGGCGCAATGAAGAAATGGGACCTTGCTTCAATGGGGTTGCACCGCTATCTGGAGCTCCAGCCTCGCGACTACAGGGCATGGATCGAACTGGCATCCATGGAGATGCAGACCAGTCCAGACAAGGCCTTGACGGCATTGAAACGGGCGGTTGACACCGGTGGCGAAGCTGCGCGGCAGTTTCTCCAGGAGGATCAGCGCTTCAGCCCGCTCTGGCAAAGACCGGAATTTAAAACCATTATGACCCCGCCAAGCTTGGATTCTATCGCCTTGCCGCTTTTTCAGAGGATGTAGAGAGAGCAAGCCTGGCAATTTTGTATTCTGTAGCCGCCCTCCGTGAGGGCGGCTGGGGCGCATGTTTTTCGGCGGAATCCTTTTATAATCCAACAAGTTTCCCAATGATGGACTTCGATAGACCGGCGTATGTGGCATCCATCTTGAGTTTGCGCACTTTCTTCATGTCCATGTCGTCAGTGCACAACACGGGAAGGGGATAGACCGGAATCGAAGCTCCTTCAACCGCATAAACCGGTATGTGTTCGAGAGGCGATTTCACGTCCCTTAGCAGGATTGGTCCCTTGATTTTTTTGCCGGTCCAGAAATCGCGCCATGTGCCCTCGGGCAGATACACGTCGCGTTTTCCTTCCTGATTCAAGACGGGTGCGACGAGTAAATTGTCGCCGAAATAGAACTGATCGTCAATCTGCCAGCAGGCCGGATCCTTCTCATGATGGAATACCAGCGCCCGAAGAACGGGGAATCCGGTTTCTGTGGCCTTATTTCCCTGTTCGACCAGGTAAGGGATAAGCGCGTACCTCAGGCGCAGCCATTTGCGAATTGTGGCCGCTACTTCCGGATACTCGTAAGGTTCGCGCGGCTGGGCGCCGTGATAGCGCATGTGCGACGTGAAAACACCGACTTGCGTCCAACGCATGTAAAGGTCGTTCGACGGGCGAGAGCCCATGTAGTACGGTATGCCGTGGAATCCGGCAATATCGTGGCTCCAGAACGCGAAGCCTGACAACCCGATATGCAGCCCTCCGCGAATGTCGCCAGCAAGTCCGTCCCATGTGCATGCGCTGTCGCCGCCCCAGTGAATCGGATACCGTTGGGATCCAAGCCATGCGGAGCGCGCCCAGATTATTCCATCGCCTGTGATCCGCTTCGTTATTTCAAAAACGGCCTTCTGGTACAGAAGAGCATAACGGTTGTGAAGCAGCGCGGCCGGCAGTCCGACATAGTCCGCATTCAAGTCAATTTGCTCGCCGAAATCCGCCTTGATCGCGGAGGCGCCCATGTTAAGCAAAGGCGCCAGCAGGCCCTGATACCACTTCACCGCCTCCGGATTGGAGAAGTCAATTGCGCCGCCGTAATCTTCCTTGCCGAAATCGGAAGCTGATTGTCCGGCAGTTGTTCTCTGTGAGATGTAGCGATTGGCCCTTGCAGCCGGCAGTAGTTTGTTCCCCGTGGTCAGATTGGGATTTTGCCAGAGCGAGACACGGAAACCGGCCTTTCTCAAATCGCCGATAAAGTTTTCCGGATCAGGGAAACGCTCCTTGCTGAATTCCCATTCGCAAACCCAATCCTTTGTGAACCACCCTGTATCTATGTGCAGCACGTCGCAAGGAAACTCCTCTTTGCGGAGACGCCCTGCAACTTCGCGCACCTGCTTTTCGGACTCGTATGTCATGCGCCCCATCCACATTCCATACGACCAGATCGGCACATTGCGCGGAAAGCCCGTGATGCGGCGGAAGTTGTAAATCACGCGCTCAAGGGATTTACCTCCGATGAAGAACATGTCCAGGATGGGTTCATCGATCGTGCCCTGAGCCGCTCGCGTCGAAATATCGGCGAGGGACAGCCGCACGTGTGCCGAGGTGTGCAGCATGAGTCCGTATGGGCGATTCGAGACATAGAAAGGCATGTTCTTGTAGCAGCGGCGATTGTTCACGCCCACTGCATCGGCATTTTCCAGCGTTAAGGTGCGGCCGGATAAATCCATTTTTGCGAAACGCTCGCCGGTCCCCGCGAAACATTCGCCTGGTCTGGCGTGAAGCGAAAACACGGCGCGCTGCGGTCTTCCGTCGCGGACGACCAGCCCCATATGTATGGATTCGCGCATATTCTGGGCGAAATAGTCAGTCGTCATGAACGGAACCGCGACATTGCCATCCGGTAGCATGCTGGCCTCGAATCCGTCAAACTGGTCCTCGTTCGGCCTGAGCGACTTCAATTTCGTTGCGAGCGACGATGCGCTGGAAATGAGCATGCGAATCACGCCTTTCCGGTCGGATATTGCCCATCCATCCGCCGTGGTCTCCAGTGAAAGCGGTTCGGGTTTCAATGATGTATGCCATTCGATCATGTCGCTCTCGTCGCCGGGCAGTTCGTCATCGAAGGCGACAGTGAGCCGGACGATCTCGCTGCCGTACGCGCGCACGTGGAGCTGATGAATCTGGGACGGCACGTTCGGGTCTGGAACAAGACTGGTGTCCTGTTGTTTCCGCAGTTTAAACGGCACATCCACGATAATCTGGCCGTTATCTTCGCGCGCTTCGGATGGTGCGCATGCGAACCATACGGTATCGTTTTCAGCATCAGGGCAATCGAAATCGAGCATATCGAACGCAAAACAGTTTCGTTGTTTCATTTTGAACCTCCATTCAAACAAGGGCTGCATAGTCGGGGATTGGCGGACCGATTTCAAGAAACATATATCGAACAACATCTGGCTTGAACTCAAGGGCCTGTGCCTCTATTTTGGACGGCATGAAAGTTCCAAGGACAATCGAATGGGTTTCTCATTCCAGACGCGGGCTTGTGCCGGGGCATGTGCGGATGATTGACCAGACGCTACTGCCTGGCAAACTGGTTTATCTCAACACCGCTAACATTGACAAGATATGGACTGCGATCAAGCGACTCCAGGTGCGCGGAGCGCCGGCGATAGGTATTGCTGCTGCAATGGGACTCGCGGCTGCGGTGCAGAATGCAAAAATCAAAAACACACGGGTTTTTATCAAACAAGTGCGCAAAGTTGCGGAATACCTCGCGACATCTCGTCCGACAGCGGTAAATCTATTCTGGGCGCTCGACAGGATGAAGCGCACGGCAGACGCGAATGCAGGACTTTCAGTTGGCGAATTGAAGGAAGTGCTGGCCGGCGAGGCCGTGCGGATTCGCGACGAAGATGCAGCGATGTGCAGGGCGATCGGGGAATACGGGGCCGGACTTTTGAAAAATGGCGACACGGTTCTTACACATTGCAATGCCGGCGGACTGGCAACTTCCGAGTTCGGAACCGCGCTGGCTCCGATATACGTAGCTGCGGAGCAGGGCAAACGAATCAGCGTCTTTGCCGATGAAACCAGACCGCTATTGCAGGGATCGCGGTTGACAGCGTGGGAGCTGATGCAGGCTGGCATTGACGTCACGGTCATCTGCGATAATATGGCGGCACAGGTCATGAAAGAAGGCCGCGTGGATGCCGTGTTTGTCGGTGCCGATCGCATCGCCGCAAATGGTGATTCAGCCAACAAGATCGGTACTTATGCAGTCGCCGTACTTGCGCGGGCGCACGGCATTCCGTTCTACGTCCTGGCGCCGAGCTCCACGATAGACAGCGAGATGCCGGACGGATCGAAAATCCCGATCGAGGAGAGGGGACGCGAAGAAGTCACCAGGGGATTCGGCAAAGAGACCGCACCGAGGGGCGTAAAAGTATATAGTCCGGCATTTGACGTCACGCCGGCAACGCTGATCACTGCGATAATCTGCGAGAAAGGAATCGTCAGGCCTTCAAAGTCCGGAAAGTACAACTTCAATTTCCAAAGCGCACCCAGTTGATGAACTTCAGTTGCGGGAATATCTTTCTGAGTTGAGGTCTTTTGAAAGGTTCATCAAGCCAGATCCTTTTCAGAGGCATTCCGGCGAGCGACTGAAAGTTCTTCACGTTCGTCTTGCGACACCACAGATCGTCAAGCTCCATTCCCTTGAGCGGAGAGATGTCCGAGATTCTTGTGTTTTCGATATTTAGCGTCTTGAGTTTTAATGCTTTTAGCGGAGATATGTCGCTAATCTCCGTTTCGCCGATATAGAGACTCGTCAGGCTTTCCATTCCGGCGAGCAACTCCAGTTCCTTGAATTTTGTCGCGGTCACATTCAGGTTGTTCAGCGGCAATGTAGCGATGACAGAGAAATCCTTGACCGGCGTTCTGGAAATCTCAAGAGAGTTGATTCTCATCCCCCTGAGCGCAGAGATGCTGTTGACAGCAGTATCCTGCAAAAGTAGCGTTTCGATCGGAAGAGCCGAGAGGAATTCGACATTCTTGAACTGGGTTCCATTCGCATTCAGGAAATGAAGTTGTTTCAAGTCTTTCAAGAATGAAAAGTCGTGAATCCTGGTGTTGGCGATATCGAGCTGCGTCAGCGGCATATCCTTGACGATGGCAAGATCTTTTACCTGCGTATCGTTCAGATTCAGCGTCGTAAGCTGCATCGCAGCCAGCGGGAGAAGATCGAAGACTTTGGTTCCGCTGAGATTGAGTGACTCAAGCTTCATTCCATTCAAGGCTGAAATATCCCTCACGCCAGCGTCCTTTTCGAGGCTGAGATGACGAAGCGGCATTTGACTGAGCGGTGAGATGTCCGCAACTTTGCAGTTTTGCAGGGCGATATTCTCCAGTTCCAGGCCGCGCAGCGGTGTGATGTCTTTCAAAAGTCCCGGCTCACCATCTTCCCTGTATGAGAAAGTCTTGAGATCGGGCAATGCTGCAACGGGCCAGATATTGTCACAATTCCTGTATAATATTTCCAATCCTGACGTCTTTCCATCCTTGTCCGTTTGAATCTTGATTTGCGTTTCTTCGAGACCCGGATTCTTTTTGACGAGCATGGCGATGACCGCTTTCGTATTCCCTTTTATCGCGGCAATTTCTGGAGGCAGCGCCACGATGATGTGCTGACTGGTTTTCTCTGTGAACGAATCCTCCTGCCCGGTGGCGTGCGCAAGGGCTGCAAGCACAGGTTCCGCCTGTCGCGCAAAGTCGGTGATCCCGTATTTAGCCTTGAACGCAGCGATACTATCGCACAGCGCCGCCATTCCGCCCGGGGGTAGTTTTTTTGAAGAGATGGCAGCGAGCCATATATCGCGATCGTATGTTCCTACAGATATTCCTGCCAGTTTCATTATTTGGGATAAGGCTTTCTCGGCTTCCTCGGAAACGGATTTGCGTTCGTTCTCGTTCACAAGAGCCACCAGTTTCTCGGCGATTGTCGGATCGGTCATGCCGAAATACTTTCTGGCATACACATAGTTCTTTGAATCCAACGCTATGATGCCTTTTCCCAGGGCCACGTCGTGTGTATCATCAGTCCCGAGCCGGACAAGTTTTTCACGCGGCGCAAGATCGTCAATGCCGAATGTCAGCTTTATTATGGCCCCCTGAGCGTTCAAGTTCTGCGTCGCCGTAACTTTACCGTCGGTCATGTCGTTGATAATCACACTCCTCATCTCGCCGTGGACCATTTCGACCACGACGGTTTTGCCTATTTGAGGTATGAAAGAGTTCATTATCCGGACGTCCAGCTCGATTGCGTTTCCGAGCAGCGCATCAAGCGTTTTAAGCTTGTCCGTTTTGCCTGCGAGGCTGGGGTCAGCCAAGGCTTTTGTGAGCGAGTCCCTGGCTTGGGCGATTCCGCCTGTGGACAACATTGCGACAGCGTTATCGAGAATGTGCGCTACGTCATCTTCCTTCTGTTTTTCCCTGTCGAGATTTGCCTTGTCGAAAGCCTCCTGGCGTTCCCTCAGTTCGTTCGCTACGGCCTTTCGTGGTTCCTCCGATTCTGTCGCAAGCGATCCGGAATAAGTTTCGTATTTGCCGGCGGCTTCGGTAAATTGGTTGTTTCTGATCTGGTCGGCGACACTGACTTCAATCTGCCTGAGCACGTCATCCACGGCGGCTTGCCGGGCGGAGGCGGCTTTCTTTATTTCGTCTTCTGCCATGAGCGAATATTTGGTGCCTTTTGTCTGGATCATCACGGTCTGGAAGCGATTTACGATCTCGTCGTATTTTGCGGGATTATCGGACGCCCACGTCGCGGCAAACTCGAACATTTCCTTTGCGTTCTTGTCGGCTGGTAGTTCGATTATCCTTGGCACCGGCTGTGGTTGCGGTATCGCTGATGAAGACTGGTGCGCGACCGGTTTCTCGCCTGGTTTGAGCATAAAATATGCACCGACGGCGGAACCGGCTATTATCGCAAGAAGAAGTATTACCGCCCAGTGCGATCTTCTTTCGACGGGCGCTGTCGGCGGCGGAGGCGGCAGGAAATCGTCCGGAGTTCGCAGTCTGCTGCGCCTCGTCGTGCTTTTTCCTTCTGGGGGCGGTCCGGCTTGCGGTGGAAGATTCGATTTTGCCCTGGCGATATCGGTGAGTACATCTGTCCAGTCATTGTGCCGGTGTTCTCTGTCTTTCATCAGCATCTTCTCTATCAGCCAGCAAACCGACTTGGAAATGTCAGGATTGATTTCGAGCGGGTCTGGGACGGTCTCGGAAAGCTGCATTTCCATGATCTCGTCATCTGAATGGTTGTCGAACAGCTGCTTGCCTGTGACCATGTAATAAAGCATCGAACCAAGGGAGTAGATGTCGGAGCGGCAATCGAGATCGGCTCGGCCCTGGACTTGCTCCGGTGACATGTACGCCGATGTGCCCATTATCTCGTCCAGCAGGCCGGTGCCACCTGTCATCGCGCTTATTGTCCGCGACAGGCCGAGATCGGATATTTTCACAGTCCCGTCGGAATCCACGATGACATTGTCCGGCTTGATATCACAGTGGATGATGCGCTCTTTGTCCCATGCGTACGCGAGCGCGTCCGCCACGCATTCCGCCGTGGTCAACGCGTCCATATCGGACAGCCTGCCTTTGCGTCT
Organism: uncultured Victivallales bacterium; assembly: GCA_964487695.1. Classification (GTDB taxonomy): domain Bacteria; phylum Verrucomicrobiota; class Kiritimatiellia; order UBA8416; family CAZASC01; genus CAZASC01. The sequence goes on from CAZASC010000022.1 coordinate 19,207, forward strand.
TATCCAGTCGCCGATCGTGTAGCCGGCAACAAACTCCATGACGTAGTAATAGACGCCGTCCTGCACGTTGGCGTCGTATACCTGGATAATGCCGGGATGTTTCAGCTTGGCCGTGGACTGGGCTTCATGGAGAAACATTTTGACGTCGTCGGGGTCGCTTATGAGCTTGGAAGACATGATCTTGATCGCCACAATGCGGTCAAGAGTCAACTGGCGCGCTTTCCAGACGGTGGACATTCCGCCCTGGCCCAGTTTTTCGATCATGTCAAAGCCGGGGATGCTCAGCATTTTATCCTCAGAGCTTCTTGCCTTCGCCATCGCATGCAGTGCAGAGTGTCACGCCTTCTCCCCGGCAGATCGGGCAGATCGAATTGTCCTTTAATTTGCCAGAGCCGAAACACTTCTTGCAAGGCACCCAGCCCTTTCCATCGCACGCTTTGCATGCGGGCCGCTCTCCAGTTCCATTGCAGCGCGGGCACATGATCGTTTGTCCGCCCTGGCATTTGTCGCAGCTGATTACCCCGGTGCCGTTGCAGACCAGACATTTCGCAAGGGAGCCTTGAATGCTGTCGCCAATTTCCTTTTTTTCCTTCTTGTCCTTGTTACTGTCGGATTTCTTGTCTTTTGGCGCGAGGCCGGTTCCTTTGCAGGTGGGGCATTTTACTTTTCCCACTCCGTTGCAGGTCGGGCAGGCCACGGTGCAGAAACCGAGGCAGTTGTCACAAGGTGTAGCCGTCGCCACTTTAAGCATGGCAGTCTGTTTGACCGAAAGTTTCTCCTCCAGCGCCATCGGGACCCACGCGCCGCCAACCGTGACATATTTGCGGCCCTCCTGAATCATTTTGTATCGCTGCGCCCCGGTTCCCAACACGGGCTTGAGTTCATCCTGATTGGCGAATTTATTGACGTAACCCCGGCCATTGCACATTACGCATCCTTTCCCAATCACATTTTTTAAAATGGGGTTTCCCTGCATATCGACGCTTTGCACTGTCCGGTCGCCTGTGCCCTTGCATACCGGGCACTTGCCAGTGACCTGGCAGAGTCTGGTGTTGCAGTCTTCTATGGCCTTGAGGATCGTCTCCGCCCTTTTTGTCTCGATACTTGGATCTGTGATCAGATCCAATGCCATTGCGTTCTTGAAGAAAAGGCGCGCCACCGCAACATCGCCGGTCTTGACATAATCCCTGGCAAGCTTGATTTCTTTTTCGACGATATCGGCCGGCATATACCAGCGATTATCGCCGGTAGCTGGAATGGGCGCTGTTTGTTTTACGGTTTCCGTGGTGGCAGCATGCGGCGGCAATGTCGCGCCGCAATGCAAGCATGTAACAGCATCGTCAGGATTCTCGTAGCCACATTGGGGACAGACAAACACGGCCGCCAGCGCCGAGAAAGCGCAAACAACCAGTCCAGCCGCAATTAAACGCCACGGTTTAGGAACAATAAACATGCCGGTTCTCCCGTTCTTAATATCTTGCAAGCAATGCCTCAGTCACGAAGGGGACGTTGCAGGCCGGGACACTGCGTGTAACTGACCCATTACAGTGTTAATATTATCCGTTTACAATTGGGAGTCAAGGTGTTAGCATTTAAGCTGAATGAATCGTTACGATTCCATGTTCCGCTCGGTGCGATCCAAGCACGGTCAGGCCATGATTGAGTATGTTGTGACAGCTGGAATGCTAATCGCGACAATATCGATTCTTGCCGTGTTTCTTTACGCGTTCAAAGAACATAGTAATCGTGTTATTGATTTGGTGTCCTCGGAGTATCCTTGATGCGGTGTGAATGAACTGGTTGGATCAAGCTGAATCCATGAAAGAGGAATTATCAGGAGGTAGCGACATGCAGATACGTCAGAACGGGAAAAGCGGACAAACGATGGTCGAATATATAATTATTGTAGCCATCGTTGCGATTGCGGCGTTGGCTATCTTTGGCGTTTTCAGCGACACTATAAGGGAAAAGTTGAGCGGGGCTGTAAATTCGCTGGGCGGCGACACCAGCGCTGCAAGCACGGCCACAGACACCAAGTCTGCCGATTTTCTCAAGAACCTTCAAAAAGACGGCAGTAGTTCAGGCAACTGATGATATGTGCCACTTCAACCGCAAAGGTGACTTGCGGGCCGGCCAGTCCATGATAGAGACTTGCCTGGCCGTAATGATGATCGGCGTCATCTTTGCCGGGTTGGTTCAAGTATCTCAAATTTTTGCCGCCAGCGAAGTCCTTCAGCATGCGGCGCTGTGCGCAGCGCGGGCCAAAACAGTTGGCTTTAACGCGTGGATGGTTAAGAAATCAATGCTCGCTGCGGCGATTCCCAATTCCGGCAAAATGTTGGTCCCGGATTACCAGAACGTAAACGGTGTGCTTGAGAACGATGCCAAGACAGGCCGTCCGGGCTCTAGCGGCGCTATCTGGGATTATGCGTTGCGTGCCTCGCCGTCTTCATCTCAGTCCGCCATCGAGCAGGCGCGAATACCGAGCTATCTGGCAAGTGCCGACCAAGGGCAGGCGAATGCTGAACTCAACTACGCCGATTGGGACGATTCGAGTCAGAATAAAATAATATCTGTTATAGACGGTGAAACACTTGGCGCAAGCGGTGGCGCTTCCGTTATTCATGTCAATCTCTCTCAGGATTATCCGCTTTGGACATATTGGCATGAGTCGTTTTATGCATCCGACACAATAAAGTTGAGCGCCGATTCGTACTTGGAAAACCACTATCCGTTATACATTGATGACAAAGGCTGGTGACAACAAAAAACGTCGTTCTGGACAGGCCATAATATTCTTTATCATGGCTATGGTTATCCTGGCCTTTGTCGTACTCTCAAATTACGACTTGCATAGAATCCTGTATGTCAAGTCCCTCAGTGAAAACGCCGGAGATTCGGCTGCGATTGCGGCCGCGCGATGGCAGGGGATTACGCTCAATCTTATCGGCGATCTCAACCTCATGCACGCCGTAGCTTTGAGTGTTAATAATACGAACAAGGCCAATGAGGTGACAGCGATCCAGGCTCGCCTTTGCTACGTAGGGCCCATGATCGGCTTTATGGCCGCGCAGCAAGCCGCCAAACAGAACAGGATGTATAACAACGACGAATTCTATAACATCGTTAAGAGCCACGCCAGCGTTGTGGCGGGCTATGCAGAGCCAGGGCCGGACGGCCAGATGTTGTTTCAGGAGCCGTATCTCGGTTGCTGGAAGGAGTATGCCGCCATGCTGTCTCTGATTGCGGCCGATGGCATTGCGGCGGGACCCGACAATGCGAGTCTTTACACTGACTACAGCGGCAGCCATATTCTGCTCGACATGGGATTCTATAACGCTGTCGCGTCAAGCGACTGGTGCTGGTTCCACAACAATGAACCCACTCTCCTGCAAGACTACGAGAACTTCTTTCCGTGCTGGTGGCCGCCGCTTCCGCCACTTCCCAAGATACAATATATAAACAGCGAGTATTTCGGACTTGGCCTTTCAAAACAAACTACGACACTTTTCCAGGGAGGTTACTCCGACTTCAACACAATGTCCGGGCTGGCGTTGGAGCGTCTAGGCTCGAATCTTAAAAACACCAACCTTGATTCGTCTGCAACCTGGTATTGCTACGACACGGGCAAATGGACGGCTTGGCAGGCTTTTTCCCCCACCAATGCCAACCCGTTTCCGGCTGTCGGCACGGTGAAACAGCAATACAACTATGCTGGCGCCGACGCGGTTGTGCGTATTGAGGCAGAACAAATCAGTCTTCTTACGCCAGATCAGGGAGGCAGTAAATCGCAGCGGACGGTTGTGTGGACGGCCGCGGCAAAGCCTTTTGGCTATCTCAATGCAAGTGACACTCCCCAAAGCCAGAAGCTGGTGCTTCCGGCATTTCACGACGTACGGCTGATACCGATAGATGCCTCTTCCGCGCCGTCCGGCGGCAGCTTTAATCTCGCCTGGCAAGAGCATATCGAGAACCATCTTCCTGTCTACATGGCTGATGGTCCCGCCGCTTGTGACAAGCAATTTCACACTTGCAGGTATTGTCAGCAGCTTGTCACATGGGAAAACACGGCGTTCCGTCGGTCGGGCATCGAATGGCTGTCCGAGAACAGTTGGCAATGCACGGAGTCGGTGGGCGGTGGCGGTGGTGGCGGCGGCAGCGGTGGCACGAGCACGGGACATTAGGAAGTGCCGAGTTTCGAGTGTCGAATGCCGAATGTCAAATGTCAAAACATGCGAGGCGTGGATACGAGATTTCTCAATATGAAATCAGAGATCAGAGATCTGAAATCATCTGGAAAGATACGTGGTCTGTCTTCACGTTCCGGTCAGGCGATAGTCGAGATGCTTGTCGGACTTGTTGCGCTGCTGGTGCTTATTACCGGGCTTATCCAAGTGGAAGCCCTCTCGAGCGGACAAACTGCAACCATGGTCCAGGCGCGCCGTCTGGCCGGGCTCGCGGCAATAAATGGGTCGAACCTCGCGTTCACGCCCAAATTCATCGCGAAGTGGCAGGTTGGACCAGATGGAAAGCGCTACACCAAAGACGACGTTGTCACGTCCGGCGATACAGCCGAATTTGAAAATACGATTGTCAACAAGGCATCGCCTGACGCATCTGAATGGACCGGTATTATAGATTCAGTTGCTCCAGGGAGCAGGGAAAACGAACTGTCGGTAATTCACCAGAGCGGGATGCCACAGGCCCAATTCGGGTTCGTCAAGGGGAGCGACAGCACGAATGTGGATTTGCTGCCCGCCGTTCAAGATCTGATCTACAGGGCGGATAGCATAAAGATTGTCTCGGATGTCTGGATGACCAGCACCAAAGGGATTTACTGAACGATATGAAACTTGCCAACAGATATATTGTCGTTGTTACGGCCTTGTTGCTGGCAGGCGCTGTAGTGTGCCATGGTCGCGTGTTTATGCGGTGGACTTCCGCGTCCCGCAGCACGGAAGCGATTGAGACGCTGGGATGCAAGATCGTGTACGAGGCGGCCATCACTGTGAATGGTGGAGAAGGTCAAATCACGGTGTTCGGGTTTGACAAGGCAATAGGCGAGACTGTGGTCGAACTTGCGAAGACTTTCGGAATCGCCAAGTACAAGTTCAGTGGTGGGACGATGGCGATGCTGTCGGCGGAGTCCGATGATCGCGTCATCAAGCTGATAGCAGTCGATATTGGAGGTGACAATAGAACACTGCTGTTCAAGATCGAGCAGTCGGCTTCCGATGCGAAACTGTCGGGCGCGGGACCGACGGAGCATCTTATGAAAGCTGTTCCTTTTTATCCAGACAGCGCTCCGTTGTTCTACGCGAAAAACAACGATACGGGAATGAGCCTGGAAATATCCTCGGCCCGGGTGGCCGAGACTTCGGTCCGCGAGTTCTATGACTCATCGCTCAGCGGAGCAGGGTGGACTTCAGCCATGCCCGGCATGAATAGCGGTCTGGCGGTATTCCATAAAGGATCCGAGATATGCTGTGTTCTTGTCGCAGCTGATGACGATGCGCCTGGCAGCAGCAAAATCACCGTGCTGCATAAGCCGCTAACCCGCATTTCTGACAAGTTTTGAAAAAGTGGGTTCCTCGCTGTTTTCAATGATGAACAACGGGACTGCTTTGGAGGCGCGAGGCTCTTATATGCATCTCTTTACGACTGTTTTCTCGCATCCGGCTCGACAGAGTCTCGCCCTCCCGCCACGCAACTCATTATCCAGCAATTAGATGAAGTTTGGGAGGGCGACGCTCCGCGGAGCCGCGAGAGAGAACATGACGCAGGAAGATGCATGGGCAGAATGGCAACTATTATGGAAGCTTGTACATATTCAACAACAGATGATGCCGCACCGTTCTCCCTCACTGCGTTCGGGGTGAACGGTCCTACATTGCGTTTCTGTTGTAGGACCGCTTACTCACCGCGAAGCTGGGAGAAGCGGTATGAGAAGCGCAGACACATGCTGGTTATCGCGGTGATGCCGCCAGTGTGTCGCTGACAATTGTCTGTGCCTCTTCCTGGATGCGACGCAGATGATCTTCTCCACGGAAGCTCTCCGCATAAATCTTATAGATGTCTTCAGTTCCGGAGGGACGCGCGGCGAACCAGCCGTTTTCGGTCATCACCTTGAGTCCGCCGATGGGCGCGCCGTTACCCGGCGCATGGGTAAGGATACTTTGGATTTTTTCGCCGGCCATTTCGTTGATCTTGACCTGTTCGCGCGAGAGCCTTGCCAACAGTTTCTTTTGGTCCGGTGTGGCCGGAGCATCAATGCGGTCATAGGCGGGCTCGCCGAATTCGCGCGTAAGTTCGCTGTAGATTTTACCCGGATCGCGGCCCATTTTTGCCGTGATCTCAGCCGCCAGCAAACCGGGGACGAGTGCGTCCTTGTCTGTTGTCCATACGTTGCCGTCCGTGCGAACGAAAGATGCGCCGGCGCTTTCTTCGCCCACGAATCCAAGCGAGCCGTCAAGCAGGCCGTCCACGAACCATTTGAATCCAACCGGGACCTCGTAAAGCTTCCGGCCAACTTTGGCGGCAACACGGTCTATCATTCCGCTGCTCACCACGGTTTTGCCTATCGCAGCGGAGTCGTTCCATTTCTGGCGGTGCTGGAAAAGGTAAAATATGGCCACCGAAAGGTAATGATTGGGAGGCAGCAATCCCGCGCTACGTGTGACGATTCCATGCCGGTCATGGTCCGCGTCGCAAGCCCATGAAATATCAAAGCGATCCTTCATGCCGACCAGACTCCGCATCGCGTATGGCGATGATGGGTCCATGCGGATCTGGCCGTCCCAATCCATGGTCATAAAGCGAAATGTCGGATCCACGGCGTCATTCACAACCGTGAGGTTCAACCCATAGCGCTCGGCGATCGGTCCCCAATAATGCACCCCGGCTCCACCAAGCGGATCCACTCCGATGCTGATCTTTGAATCACGTATGGCGTCCATGTCGAGCACGCTGGCGAGGTCGGCAATGTAGGCGTTTAGATAATCATGCCGGTGCGTTGTTGGGACCCGCAGCGCTTTCTCGAAAGGAATTCTTTTCAAACCCTTGAGGCCATTCTCGATAAGTTCGTTGGCCTTTGCCTCGATCCATGCGGTGATAGCGGATTCAGCCGGCCCGCCATTCGGCGGATTGTATTTGAACCCGCCATCCTGCGGGGGATTATGTGACGGCGTGATGACGATGCCATCGGCCAGTCCCGTCTTTCGTCCGCGATTGTATGTCAGAATAGCATGAGAAATGGCTGGTGTCGGGGTATATTCATCCCGTTCTGAGATCATGGCTTCCACACCATTTGCCGCCAGCACTTCAAGTGCACTGGTGAAAGCTGGCACTGAAAGGGCATGCGTATCCATGCCGAGAAATAGCGGTCCATCGATCTTCTTTTCCCGGCGATACAAACATATGGCCTGAGTGATCGCTAGGATATGCCATTCGTTGAATGCCTTTTTGAATGCGCAACCTCGATGTCCGGAGGTTCCAAATGCAACTCGTTGTGCAGGAACAGAAGGGTCGGGTGTCTCTGCGTAATATGCCGTGATCAACCTGGGTACGTTGATCAGCATGGATGCCTCGGCCGGCTTTCCGGCAAAAGGACTTGGTTTCATGATTTCCTCCTCAAATGCCTCGGGACTTTTGAACCAAAGTCTCCATTAGCATGTCAAACGGTTTATTGAATTTCTCAACGCCTTCGTTCTCAAGTTGCCGTGTTAAGGCGTTCAGATCAATGTCTAATTTTGGCAGTCGCTCCAATGCTTCGCGGGCTTGCCCGGCTTCTTGTTCGAGCCGCGCTTCCGGTTGTCCATGGTCGCGATATGCATCCAGCGTTTCCGGCGGTGCGGTGTTTACAGTATCAGGTCCAATCAGCGCCTCGACATACTTGACATCGCTGTACTCAGGATTCTTCGTGCTGGTGCTTGCCCAAAGCAAGCGCTGGGCTCGAGCGCCGTGAGTTGCGAGCTTCTTGAATCGGGCGCTGCCGACAATATCCTTGTAGATTTGATAGCCCATCCTGGCGCTGGCAATCGCAATCTGCCCGCGCGTAGCTTTCGCAATGTCAGATTTATGGCCACCTTCAGCGATCAGTTTTTCCAGCAGCGGATCCACCAGCGAATCGATGCGGCTCAGGAAGAAGCTGGCCACCGAGGCCACATTCCTGACTGGTTTGCCCTGCGCCACCAACGTTTCGATGCCTGCGATGTACGCGTCAGCCACCTGCCGGTAACGCGACAATCCAAAGAGCAGTGTCACATTGATGCTGATTCCTTCGCCGATAAGTTGCTGGATTGCGGGTAATCCCTCGGTGGTGGCTGGGACCTTGATAAAAACATTGGGCCGGTTCAGTGCTCTCCATAAACGGCGGGCTTCCTGCACAGTGCCATTGGTGTCGTGTGCAAGGTGCGGATTGACCTCCAGGCTGACATATCCATCCTTGCCATCGGTCTTGTCGTAAAGAGGCCGGAACACGTCGGCAGCGCTTTGCACGTCGCGCTGGCTGAGAGATTCATAGATGACCTTGGCGTCCTTCTTTTCACGGACCATGGCCTGAATGTCCGTGTCGTAATCATGGCTCTCCACAATCGCTTTCTCGAAGATTGCCGGATTCGAGGTCATACCCCGTAATCCATCTTTCTCGATCATATGCAGGAGCCGTCCGTCGGCGATCATATCCCGTCTGATGTAATCAAGCCAGATGGATTGACCGAGTGTTCCCAATTGTATCAGAGGATTAATCTTCATGCTCTTGTATCACTGCTTTCCAATTTCTCCACCTTTGACAGGCGGCGACAATGGCGCTCGGCGCCGCTGAATCGCGCGGCGAGAAAGGTTTTGACCAGCTCCCAGGCGAGCGCATGGCCTACCACAAGTCCGCCAAGACAGATAATATTCAAGTCGTCATCCTCGACTCCTTGACGTGCTGAAAAAGTTTCATGTATCAGGCAAGCGCGCACGCCTGGCACCTTGTTGGCGGCGATGCTCGCGCCAACGCCGCTGCCGCAGATTGCCACGCCGCGATCTACTTCCCCACGGGCTACTGCCCGTGCCAAAGGCACTACAAAATCCGGATAATCGTCCTCCAGCTCTGGTTTGCGGTCGCCGAAGTCAGTGACATTGTAGCCAGTCTCATTCAACTTTCCGGCTATGTATTGCTTTAACTCGTAACCGCCGTGGTCGGCGGCGATCCCAATGCATTTCGGCGTTCCCGGTAAGACTGTCATGAAATCAGGCATCTTTCTTTTCTAACACAGCCATCGCTTTTTGGCACACATTTTCCACCGTAAATCCGTATTCGCGCATTACCACCGGGCCGGGCGCAGAGGCGCCAAAGCGGTCCACGCCTATGGCATCACCGTAATCGCCGACATAGCGGTGCCACGCCAGTGTAACTCCCGCCTCGACCGCAAGTCGCGCGCGGACCGACGGCGGCAACACAGTGGCGCGATACTCTGGAGCTTGGGCCTCGAATAATTCCCAGCTCGGCATCGAAACCAGGCGCACCGGTATTCCCCGCGCCTGCAATTGCAGGCGTGCCTCCACGAGCAGGCTTATTTCCGATCCGCTTGCGATAAGAATCAATCGTGGTTTTGCCTGTGGCGCATCGGCCAATATGTAAGCCCCGCGGCGCAGGCCTTCCGCTGATGCGAACTGCGTGCGGTCAAGAGTCGGCACGTTTTGTCTTGTCAGCACGAGCGCGAATGGATGGTCTTTTGTCTCTATTGCGACCCGCCATGCCTCCGCTGTCTCGTTGGCATCACATGGGCGGATTACGATCAGTCCGGGAATTGTGCGCAAACTCAAAAGATGCTCCACCGGTTGATGCGTTGGGCCGTCTTCTCCCATGCCGATGCTGTCGTGTGTGAAAACATAGATGACGTGCGCTTTCATCAATGCCGCGAGCCGAATTGACGGGCGCATATAATCGGAAAAAGTCAGAAAAGTTGCGCCGAACGGGATCATGGCGCCGTGTGCCGCCAGACCGTTCAGGATCGCTCCCATGCCATGCTCACGCACACCGAATTGAATATTGCGGCCCGCGTAACTCCATCCGCCGCCGGCCGCTCCCTGCAGATCGCCAATCGCCATCGCTGGGCTCTCGAAATTTCCAGCATCTTTCAATTCCGTGTTCGTGGACGGATTCAAATCGGCCGAGCCACCAATGAAGGCGGGCAACTTCGATTTGAGGGCTTGCATCGCCATTCCAGACGCGACACGGGTGGCCATGCCCTTGGGATCTGCCGCAAATTGCGGGATGCCCGCATCCCAGCCTTGCGGCAATTCATTCGCGATAAGCTGCCGCAATTCGAACGCCAGTTCCGGAAATTGTTTTTCGTAGGCGGCAAACAGTGAGCGCCATTGGTTTTCGACGTCAACCCCTTTCGAAACGGCCACGCGAAAGTGTTGTTTTGCTTCCTCGGGCACAAGAAACGGCGGTTCAATCGGCCAGCCCAGATGTTGCTTTGTCAGCTTCACCTCTTCCTCGCCAAGCGGAGAGCCGTGCGCGGCGAAGGTGTCCTGCTTGTGCGGAGAACCGTAGCCGAGATGCGTCCGTATCAGGATCAGCGATGGACGTTCTGTTTCCTGACGGGCCGCGCGGATGGCGCGCTCAATAGCTTCGATGTCGTTGCCGTCTTCCACGGACTGCGTGTGCCAGCCGTATGCCTCGAATCGTCGTGCGTGGTCTTCCGTGAAGGTGAGCTGCGTCGAAGCCGCGAGAGAGATATGGTTGTTGTCGTAGAGATAAATCAGCTTGCCGAGGCGTAGATGGCCGGCAAGCGAGGCTGTTTCGGCGGCCACACCCTCCATGAGATCGCCATCACTGACAAGTGCGTAGGTGAAATGATTCACTATCTCGAATCCGGGGCGATTGTAGCGCGCGGCCAGATGAGCTTCTGCCATCGCCAATCCCACGCCATTGCCAAAGCCCTGGCCGAGAGGGCCGGTGGTGGTTTCCACGCCGTGGGATGGACTGCGCTCGGGATGACCGGGTGTGATACTGCCCCATTGGCGGAAGTGTTTGATTTCTTCAAGCGGCAAGTCATAACCCGTCAGATGCAACAAGCTGTAAAGCAACATAGAACCGTGCCCGGCCGACAGGACGAACCGGTCCCTATTGAACCAGAGTGGATTGCCCGGATTGTGGCTCAGGAAGCGCGTCCACAAGACATAGGCCATCGGTGCCGCGCCCAGAGGCAGCCCCGGATGCCCACTGTTGGCCTTTTGAATGGCGTCAACGGACAGAAAGCGAACCGTGTTGATGGCCAGTTGATCTAATTTTGCCGGATCGAGACTTGATGCGTTTTGGTTATTCATGGGTGTGTCTCGTTGTTCTCTTGGCGATGTTTCATAGCCAACCAAGCGCCAGCGTTCTGTCTATTCAGCGATGTCGAAGATCAGAGTGTAAGGCTCGGAGTAAATTTGCTGGCCATTCACGGTTTCATACAGAACCCGCGCCGTGTATTTGCTCTGCTTGCCTGCCTTTAAATCGGGAATACCATCCCATGCATCCCGGCTGAGATGTACGGGAATGATCGTTTCGGTTCCTGGCGAAAGATTGACCTTTGTATCGTCTTCCGCTCCTGTCGAAGGGTTGTCCTGTACAGCGTCCTTCGTCTCTCCACTCGTTCCTATCTTTCTTTTGACCATCACAGTCAAACCATCCTCCCCCTTCAGTTCGATGGAATAGGCCTTGTCCGAACGCACCTGGATTTCCACGGCATTCTCAGACGTGTTTTGGATTCGGATGAAAAGCCGCATAGGCTGATGCCGGATCACGATTTGCCGGCCAGCCGGCTCGAAATATGTGTCTCCTCGCGCCTCCACCAGTGCGACTACCAGCGGATGGAGATCCGAAGCTTGCAGCGACATCGCAGCGCCGACTGTCCATAGGCACACGAGCAATCCGAAGGCCGATCTTGCCGACGGCATGAGCCCACGTCTCAACCGTTGGTTCGGACATGGAGTAGCCATGTCCGATGGATGGATTGCGATGATGGGAGTTGTCTCGTTCATAATCCTCCTTGCGACCTAAGCGTCGCATGCACCAGCCTCTTTACTTCCGGGCTCTCTAACAGATCAGGACATGAATGTCATGTACTGAGTCACACCGTTCATGAATACCGGTCGGTAGCAGATTCCGTTGAACTGATACGCCACGCCGCCGCCGACAGCTATCTGCACGGAGCCAGGTGGCAATTCGGGAACCATCGCACCAATTGGGGGCGCGACAATGATAAATCCGCCATCTTGTTGCACATAGAACGCACCGCCGGCGTAATAGTAAACGAAATCTCCGACTTGGAGCGCAATTGCGCCATCGGGTAATCCGGCAACACCCGCGCCGACAGGCGGATAAACCTCCTGATATTCATCGCCCAGCTGCTGGTAATAGATGCCGTCGTCGTAATAGTAAGGCGATCCACCCACGTACATCTGTATGTAGCCAGCCCGCAGGTCGCGGTGACGCGCTCCATAAACGAAGCTATGCCAGTGTTGCGCACGACCAACGTCCGCATCCACATCGCGATGCACTATGGCGTTGCGGCGTTGCGCAGGAGCAGCAACGTGTTCCGCCGCGACGGGGTGAGGGGCAGCATGCTGGACTGCAGCGGGCTGAGGAGCAACGCGTTGCGCTACGGCGGGTCGCTGGATGACTTGCGTGTCAACGTGACGAATCGTTCCGTGATTGGCGCGGTCCACAACGGCGGTACTGCGTTGAGCCGGTGCGGATCGCGGTGCAGGTGCGCTTCGCGCTGCGTGTTCTTCACGCGCTGATTGTTGCGGATGTTGGGCGTAAATCAGCGTGATACTCGCAAGGAACATCAAAAGGATGATCGTGCTCTTTCTAATGGAAATAACATTGATAAATCTCATGACTATTTGCCCTCACTTTTCTGCTCTTGATTTTCGCTCTTGATTTCTGTCACGTCTATCTTCATCGCCCCGGTTGGCGCCTCAAACGTGAACACAAAGTCCGAAAGCTTGTTTTGAAAATCCCAGTTGGAGAAGATCGCCGTGTATTCTGGAGAATCCTCCTCATCCTTGTATGTGATGACGATTTTTCGCGGCACGGGTCTGGCGCCTTGTTCGATCCAAATCTGCCAATCAACTGTGCCAAGTGAAAAGGCAAGGTGCTCACACGGAACGCCAAGAACCGTCACCGGTCCGATGTCAATTCCGGAAATGACCTTGCCCATCGCGCTTTTATAGGGATCGCTGACAACAATATCCTCCAACGGCATAGCGATACCGAAACGTTCCATGGCCAAGTCGAGCGCTTCGTCGAGTGAAGCTGGAGCAGGGATGGTGCCGTAGAAATTCTGTGCGCGATTAAGCAGTGTGATGGCCTTGCCATCGTAATACAGTTCACGATTACGGCGGGTTGAATGCACCGCAGCGTGGAATTGGTTGGGCCTGCGTACCTGCATCTCAATCGTCCTGCCAGCCTGTACTCGTTGCCCAGACTCCAGTTGCACGTCCTGCCAGACTTCCGCGTTTACCGAGAAATACTGCATCTGCGCCAGGTAATCGCTCATACGCCGCAGCATCGCGTCCGCATGCGGATCGATCGCCGGCTTGGCGACAATGTTGTTCGTCATGTCCTCCGCTGTCGCGGACACAGCCATCAGACATGCCAGCGCTCCGGCAACAAAAGCCGGGCGCAAGCCGTGGGTGATGAGATTGATCGTTCGATTTATTACTTTCATCTGAGTCTCCATTTGTTGAGTTGCTAAAGATCTATTGATGGTGCTCCAAAATCTCTGGTTTTGTACCGTGAAGGATTCCTTGGGCCTTGGTTGCATCATCCTGGGAGCCGTGAACAATCAGGAGAAACTTGCCAGTTTTCAGCGCCGTCTCGTATCGTAATACGCTGTCATCTGGAATGCCCAAGCCGTACAAGCCGGCCCCAAGCGCGCTCAGGCCACCAACCACGACGGCCCCTTCGAGCGCGCCGACGATCCAGCCGACCAATGGCCCCGCCACCATAAGCGGCCCCAAACCGGGAATCCAAAAAAAGCCGGAAGCTGACAAGAAGCCCCACAGCCCGCCCCAGAAGGCGCCCGTTTTTCCCCACACTTTCATCCGGTCTCCCACATTGTAGTAGCCAACCACATGCTCATCTGTGCGATAGTCGCGTCCGACAATGGACAGCTTCTTCATATCGAAACCAGATTGCTGGAGTTCCTTTACAGCCGCTTCAGCTACCGTGTGCGATGGATATATAGCCACGATTGAGTTGTTCTTGTTCATACTCTTCCTTTCATTGATGTTTTATGGCACGAAGATACTCCCGGGATGCGTTTTGACGCTATGGGGTGTAACCCTACCGTGAATGTCTTTCTGATATACCTTGCCACACATGAGCCTGATTGCCGGGCAATGCTGAAGTCATGGGCGAGGGCAGCATAGGCTCGATGCGTGTTAGACTTCATTGACACAGTGTTTTCAAGGTCGCCTCAGGCGTCAAAGGCAAGATGCCTGAGTTGCTCGTTCCCTGTGTTGTTCCGCAAGAAGCGTACCTCGGCACGCAGTCGCTCCACCTCGCCGAGGACCTCAAGCATGACTTTGAGCCAGCCCGCACCGGCGCCACAAATGGTGCGCACATTCTGGATGCGGCGAGCTGTACAAATCGCCTCGCCCGTGAAAGCCAACCGGCCATATGGAGGCTGGAAGACAGGCCGCAACAAACCGGCGCGGCAATAAACCATGATTGAACGGCGGGATGCACCTGTCAGATGAGCGACTGTATCGAGGCTGTAAAGCGCCTCGGGATTCGGCTGGAACAATTCAATAGCAAAGACCGCTGCAGAGTCTCGACAATCTTTGTCGGCACCAGCTTTCCCCGCTGTTTTAGCGACGATTTTGCGGTCATGCGCTCCCGCATGGCCCTTCGCGGAGTGGCTTGTTCTCGATGCCACATGTGTTTGCGTCATCTTCATGTTTCATCCCCCTGTGGTTGATTTAGCAACATAAATCTCGCGACTCTATTTGTTTTCTTTTGCGGCTTTCTTAGTGGCCTGTAGCATTTGATCATGTTCCGCCTCGGCGACGCCTTCTTCGACAAGCCGTTCGCTATCGCTTCGTTCCTCGCCCTCTTCATCTTCGTTCTGCGACTCCGGAACTTCTCGTCCGGTTGAATCCGGAACCGGGTCCCAGCGATTCGTATCGGGTATCGCTTCGATTCTGGCCTGTTGCGGATCAATATCCGATCCGCCGGTCAACTCCCGTTTGGCCTGCTCCAGATCGGATTTCGACACTTCTTGTGCGGAACGGCCATTGATGACGGCCAGTTCAGCGGCCCGTTTCTGAACCATTTCGCGGGTCACCGTGCCTATTCCACTGAAGTTCTCCGCGATAACACCTGTTTTGAGACGATTCTTGTCCATACGATTATTACTCCAATTCAATATCTTAAGTTTTCCCCCGGATGAATTGCAGCGCAATATCTGCAACGCTCCGGCCATACATCCTTACCCAACGGAAATACCGAGCAGCCGTCCGATCAGCGCCGTGACCGCCATCGCAAGTGCTCCCCCGAGCGTGACTCTCAGCGATGCGCGGCCCAGCGGCGCCCCGCCGAGATAACCGCCAAACGCACCGAGGGCCGCGAGACTCATCAGAGAGCATGCTGCGATCATAGGGATACGCAGAGTCGTCGGCGCTATGAGGAGCGCCGCAATCGGGACCACGGCGAACAGCGCAAAGCTTGCCGCCGATATCCATGCCGCCTGCATCGGACGCGAGAGCGATGACTGATCGATGCCAAGCTCGTCGTGCATGTGTGCCGCCAGCCGATCACGCGCGCTGAGCTGCTCAGCGACTTTCATCGCGAGCTCCTTGTCAAGGCCCCGTTTCACATAAATCATCGCGAGCTCCTGCAATTCCGCTTGCGGCTTTGTCGTGAGCTCGCGCTTTTCGAGCCCAATGTCAGCCTGTTCCGCGTCGCGTTGCGAACTGACCGAAACATATTCGCCAACGGCCATGGACATTGATCCCGCAACAAGGCCAGCCACACCCGCGACCAGGATGGTTCCCCTTGACGCCGCCGCCGCCGCGACGCCGATCATGAGACTCGCCGTCGACACGATAGCGTCGTCCGAGCCAAGCACCGCTGCGCGCAGCCAACCTGCGCGCCCGCTTCGATGTGCTTCGACTCTAGCTGTTGTAATCATATCGTGAATATAGTTCGAATGACGCTGTGGGCGCTATGGGGTGTAACCCTACCGGTGGTGCTATCCGGCATGGTCGAAGCCAGCTTTTTCATGCTGCCGGCCCGGATGCCTTGAAAGCAAAGGCGAAGAATGCGGCTACGCCAAGAAAGGCGAATGCCACGAGATAATTCCACGCGAGTTTCTCTTTCAGAAACATGATCGCGAATCCGATGAAGACGACGATCGTGATAACCTCTTGAATGATCTTGAGCTGGAATCCCGAAAAGTGGGTGTAGCCGAGGCGATTTGCCGGCACCGCCAGGCAATATTCTATCAGCGCGATAGCCCATGAGACCAGGATCGCTTTCCATAGCGGCCACGCGTGACCGTATTTCAAGTGCCCATACCACGCGAAGGTCATAAAGATATTCGACATCATTAACAGAAGGATGGTGCTCATAGGTTTGATGCTCCTTGGTTGTGTGCCGGGCAAGTCCGGCTGCTTGCGGGTGCGCTCGCGCGAGCGCACCAATTCATAGACAGCTTAGTTGAAAAGCTGGTGCGGATCAAGAGAGCAAGTCCCGTCCCAGTTAGGTGACGACGAAGGGTAGGGCAAGCCGTAACGACATCCACTGAAGGCCCGAACGGTGCCCCGACCGAATGGCCGGGCAAATGGCAGTGGCAAGTAGGAAATTGGATCAAGTGAGACTTTGTCCGATCGGACTTTACAGCCTCATTCCGAAAGGCGTTCCGGTGTCACGCGATGAGAAAGGCGCTTTCAGCGTAGAAGCTCCGGATATGTACAAAGACGGAGTCGAGCAGTCGAGTGCGTCGGACGGGAATAGCGCCGATACTGCTATCCCCTGAAGATGTCGAAGGGCTCGATTTTGAGGACTTTGCGTATGCCGACGTAACTGGAGATTCCGGCTATCAGTACGACCATGCCGAAGGCCAGCCCGAGATTCCAGAAGGTGATCATTGCTGCGTAGTTGGGGAGCCGCAATCTGGCGATCGAGATCATTAGCGTGACAAGACCAACGCCCAGGCCATAGCCGGTCAGTGCGGTGAAGGTCGCCATGAACAAGATCATGTAAATCAGTTCGCGGCCCTTTGCGCCGATGGCTTTCAATGCGCCGAATTTTTCAAGGTTTTCGAGGATGAAGGTGTAAAACGTTTGGCCCGAAATGGACAGGCCAACAATAAAGCTGATCACGGTCATCAAAAGGATGTTGGTGCCGATGCCAGTCTTATAGGTGTAGAAGTCGGTGATGCGGTTGTTGAATTCATTCTTGGTAAGAGCGACATACCCCAGCTTCGCGACTTGCTGCTTTATGCCTGCTATGGCGGCATCGCTCTTTGCCTGCACCAATATGTAGGAAATGGTGAAACGTGTTGTCGGGATGTATTCGATCGCGCGGCTATAGGTTGTGTAGAGCGTCGGCACGCCGTTCAGTCCGTTCGCGGCAACCCGGCCGATGCCCACAATCGTGCCGCGATGGTCGTTGAGTTCGAACGATGTACCGATCTTCGGGTTCTCCAACTTCTCGAACTCGGCGTCGTTGATCACGACAAACGCGTTGTCGGCATAGATGTCCTGAATATTGCCCTGCATGAGTTCAGGCCGGCCAAACAGGCTGGTGTCGTCCAAACCAACGACATTGACAGATTGATAAGTGCCGCTATCGAGCTTGACCAGCGCGCCACCGATAAAGAGCGGCACCGCATAGCTGACCCCATCCATGCTGCGTACCGCATCCAGCATGTAATCGGGCAGGGGAAGCGCACTGGTGGCGGTATTGACCGCCGGATCCATGATCCACATCGTTGCCCCGATATTCGTGACCGTCGAATACGCGCGGTTCAGGATGCCGGCGAACATCGCGGTCATTTGCATCATCAGGAAGACGGCGAATGTGATCCCGATCAGCAGCGCTGAGAATTTGGCCTTATCATTCACCAGCAGCTTGAATCCGATCCGCAGTATGCCGCCGTATTTCATGGCTTCTCGCCTTCGCCTGTCGCATGCTGCGCATTCCACCAGCCACCGCCCAGCGCCGCGAACAGTCCGACGGTATCCTGATGGCGCAACGCGACCGCCTGCAAATATGCGATGGTCGTCTCGTGGAATTGCACGTCTGCTGCCAATACGTCCAGATATGCGACCAGGCCCGCGCGATAATTGGTCTGCAATAAAGTCAGCGCTTCACCGGCGGCGCGCTGTGCTTCGACCTGTGCTTGCAGCGCCTCTGCGTCATGCTCGAGCGCGTTCAAGGAGTCAGCGACTTGCGCGAACGCGTCAAGCACGGTCTGCCGGTAAATTGCCTGCGACTGTTGATAGGCGTCAATGGCCGCCCGGCGTCCGAACCACAAGCTGCCGCCTTGAAACACCGGAATAGTGGCGGATGGGCCGATACTCCAGAATCTGGCGCTGCCCTCCGAGAGATTTCCGAAACTTGAAGCGGCAGCTCCGTATGTGCCGCTCAAGCTGAAGCTGGGGAACATCGTAGCTGTCGCAACGCCGATATTGGCACTGGCAACATGCAGTTGCGCCTCGGCGGAGAGAATGTCGGGACGCTGGCGGACCAGATCTGACGGCAGGCTCACGGGGAGATCAACCGGTAGCGACAATTCGGTCAACTCGATGTCTGGCAAATCAACTTTGGATGGCAGCACACCTTCCAGCGTTGCAAGCAGGTGCTCAGCCTGACTGATCTTCTGCTTGAGCGGCGGCAGCGACGCCTCGTTGGCGGCAATCAGGCTGCGTATGCTCAACACGTTCGCATATGGAACTGTGCCGGCGCGGACCTGCGTTTCGGTGATATGAAGTTGCTGGTTCTCCAGTTCGATCAGCTGCCCGGTCGCTCGAATCTGCGCAGCATAGGCAGCGCGTGCGATGCAGGTATTCACGACGTTAGCGGACAACGTCAGGCGGGCGGCAATGCTTTCATAGCGCTGGTAATCGGTCTGCGCCCGCAAGCCTTCCACAGTCCGGCGCTCGCCCCCGAACACGTCAAGCGCGTAGCTTATCGTGCCGCTCAATGTCACCAGATTAAAGATCGTACCGGCCGCCTGTGCGCCCTGCTGAGACGCGGCGGTGCGTTCACGGCGCACATCGAGTCCAGCTGCGACTTGCGGGAAGAACACGCCATAGCCTGCACGCAGGTTGTCCTGACTATGACGCAAGCTGGCTTCGGAGGCCTGAAGTGTCGGATTGTTGGAGATTGCCTGCTGAACCAGGGCATTCAACTGCTCTGATTTAAAGAGCCGCCACCAGTCGTTGGTGATTGCAGCACCTGAAATGAATTGCTGCATCTGACCATCAGCCGCGATCGTGGCTGATGGCATTCGTTCGCGCGTATAGCGGTCCGTATCTGGCGATGCAGGGCGAACGAAATCGGGCCCCACGGCGCAGCCGCCAAGCAGTGCAATCATTACACAGAGACATGCGCATCGCTTGACTGATAATCGAAAGTTGTTCATCGCATTAGCTCCGATTTATGCGTGGTCATGCGCCTTACGCTACTTCTGTCCTATATAGACATCCACCAACTGGCCCGGATAGACAGGGGCGTCCTTCTTCTCGAATCGGAAAATTACCGGCAGCACACGCAGATCCACTTTCTCCTGGCGTTGATTGGATAGCTCGATCTTGGGCGAGACATAAGGCTGCACGCGGACGAATTCCAGCGGCACCTTGACATCCGTGCCGCGAACCGACATTTGCGCTTGAATATGCCACGCAGACGGGAGCCGAGAGACCAGTATTTCATCAACGTAACAGCGCACGCCAAGATGATCCTGGGGCCCGCACATTACTACGAGCGGGTCAAATCCTTCCGTATACGTGTCATAAGTTCCCTGCGCCGACACATAGCTGCCGGTCGTTGCGCTTACGGCCAGCACAACGCCATCAACCATGGCCTTGACTGAATACTTTTGCAGCAGTGCATTGGCAGCCTTCAGCGCGGCTGTATCTTGAATGACTGCGTCTTCCGCAGTATCCAGCGCGTCCTTGCTGATCGATTTTGAATCGAGGTCGTAGGAGGCGCGACGCTTGTCGTACTGGTCCTGGGCGGCTTTCAGATTGGCTGCGGCAAGCTCCGTGTTTGCTCTCTGCACAGAGTCATCAATCGTGAACAGCGGACTGCCCGCCGATACTTGCTGGCCTTCGCGTACGAGCACCTGCGTAATCGGACCGGAAACGTCAGGATAGATATTGATGTTCTCACCGCTTGGCTGGTCGCTTTCGATAATGCCATTAGCGTAGATGGCCGAGTCGAAAGGGCTGCTGACCGGCTTAAACACGGGCGGCTGGGCCTTCCGCTCAAGACCAAAGATGTAGGCGGCAATCAGTCCGGCTATGATTCCTATAATCGAGAGGGTGAAGATAATCGGATTTCTGAATCCTTTTCTAACGGGCTGTGAAACTGCATGATCCGGTTTTGCCTGGAGCTCTGGTGCAACAGTAGTTGCGGGGGCAGCCGGTTTCGCAGGGCCTACCGACGGTTTGGCTGCCGCAGCCTTCTCGACATGTGCTACGGGGGGAACCGTAGCGGCTGGTGTGGCTGGAGTTGCTCCTGCTGTGGCTGCGGGTGGCGTGGCTGGCGCGACCGGGCCAGTGGGCGTAACGGAGACTGGAGGAGTGGTTTCTTTCACAGGTTCGGCGGCTTTGGTTTCGGTCTTGAGTTCATCGGCTTTGACTTCAGAGTTGGTCTCGTCTGCTTTCATCAGGCTCCTTTGTCCGTCGCGGAGAGATGACCATCTTCCATATGGAGTATCCGGTCCGCATACTCGTTGATACGCGCATCATGGGTTACTATCAGAATGCAGCGCTTTTCATTAAGAATCTTCTCTTTTACGAAAGCTATGATCATCCTTCCGGTGTCGCCATCAAGCGATGCCGTCGGCTCGTCGAGAATCAGGATCTCCGGGCTGCTGCTGATCGCGCGCGCTATCGCCACGCGCTGTTGCTCTCCGCCAGAGAGCTTCACCGGTAAGATCTCGCCACGGCCTTTCAAGCCGACAATTTCCAGATATTTATTTGCCTCGGCGATTGATTCGTTCCAGTCGTGTTTCTTCAGGATCAATGGGATCGCGACATTTTCCGCCGTGGTCAGGCGCGGAAAGAGATGGTAGTCCTGAAATACGAAGCCAACCGTATTCAGACGGAAATCAGCCAACTGGTCATTGCTCAGAGTCCAGATGTCGTCGTCTTTGACCATCACCTTACCGGCGTTGGGGCGAAGAATGCCGGAAAGCATGCTGAGCATTGTTGTCTTGCCGCTGCCGGAAGGGCCGACGATGAACAGCATCTCGCCGAAGTACGCGACAAGCCCGACACTATCAACGGCAGTCTTCTTGCTTTCGCCTTCGCCAAACCACTTCGTCAGATCGGTTGCTACGATAGCCTGAGTTCCTGATGGCTTTACGCTGTCAGCACTGATAGGCATGGTCTCCATCATTTCTCGGACACAGCACTCAACACTCCATCATCCTGCACCAGCGTCCATTCGCTGTCAGGATTGTATTCCGTCATCGCCCCGGCAAGTTTGGAAGTCGTTTCGCCGAAGTTGTGCTGAAAGACCTTGCCATCCTGATTGATTATGAATGTCATGATGCCGGACTTGTCCCAATGCTCAGGATAAGCCACCAATGCGAATCCACCGGTCAAGTTGCCGTGGCTCATGTAATCCATTTTCCCGCCGGATGCCGCGGGTCCCTGCGCCGTCAAAATTCGAAAATAGTAACCGTGAAACGGATGCGGGCCTTTGTCTTTGTTACCGACGTAACCCTCGGCATGAGCTTCCGCCACCAAGGGCCCAAAAGGGCTGGCCGGTTCGTTAGTAGCCGCCGACCAATAGAGGCCGTCCTTCTGGCCGGGCGTGCTCTTGAATTTCTGCGCGTACTTACGGATATCTCCGCCTGCGTTACCGTTCGCATCGGCGTACTGCCGTTGCGCTGTAACGTAAGACCGGCAAACGCCGACGGCGTGGAGTTCGTCCTTACCGATGTGTCGGTCGATGATTTCCTCCTTGCCTGCCGTCGTGTCGAAACGCCATTGCCCATCAACTTTTACCAGGGGAATCGGCATCGGCCAGTTGTTCGTGCCGACCTCGATAACTACTTTGTCCTCCCCTTCTTTCACTGGCGTGCAGCCCTGCGCCACAACCATGGCGAACTTCTGCGCATTGTTCGCATCCTGCACTTTGTCCCCGGTCAAGAGTTCCCGGAATTCCGGGCCGAAGATATCGCACAATGCCGTTTTATTTGTTGCCTCGGTCGCAGCCTGCAAGGCTTTCACAGCCTCCTCAGGCGACGTGAATGATCGTTGTGCATCCTTTGCATCCGCCGCATACAGGCTGCGCACTGGCACACTCAAGACGCCAGCCAATAGTGCGATTGTCAAGACGCCGACAAAGCGTATAGTTTGGTTTGAAGTTCTCATAGATTTACCGTCTTCCTCTTTGCCATCCATGCGCCGCCGAACGACTTTCATATCCGCGATGACTGTATGCATGCACATCGCGTCCTCCTTCATAGTAGCCATCAAAGAAGAATGGCCCCGGCACAACCACCACGCCACCGTAATCACCTCCGGCGTCGTAGCCACCGCCAACATAACCGAAACATCCAGCTACGAGCGCCAACAGCGTAATCCCCAGTCCGATCTTGATTTGACCGACTGGCCGCTTCAATTTGTGTATATTGATTTTCATGCGGCATAAGATAACTCCGTAAGCTTCCTGTCGCTATGGGGTGTAACCCTACCGTGGCGCGAATATCGTAATAAATTAAAGGATGGGGATTGCGCGCTGATGGGAAGCTGCATTGATGCAATCAGGCGCTTCGCAGAAGCACAAAAGCCTGGTGGAGATCGGCCTCTGCCTTGCTTGTTCTCGTCTCCGGTTCCGCTGAACCCGAAAACCTAAGTTAAAAAACAGTCGTTCTGTTCCAACATTCTGATAC
>CAZASC010000023.1:0-40218 GCA_964487695.1 uncultured Victivallales bacterium
AGTCGTTTCTTTCAGGACGGAATCTGGTACTGCAAACTTCATTTTACACTGCAACCTCTGACATTCTCGGATACTTTGCCCGGTAACGAAAAGCCCAGATATTACATCAAGCAACGCAGGGAGAATATAGGACAATTGTCTGATTTTTTGTCGGACTTATTCTCACAGCGGGCGATGAAACATGGGCGATATTTCAAGTGCGGCGATGGAAAGTGGCGGTTGAGATGGGCGATTCTTGATATTACAGGGATTTGGGCGGTTTGGGCGTTGATTGAGCCGGGAGAAGCTGATATGGTGGGATTTGAAATGCGGGAGATGAAAGAAAATGACCGCCAACAACCAAGAGCCAAGGCCAATGAAATCATCTGCGGATTATCGTTTTTTGGCAGGTGTGTCGTTCTTGGCCTTTCTGCTCGAACTCTATATAATTTACAGATATGGTAACACTGGCACCCACGAGTTCTACCTGCAAATCGTTCTTGGAATTGGTTTACTCTTCTTGGCAATACGCTACCTTATAATCGCCATCAAAATGACGCGATTGAACCGGAAGAACAGATCCAATGCCATCGATGCACACAATCAGCATCCTTTATCGAGAACTCTCAAGTAATGGCGATACTTACAGGCGATTGATGGCTTGCGACCTTGGCTGTTTTGGATGCAGAATCAGGAGCATAATGGAAAAAGTAGCGATATTTTTCTGTATGTGCTGGATCTGGATGATTGCCGGGGAAGGGTTGGCCGGGGAAGCTCAATTCATCAATACCCCATATATACTTGAAAGCTTAAAGAGACTTTCATGAACAACGCCATTTGCTCTGACCGGGGAAGGGGAAAGTCGTTAATTGCCGGTCTGTCCGTCTTTATAGTTTCGTTTGTATGGTTCCTCTTTTGGTTATTTGATCAACCGTTCTTCAATGATGATTACACCCAATGGCTCATCCCTGTCGAAGGACTTGCCTTTTCCAACATCATACGCCAGATTCTGACTTTGATTCCGCCGAATTGGGGGTTTCGAGACAGACCGGTGCTACTTCTCTTCTTCAAATGTGGACGTGCCATGTTTGGCGCAACCCCATTCAACTATTTCCTCGTTAAGAGCCTTATTGGTGCGGGTCTATCCACAAGTATTTTTGCGATCACGAAGTTGATGGTTCATCGCAAAGAGAAAGCGTCTGAAACGACGATCGATAAACTTCTGTTGTTTGTTCCGAGTCTCCTGTTCATTTCCGCAGAACCGGTATTTATGAGTATGCTTTGGCTGTGCGACATGGAGGTCTTGTCCCAGTTGTGCCTAGTCGGAGCACTAGCCATCTATCTGTATTACAGGAAGTCCGAATGGCATCGGATGCAACTCAGCACCAAGTCTGTCATTTTTCAAGTGCTGATGTTCTGTCTTGTTTTCATTGGATTCAAGACCAAAGCCTCAGCAAAACTATTTCCATTTGTAATCATCTTTCACATGCTTCTTTTCGACCGCAAATCTATCCGGCATTTCGCCGTTCTTGTGGCAAGTCTGGTGTTTGTCTGCATCCCTTGGACTTCTCTGCATCGACATCCGCTTCCGGAATTTCTTAGCATGTCCAGTTACGACAGCATATTGGGTTATTACTGGCATCCTGCAAGCCTCCACTGTTTTGCGATTTTTCTTCTAGGCGATATCAAAGCACTATGGCCATTCTCAGAGAGTCATTTTCGCCCTTATGGAATTCTGCAAGTGTTATCCCCGTTCGGCATTATGACGGTGATTGGTGTCGGCTGTCTTCTTATAAGGAAGCATGTTTGTCGAAGCAGTTCTTGTCGAATATCTGGACATGAGTCACTTGCGAGCGTCTTGATTCCATGGCTACTGCTTTCTGTCGGATTTCTCGCAATTTATCCCGTTGTGCGTGAGCAGCTCATGAGTCGCTATCTCGTTGCGGCAATGATTCCTGTTTTCATAACTATGAGCTTGCTCGTCCGATTGGCACGCCATTACACATCTCGTGCGATGTTCCTCCTGCTTTTGACGGGCTTGTTCATGCAGATGATCGTCGGCGTATATCAAATGAGATTGAGAAAGGCAAATGAAGGAGCGATCTTGATTCTGGCCGACAAGACTCGATCATATCTGGAAAACAATTATAGAGATGCAAATATTGCCTATATGCTTCAGCAGATGTTTTACTACTGGCCACCCGCTCACGGCAATAGATATGTCTCTGTATCGGATCTCAACAAGACAAATGAGCAGCTCCTCGATTCACTGGTGAAAGAAGATAGGCCTCTTTACCTTGTTACCTCCGCTCCACAATCAAACCGATTCTGGAGATTCTGCGGCAAGATAGAACAGCCTTATTCCCTGCGGAATGAAATAACCGGAATTTTGTCACAGCACAAAGCGGAATACATATACCAGTTTATTCAATGAGAAGTAGATGGCGGCATCTCTTATTGGTGCCCCTTCCCGGCACCTTCAACTATTTCAAGCATCTCAACCGCATAACAATATCTTCATCCCACTCTTTTTTCCCGGCAACAATCCATTATGGCGGCAGGTTGATTATTGAAGCGGGCATATGAGGTTGGCTATTACCATTTTTCAAATCTTTCCCACGATTCCGGATCTGATGGCGATTTTGATGGTGGGGTCACATCAACACGGCCTTTGACCTTCTCGATTTCTGTCTTCACCGCCACTGCTTCGTCAATTTTCATATTTTTCGTCAGGGCTTCTTTTATCTTCTCCAACCCTGCGATGTAATCTGATGTGATTTTGGCAATTTCCTTCTTTTTGTCGGCTTCAAGTACAATAGGTTGATTCTTGACGTTCTCTTGTAAAGTCTTCAGTTCGACGGGGAACGAAACTACTGCATCTTCTGGTATCTCCCGTCTAAACTTGAACATTTCTTTTTCTTTTTTCACAGCCAATACGCCGTCAAGATCGCCCTTCTTTGCCAGCGTTTGCTCCAGCTTGTTCAGAGAATTGGTGTAATCGGTGAAAGTCTTTTTCAACAGTTCAGCATATGTCGTTTCAATCTTTCCAAGCTGATCCTCATATGCCTTCTGAAGAGTCGGGAAATCATCGGTTTTCTTGGTCTCTTTCGCAAAACTATCGCTCGACGATTTGCAACCGGCCACAAGCAGCAGGAAAGATGATAGCCCAAATGCGATGCCGGAGAGCAGAAGATGTCTGGAACCAATCACTGTGTCCTCCTTGTTTAGCAGCCGTGCCAAATGCCGAATGCAATATGCCTGATGAAGATAGAAACATCAAGATCACTATGCCTTCAATTATTTCAACCTGCATAAAAAATCTTCATCCCGCTCTTTTTTATGTCAATCTGCCACGGCTTATATTTTATGGTGTGCGGGTTGGCTCCGCTGTTATGGCTAAGCAGACGAGCTTTCATGTCACCGGTACAGCCGACATAGTGACAGGAAGGATGCACAATGCTGGATAGAATATACAAGTAGGTAAACTTCGTGACTGGCATGCCAAGCCGTAGTCTCGCAGCGCATATTCATTCAGTCCGCCTACGTCAGTTGATCAAGCTCATCTGACTCCGGCGTGACAGCCTTTGCTCTCCGCTGCGCTGCGAGCGAAGGCTGGTCGGGGCGTCGGGATTTGAACCCGAGACCTTTTGCACCCCAAGCAAACGCGCTACCAGTCTGCGCTACGCCCCGAAAGAAAAGCTCAATTTGATGAGGTTGCGGTAAAGTACCAGCAAGTTCATATCGGGTCAAGCTGCGGTATCCGCGATGCAATGGCGGAAGCAGGACAACTGCTCTTAAATGAAGATTTTGGGAATCTGGATAGTCCTTGCAAGAGCAGAGGGTTATTTGCAATATAACTGGCCGTTTCTCAAAGCCGGTTAACGGAAGGCGGGAAGAATGATCAAAGTCGCTATCATTGGCGCAGGCAGCATCGGGTTCACCAGAGGCATCGTCAGGGATATCATGTGTGTGCCAGAACTCCGGGATTGCGTGGAGTTCTCGCTGCATGATATCAGCTCGCGAAATCTCGGCATGGTCTACAAACTGTGCAAGCGCGATCTCGAATCCAACGGCGTGAAATCCACAATCAACGCCACGCTCAATCGCAGGGAATCCGTGAAAAACGCCAACTACGTTTTCTGCGTAGTTCGGATCGGAGGCATCGAAGCTTTTCAAACGGACATCGACATTCCCTTGAAATACGGCGTTGACCAGTGCGTTGGCGATACGCTTTGCGCAGGCGGAATCATGTATGCGCAGCGCGGCATTCCTGCCATGCTGGGCTTCTGCAAGGACATCGCCGAGGTCGCCCTGCCGGATTGCAAGTTCATCACGCACGTTAATCCGATGGTCATGAACACGTGGGCGTGTAACAAATACGGCTACGGCGTTGAAACCATCGGGCTTTGCCACGGCGTCCAGGGCGGGTGGTGGCAGATTGCGGACGTGCTGGGCATTCCGTTCAAGGAAATTGACGGCGTTTGCGCGGGGATCAATCACCAGACCTGGTACATTTCCGTAAAGCACAAGGGTAGGGAGCTGACCGGCAAATTACTTGCAGCGTTCGAGAAGCATCCGGTTTACAGCAAGACAGAGAAAGTGCGCATAGATATGATGCGCCGGTTTGGCTATTACAGCACCGAGTCGAACGGCCACCTGAGCGAATACCTTCCCTGGTACAGGAAACGCCCGAAAGATATCCGAAAATGGATAGATATTGGCAGTTGGATCAATGGCGAAACAGGCGGCTATCTCCGTGTTTGTACCGAAGGAAGAAACTGGTTCGAGACAGATTTCCCGAATTGGATCAAAGATGATCCGATGAAATTCGGATCGCAATACCGCGGACACGAACATGGCTCGTATATCGTCGAATCAATCGAAACAAGCCGCATTTACAAGGGATATTTCAACGTCGTCAATCACGGGTGCATCACCAACCTGCCGTCAGACTGCATAATCGAGGCGCCCGGCTATGTGGACGGCACGGGTGTGCATATGCCGATAGTCGGCGATCTCCCGTTAGGGTGCGCCGCTGTGCTGAATAACAGCGTCAGTGTGCAGCGGCTTGCGGTCGAGGCGGCAGTGCATGGCGATGACGAGTTGCTGCGCCAGGCGATGTTGATGGATCCGCTCACGGGCGCTGTCTGCGATCCGCCTGAGATTTGGCAAATGGTTGATGAGATGCTCGTTGCCCAAGCCCAATGGCTGCCCCAATATAAGAAAGCCGTTGCCGAGGCGAAGAAACGCCTCGCGCGCGGGAAACCGATCAAGACGAACGTAAACTATAAAGGCGCGGCGCGGTTAAAGGTCAAGACCGTTGCGGAAATGTCGAAGGACGCCAAAAAGGCGCGTGAATCCGCAGCAGCGGCCGACAAGGCGGCAGCCGACAGGGCGGCGGCAGTCAAGAAGACGAAGAAAACAGGAGGAAGATAAGATCATGCAGAATATGCCGGAAGTCAGAATGGGTATAGTCGGTGTCAGCAGGGATTGTTTTCCAATCGAATTGACAAGGAAACGGCTTGAACAGGTTGCTGTCGCCTGCGCAAAGGCGAAGGTCCAGATCGTGAAATGCGATACGATTGTCGAGACCGAAAAGGACGCCATGCACGCCGCAGCCGAGATGACCGAGAAGCATGTCAATGCGCTCACAATTTATCTTGGCAATTTCGGGCCGGAAGGGCCGGCGACGATCCTGGCCGAAACCCTCCACGTGCCGTTCATGCTCGTTGCCGCTGCGGAAGAGAACAAGGATTCGCTGGTCCATGGACGCGGAGATGCGCTGTGCGGAATGCTCAACGCCTGTCTGAACGCCGGCTTGCGCAATCTCAAGCCCTACGTTCCTTCCATGCCTGTCGGACTGCCCGCCCAGGTGGCGCAGAACATTGCGCACTTCACAAACGTGGCGCGTGTCGTCATCGGCATAAAGAACCTCAAGACCTTCTCGTTCGGCCCGCGGCCGCACGATTTCTACGCCTGTAACGCGCCTATCAAACCGCTATACGATCTCGGGATCGAAGTGATGGAGAACTCCGAGCTCGATATGCTGGAACTTTTTAATGCGGCAGCAGGCCGCAAGAGCGAGATCGAAGCTGTCGCCCGCGACATGGCGAAGGAACTCGGGAAAGGCAACAAGCATCCTGAAAAGCTGAAACAACTAGCCCAGTTCGAAGTAGCCATGACGAAGTTCATGGAGGACAATCTCGGTTCGCGTAGTTTCGGAATTTTTGCGAACAAGTGCTGGCCCGCTTTCGAGAAGGCGTTCGGCTTCGTCCCCTGTTACGTGAACAGCCGTCTGGCGTCGCGCGGCATTCCGGCGGCCTGTGAGGTTGATATTTATGGCGGAGTTTCGGAGTACATCGTGCAATTGGCGTCGCAGGAAGCGGTGACGCTGCTGGACATCAATAACTCGGTGCCAAACAACCTGCCGGTCGGTAACATGAAAGGCGCGGCACGTGAGGATCTTTTCATGGGTTTCCATTGCGGCAATACGCCCATGTCCTGCCTCTGCGACGACGCCTGTATGAAGTTCCAGTTGATCATGAATCGGCTGATGGAAAAAAGCGCGAAACCGGACATAACCGTCGGTACACTTGAAGGTACGCTCAAGCCCGGTCCATGCACAATGTTCCGACTGCAAAGTTCCATGAGCAACAAGCTGATGAGCTACTGCGCGGAAGGCCATGTGCTTGACGCGAACACCAGATCGTTCGGCGGCATCGGTGTCGTGGCGATCAAGGATTTTGCGCGATTCTACCGCTATATCATGCTGGAGAAACAGTATCCGCATCACGGAGCGTTTGCGTTCAAACATGTTGGCAGGACCGCATTTGACGCGCTGAAGCTTCTCGGAGTTGACGACATCAGCACGCCAAAGCCGGCCGGTTGCCTGTACGCCGGCGAAAATCCTTTCTGAAGAAAGAGGAAATATTCAATTTCCAATATTCAATGCTCAGTTTTCAAGTAGTGAGATAAGCATCTATTCACATTTGAGCATTGGGCATTGTGACTAAAAGAAACTCACTATGAAGAAATACGCGATAGGGCTGGATTATGGCACGAACTCGTGCCGTTCCGTTATTGTTGATCTTTCAAATGGCAACGAAACGGCAACCCATGTCTTCCCGTATCCCACTGGCAAACAGGGAATTCTGCTCGATCCTAAAGATCCTAACGTGGCGCGGCAGAATCCGCAGGACTATATTGACGGCCTGATCGCTATCGTTCGCGAGGCGATAAAGAAGGCTAAGAAAGCCGATCCACAATTCAAACCGGAAGACATCATAGGTATTGGCGTGGATACGACCGGCAGCACGCCAATGCCGATTGATCGAGCAGGTAGGCCGCTCGGATTATTACCGCAGTTCAAGAAGAACCTGAACGCAATGGCGTGGCTGTGGAAGGATCATACAGGGCATTCCGAAGCAGCCGAGATAACAGAACTCGCAAAAAACATGCGTCCGCAGTATCTCGCAAAATGCGGTGGCACGTATTCCTCCGAATGGTTCTGGAGCAAGGTCCTGCATTGCAAACGCGTTGCGCCGGAGGTTTTCAAGGCGGCTTACGCTTTCATCGA
Source organism: uncultured Victivallales bacterium (assembly GCA_964487695.1). Lineage (GTDB taxonomy): Bacteria > Verrucomicrobiota > Kiritimatiellia > UBA8416 > CAZASC01 > CAZASC01. The sequence continues at coordinate 7,556 of CAZASC010000023.1, forward strand.
ACACTGCGACTACATCCCGGCATTGCTGACTGGCGATACCAGACCGGATCGGATCATCCATGGCGTCTGCGCGGCCGGACACAAAGCCATGTATTGCGAGCAGTGGGGCGGCTTGCCGGATAAGGAATTCCTGGCGCGACTGGACCCTGGCCTCGCCAACCTGCGGGACAGACTTTACAAGAAGGCCGTGTCGTCCGATCAGGCCGCCGGACGACTCTCTGTGGATTGGGCGAAAAAGCTCGGGCTGAAGCCGGGCATCGCAATCGCTGTTGGCGCGTTTGACGCACACATGGGCGCGGTTGGCGCGGGGATCAAAGAAGGCGTGCTCTCGAAGATTCTCGGCACGAGCACCTGCGATATGATGGTAATGAAGAACACGAAGAAGCTGGCCGACATACCGGGTGTTTGCGGTATCGTGGATGGCTCTATCCTGCCAGGCTACTACGGTATCGAAGCCGGTCAATCCGCTGTCGGCGACATCTTCCTATGGTTTGTGAATCAGCTGGTTCCCGACAGCTACGGCGCCAGGCAGGAAGACAAGTTCGTGAATCTTGAGAAAGCTGCATCGAAGCAAAAGCCCGGCGAACATGGCCTGCTCGCGCTGGATTGGAACAACGGGAACAGGACAATCCTCGTGGATGTCCGGCTGAGCGGACTGCTGCTTGGGCAGACTCTTCACACCGAGGCGCATGAAATCTATCGTGCGCTGATCGAAGCGACCGCATTTGGCGCGCTCACGATCATCAAGCGCATTGAGGAGTACGGCGTGCCGGTGAAGGAGATCGTCAATTGCGGCGGGCTGGCGGTAAAGAATCCGCTGCTCATGCAGATTTACGCAGATGTCACCGGGCGGCCCATGAAAATCGCGAGAAGCGATCAGACATGCGCTGTCGGCGCAGCGATCTTCGGCGCTGTCGCGGCTGGCAAACAGGCCGGCGGGTTCAAGAACACTGCGGAGGCGCAGGCTGCCATCTGTGGCGTGCGGAACAAGGTTTTCGCGCCAATAGCAGCGAATCATAAGATTTATGCGGCAATGTACAAATTGTATCGTGAGCTGCATGACGCATTTGGCACAAAGCAATGGTCAGGCAAACTCGATAACGTGATGAAGGATCTCATCGCGCTAAGGGAAAAACAAAGAACATAAAGCGGTTCTCGCAAAGCCGCCAAGGAGGCCAAGGTTTATGAACTTTGCGAGCTTTGCGTCTTGGCGAGAAACATCATAATTGGTCAAATTATGTTAGACGAACTAAAAAAGCAGGTGTGGGAAGCGAACGTTGAATTGGAGCGGTCGGGGCTTGTCACGCTCACATGGGGCAACGTCAGCGGGATTGACCGTCAGAGCGGGCTTGTGGTTATTAAGCCCAGTGGCGTTCCGTACGGCGAGCTTCAACCGGACAAATTCGTCGTTCTCGACATTGATGGAAAGGTCGTTGACGGCGCACTGAATCCGTCTTCCGACACACCGACGCATCTTGCGCTTTATCGCAGCTTTTCTGGCATCGGCGGCGTTACGCACACACATAGTGTGTACGCAAGCATGTTCGCGCAGGCCGGGCGGGCGCTGCCTTGTTTCGGCACGACGCACGCCGACCATTTTTATGGCACTGTTCCGGTGACGCGGATGCTGACGGAGCGTGAAGTCTCGGATGATTACGTCGGCAACACTGGCAAGGTCATTGTCGAGCGATTTGCAGGCATGAAACCGATGGACATGCCGGGCGTGCTCGTGATGGGGCACGGCCCATTCACGTGGGGCAAGGATGCGATGGACTCGGTAAGGAACAGCGTCGCACTTGAAACGATCGCCAAGATGGCATATGGAACTTTGCTTCTAGCACCCGTTGCAACCTCGATTCCACGGTATCTTCTCGACAAACACTACATGCGCAAGCACGGCCCGAACGCCTACTACGGGCAGAAGAAACAATAATTCTCACCGGTTTGCACCATGTCGAACGAGAAAACAACACAAGATATTGTAATCCCTCGGTCCGGTGGCCGCCATCTAGCCGCGTCTGATCCGGCGCGGCTACAAGAAAGAGGCATCTCTGAAACTGAGGCGAGGCCATGTATTCAAGCGTCGTCTGTCTTGCCGGCGGACGACGTGGCTGCCAAGGAGCGGACACAGCGACTTTCTGTGCGTGAGGGCATGGTCTGGTCGCTGATGTGGGGATTCGGCGAGAGCTATATTGCGCCATTTGCAATTGCGCTCAAGGCAGGCAGCACTGCAATGGCGTTCATGGGGACACTGCCTGGCTTGGTCGGGGCATTTGCCCAGATCGCCGGGGCTAACATTGTTGAACGGGTCGGGAAAAGAAGACCGATCTCTGTAGTTTGCACCGCGCTCCAGAGTTTATGCTATCTGCCGCTGTTCATCATTCCGTATCTTTTCCCGTCCGTGGCGGTTCCGGTGGTGGTGTGCATCTACATCCTGATAACCGCCGCCAACAGTCTGGCGTCCCCGGCATGGACGAGCATGATGGGCGATGTCGTTCCGGACAAGGTTCGTGGCGCCTATTTTGCGCGCCGCAACCAGTTCATCATAGCGGGCATGATACTGACAATGACAGTCGCCGGTTGCGCGCTTTGGATGTTCAAGCGGCATGACATGATATGGATGGGCTTCGCCGGACTGTTCGTCATAGCATTTCTTGCGAGGGCCGCAGGCGCGGGTCTGCTGACACGGCACTATGACCCGCCGTACCACGCCGCGAAGGACACATACTATTCATTCCTGGATTTTCTTCGCCGGACTCCGAAATCGAACTTTGCAAGGTTCACTTTCGCCATTGCAATAATGAACGGCGCAACGAATATTGCGGCGCCATTTTTCGGTTTGTACATGTTGCGCGATCTCCACTGGTCGTATCTCCAATTTACGCTGAACACGGCTACCGCCATGCTGGCGCAGGTCATCGTTTTGCCGTGGTGGGGAAGAATATCCGACCGCCACGGGAACCGCATGGTTATCATTGCCACGAGCGTTATTATACCGCTTCTGCCCATTGCGTGGGCACTGACAACCAACTTCTATGCGCTTCTGCTTGTGCAAGTCGTCTCCGGATTGACATGGTCGGGATTCAACCTTGCTGTCGCCAATTTCATTTACGATTCCGTGACATCCTCAAAACTTCCACGGACGCTCAGCTATTTCGGGATCGTAAACAGTGTGTTTTCGCTGCTCGGCGGTGTGGTGATAGGCGCATTCCTCGCGGAACATCTGCCTGTCAATTACGGGCTCGGACAATTTCGCGTGTCCTTCCTGTCGGCGTTGCCTGCGGTGTTCGTTGTGTCAGGTCTGATTCGAGTTTTCGTCGGGGTCTTTTTGATTCCCATATTCAAGGAAGTCAGAAAATCCGAGCCAATCTCCACAGGCGAAATCCTGCGGCGCATGACATATGGAGAGCCTTTTGCCGGCCAGATCAGCGAAATCATCAACTTCGTCTCATCCCCGATGCGGGGGAACGGAGACAAACCCGACGATGCCTAGCCGCACCGGCAGTTATCGCCTGACCTCGTGCGACTCCATACCAACGCACCGAGCGCGACGAAGACCGGCAACAGTGTCGAAAAGAGCGAGTTGAGGATCCACCACCATCCCATCTCGTTTCGAATCGCTTCCTTCATTCCGACTTCGATAAAAGCTTCGTGATAAGCTTCGTAAGCAATCCATCCGGACAATACGATGGCGATCATAAGCAATATGCACGCGACCCAACGGCGTATCGCACCAATAAGTAAAGGAGCGGAGAAAACAGCCATAATCCCCCACATCTTCGGGATTGATGACATTTTGTCAGAGATTTCGGCGATGATGATCATCTTTCTTCAACGTGGTGGTAAGTTTGACAATTTGATGCGGTCATAACTACCGTGCTTCTGGTCTTCCGGATGTGGTTCCACAGCAACGATTGTGATGTCGCCTTTTCCTGGACCGTATGTCCAGAAGATGCGTCCAGCGGCCGGAGTGCGATTCTCCAGATAAGATTGCCATACCGTACCGTCAAAGGTGGAATCTCATGGGATTTCAGACTATTGTGCCGTGGATTGACTTCCAGAAATCCCAGTACCTTGACCAGTTTCTTGAAGAATATCTGCTCGTCTTTGCATAACTGTCCCTTTTCATATCGTGCAGTCAGATCATTCCACAGGCTTTCCATTTCTGGCACACCCATGTGGATATTGAATGTGATGGCCATGAGGTCACCGATACCTCTTGAGGTCAATCACCGGAGAAACCTTCTGCTTCTTCAGGTTATCAAGAGACTGATCCATCATTCGCAACGTCCGTTTGGAAATTGCGGCAGGATCAACCAAAACGCGTGGTTCCAGCAGAACATGCCCGTCAGAGAACACCTTCACGGCGAAAAACTCCGCCAGAGCTCCGCGGATTGTCAGGCGCTTCTTTGTGTCCAGATGCGCAGTATACTGATTCACAACAGCTATTGGCATGATAAACTCCTCCCTTCAATAATCAGTGGGATTTCCCACTATCAATACCACTCAACTCGTCGTGAGTGCAACCTAAATATCTACCCATTCTCGTTTTTTCTCGCATCCAGGAATTTGAGCTGGCGGTAAAGGGTTTCTGTGTGGGGAAGGGCGACGCCTTTTGAGGCGGCGGCGCGGACGGGATTGCCGTAGATCGCTTCGACTTCCATTGGTCGGCGATTGTCGTGGTCGAGTCTCATGCTCGGTTTGTACGGTGTCATTTTGAGGGTGTATTCCAGCATGGTCTGGATGAATGACTGTGGAATGGTTCTGCCGAAGGCGCGGGCGCCGTCAAGCATTTCGATCATGAGTTTTTCCACGAGCACCCGGCTGTCCAGGTTTGCCATGAGTTCGTCCGTTGTGGCGTTCAAGATCACCGACAGGCCGTTGAAAGGGACGTTCCACACCAGTTTCATCCAGCGAGCGAGCAGGAGATCGGGCAGCGGTTCCAGTTCGAAGCCAGCCTGCTTGAAGTCGGAAACGAGCCGCCCCATGCGCGGGGTTGTCCCTCCAAAACTGGCGTCAACCTTGTACTCTGCAATCTTCACATGGCCGTAGTCGACGTGCTTGATATGGCCGGGACCGGCCTTGTACGAACAAAGGAACGGCAAACCGCCAACGACCCGATCCGGCCCGACCACTGCGGCGGCTTGTTCCTCGCCGCCGAGCCCGTTCTGCAGCAGCAAGACGAAACCGTTTTCCTTCAACGGTGCTTTTAGAAGTTGCGGAAAGAGCCGGTTCTGCGTCGCCTTCACGGCCACGATCAGAACGTCGCACGGCGGCATTGTTTCAGGAGCCGGATAAACGTTCACTTTGGGCAGATGAAAATCGCCGTTGATTGATTCTATGAGCAGTCCATTCCGCTTCACGTGATCGAAGTCGCTGTGAGGCATGAAGTGAACGTCAAAACCTGCTTGTTGCAGGCGTGCGCCGTAAAGTCCGCCTACCGCGCCGCACCCGATTACGCCATATGTTGTCATGTCCATTGCATTATTCCTTCGGCTGGATGATGAAAAGTGTCACCTCCGGCGGCGCGAAAACACGGATGGGCGGACCCCATGTTCCGATTCCCGGATTCGTGTATAGCTGGCTTCCGTCGGACAATACGTGAAGGCCTCGAAAATTGGGATGGAACAGCCATACATAGAAGTGGAACGGGAAAACCTGTCCTCCATGTGTGTGGCCCGAAAGCTGGAGGTCGAAACGACCGATGGAACGCGATGTGTCAGGTTGATGTTTGAGCAGGATCGTAAAAGGCCTGTTCGCGACGTGCGGCAACGCCACGTTCTCATCGCTCCTGCATTCGCCTCCAATGCGCCCGCCGCTGGAGTCGTCCACGCCGGCGATCACCATGTCTGTGCCATTGTGATTGATCGTGACATTCTCTTCGCGGAGGACCTTGAAGCCTGCGATTTTGTAGAAATAAAGGCTGCTGTCCACTCCAGAATAGAACTCGTGGTTGCCGAGAATGGCGAACCGGTTGGTCGGTGAAGCCAGAAGCGCGAACCTGACCGCATAATCGCCCATTCGCTCGTCGCTCTGCGAATCAACCATGTCGCCAGTGCAGACTAGAACATCAGGTTTTGCTTGTTCGATCAACCTCAGCACGCGGTCAACATGATGTTTGCCGACAAGCGGGCTGAGATGCAGGTCAGACAATTGAAGCACCTTCAACGGCGGTGTGCCTTTCGGAAATTTCGACGTGTTGATGTATATGGTCTTTAATCGGATATTCTGGCGCTCGACTGTGCCCCACGCAACCAGCACGCAGGAAAGAACGGCAATGAGCCCTGCGAACACGCGCGGCATAAGCCGGAGAGATGCCAACGAGTGGAAATGAAGGGAAAACACGGCGATGAAAAGATTCCAGAATTCCGCAAGCATTCCAAAGGTGAATATCCACATTACGATGACCATCCATGTATACGCGAAAACCGACGAAACCTGGGCGAGCAGAAAATAATCCTTGCGATCGCACCATTTGACGATCAGCGTCAGCCCGATCATGATCGCGACGAATGCGGCGAAGAACAACGAGCCGCGAAGGTGCCAGTCGAAGGCTGGTTTCAGCCATCTGAACACGTAGAGGTTTAGAAGTGCATAAACCGTGAGATAGACTGTTAGAAAAACGAGCATATTAGCTTTCAGAGCAAACATCCCATGAATCCTGTTTGCGCGGTATCGTATGCCGAATGGAGTGGGAAGACAATTGCGGAATGAAGAGAGACGGAGTCGTGCTGTTTTTGGCAGCCGCTTTGCCCGTCAAGCCGGGCCGCCTGAAAGCGCGGTAGAGCCTGCCGCAGTCCAAATCCTGGTTTGAGAATTGCTTCTGACTTGATTACATGCAGTATATCAAAAACGAAAATGGAGAATACGGGTGAATCTCATTCTGATGCGACAAGATGAAGTTGGCAATGATGGCGTGGTTGTTCTCGCCGACAGGCGGGCACATCATATGCTGAGTGTGCTCAAGGCGCGAAAAGGGCAGGAACTGAAAGTAGGCTTGCTCAATGGCCATTGTGGAACAGGTGTTATCGAGAGCGTCAACGATGGCAAAGTCGTGCTGAGGTGCGCCTTCACAGAAGAACCGCTTCCGGCATCGCGACTGGATCTGTTGCTGGCGCTGCCGCGGCCAAAGGCTCTGAAGAGGCTGTGGCCGCAGCTGGCCTCGCTCGGTTTGAGGCGTATATTCCTGACCAACGCTGCAAAAGTTGAACGCGAATATTTCGACACACACTGGTTGGATCCAAAGCGCTACGAAGCTCTCCTCATTGAAGGCCTCGAACAGGCGGGTGACACGTTCCTTCCCGAAGTCTCGATCATCAGGAGGCTCAAGCCGTTCGTTGAGGACAAGCTCAGTGATGTTTGTAGCGAGGGGAGCCGTCTCGTCGCGCATCCCGGCGCCGGATTGCGACCCGGCAAACTCTCTCGCAACCCGGGAGAAGGCACAGTGCTTGCGATTGGACCTGAAGGCGGATGGACGGACTTTGAACTCGACATGTTCGAGCGGCATGGATTCACGCAAGTCACACTCGGTGCCCGCAAGCTCCGAACGGACACAGCCTGCGTAGCTTTGATTTCTTTGATTACTGAGTGGATGGGCATGACCGTATGAAACAAGAAGGAAAGAAGTCCTGCCACAGATTTGCACGGATAAGCACGGATTGCATTTGGATGCTTTCTGATCCGTGTTTATCCGTGAAGATCCGCGGCCCTTTGGTCCTTGTTGAGAACAATAACTTCGTGCCCCGCAGCTGGAATTAGGATGAAGCATTTGCGACAGAGCAGAAACGAGTTGAAATATCCGTGGCCGGGACAACCATTTCACGTCGTACTGGTGGAGCCTGAAATTCCCGCCAATACCGGCAACATCGCACGACTTTGCGCGGCGACCGGTTCGATTCTTCATCTTGTCGGACAGCTGGGATTCAAAATCACCGACAGGCATTTGAAACGTGCTGGACTGGATTATTGGGATGCCGTGAAGATGGTACGGCACCCTGGTTTCACGGACTTTGTGAGTTCTTTGCAAGTCTCCTGCGAACGCGACGAAACTCGTCCCTGCAGTACCAAGACGGATTATTATCCGTCTTCTTTGGATGGCCACGCTTCGTCGGGGCCGATTCCGAACTTCTTCCTCTTCAGCACGAAAGGGAAACGTCTGTACACCGATGCGCAATACCGGCCCGGCGATGCGTTGATTTTCGGGAGCGAGACAAAAGGACTGCCGGATGAAATCCTTGAAGCTTATCCCGATAGCGTTCTTGCAATTCCGATCCGGACTGACGCGGTTCGTTCGCTCAACCTTGCCACTGCCGCCGGCATCGTTCTCTATGAAGGATTGAGGCAGGCAACCGCAGGATGACAATCGGTTGGTGGTGTTGTCTCTTCTATTTTTAAAGCAGGCGATTTTAGATTCTTGCCAGACCGTCACTGTTAGGATATTATCCTGCGACAATGAATTTCGCAACCACCCAACGAATACGGATTATTGAATGAATGACGTTTCTTGCGAATCTGTCGCCCCATGTTTAAGAAGCGCACACACCGTTCACATTCCGGTGATGGGAACGGGCTATACCATAGACACTCCACTCAGGGTCGCCAAATTCGGCATATCTTCGGTGATCTCGCTGGTTGACGATGTTCTCATCGAGCAGATGAGGAAGTTCCACTCTGGAAAGGCCGGCGAGCCATACGAAGAAATAACCGACCGCGACGACGATCCCCGTGCGCACCGCATTACGGCCTACCTCAATTTATTGAACAAGCTTGTGAAGGCCCAGGTGAGGAATCTTCAGAATTCGCCTTTCGAGAAGGACAGCGATATCACGCGGTACTATAAAATGCTTCCTGAAACCCAGCTCAAGCGCAGCTATCGCGCGATGCTGGCCGAGACCGATTCTGCCAAAAAAGAAGCCATGCAGAAAGAGCTTAGGACGCTGGCAGTGCCCGGCACGATAGATGTGAATATCATGACGAAGCTCAACGCCGCGATCTATAGGAACGGCGAAGCGCTGCCGATGGAATCCAACGATGCCATGTCTGCCTTGCGCGGGTATGCGCTTAGCGACCTGCATTCATCGATTGAATTCTCCGCCGGACTCAACCAGCATCTCTACAGTTACGCGGCCAAGTTCAAGGATTTTCTGCCCGATGAAAAAGGGCAGATCGCAAAGAAGATCGTGCTCAAGGTGAGCGATTACCGGTCCGGTGTCATCCAGGGAAAGTTTCTGGCCAAGCGCGGTCTGTGGGTTTCCGAGTACCGGATCGAATCGGGATTGAATTGCGGCGGTCATGCATTCGCCACGCAGGGCTATCTTTTGGGGCCGATACTGGAGGAATTCAAGCAGAAGAAACAGGAATTGAGCGAAATGCTTCATGCCGTCTACAACGAAACGCGCATTGCCCATGGCTTGCCTGTCATCGACGCACCCCGTAAATTGCGCATAACGGTACAGGGCGGCATCGGCACGGCGGAAGAGAATGAATTTCTGCTGAAATACTACGACGTTGACGGAACCGGCTGGGGTACACCGTTCCTGCTCGCGCCGGACGTCACCAACGTTGACGACAAGCATTTGACCCGGCTTGCCGCAGCTACGGAGAAGGATGTCTATTTGAGCGACGCTTCGCCGATGGGGGTTCCTTTCTGGAATCTCAGCACATCGGCAAGCGAGGAATCCAGGCGCGACCGGATCGAGAAGCAGAAGCCGGGAAGTCCCTGCCCGAAAGGGTTCATAGCAACCAATACCGAATTCACGACGCAGCCGATTTGCACTGGATCCCGCGCATACCAGGAAAAGAAATTGCAGCAGCTGCAAAAAGAAAACCTGCCGCAGCAAGTGCTCGAAGCCCAGGTGAAAAGCGTTTTGTCGAAGTCCTGCATCTGCCACGATCTTGCAGGCGGGGCAACCATCAAGAACGGGATAGATCCGCAGGCCACTCCGGCGATTTGTTGCGGACCAAACATCGCATATTTCTCGAAGATCACCTTCCTTGAGGAAATGATGGACCATATTTACGGACGCGGAGCGCTGTTGATGGATTCGGCACGACAGCACATGTTCATACAGGAGTTGAAAATCTATATCGAACATCTGCGGGGTGAAGTGGAGAAAATGTCAGAGGGGTTGTCCGTGCGGACTCCAAAATACATTAGCGAGTTCAAGGACAATTTATTGTCCGGGATTGCGTATTACCGCCAGCTTGCCTCGCATTTTGCCGGAGAGAAACGCAAGCGCTTCCTCGACGATCTGCAAATGCTTTGCGACCAGATCGAGCGCATCAGAATCGAGTCCATGCCGTGTATATCTCCATCGCCAGCTTGATGTCCTGGCGGAAATGACGCATTCTTTTCTTGCATTGCCGGAATCACGGGCGGAATATTGGCAACGATCAGGGACCGTGTAAAATCGAATGCGCTACGATCATGACTCCTAATGGTAGAAAATACTCGAAATCGCATGAATGGGTAAAGTTTGAAGGAGATTCTGCGGTTGTCGGCATAACCGATCACGCCCAGAAAGCGCTTGGAGACATCACCTTTGTCGAAAAGCCGCAAATTCGCAGGACCGTGAAGCAGGGCGCCGAATGCGGCGTTATTGAGTCCGTCAAGGCAGCAAGCGATATCTTCGCGCCTGTCTCCGGCACGATCTCCGAATTCAACACGGCGCTGGAAAGCAATCCCGCAGCAATAAACAATGATCCATACGGGGAAGGCTGGATCATGAAGCTGACAGGCGTCGAAACCGACGATCTCGACAACCTTATGGATGCGGATCAATACGACGCGATGATGAAGGATAGCTGACCATGTCACATTGAAAATGTGATTCTCAATTTGGGGGCTTGGCATGACTATGACAACGCATCGGATTCTCGTGCCGGCGGTTCTTATTTGCGCGATGGTTTGCACAATGTCTGCACAGGCGGCAGACAGGCAGACGCTTCATGGTCACGTACCTGCGGCTGTGGGCAGCTTGCGGTCAATCGGACGCCTTCCCGGCACAACGAATTTGAACATGGCGATCGGGCTGCCGTTGCGCAATCAGGATGCTCTGACCAACCTGCTCCAACAGATCTACGATCCGGCCAGTCCGAACTACAGGCATTACCTGACGTGCGAGCAGTTCACAGAACAGTTTGGACCGACGGAAGAGGACTATCAGGCTCTCATCGCTTTCGCGAAGGCACACGGGCTGACTGTGAACGGCAGGCATCAAAACCGCATGATTCTCGATGTGCAAGGCGCTGCCGCCGTCGTCGAGAAAGTATTCCATGTGACTATACATACTTATCGGCACCCGACGGAGGACCGCACGTTCTACGCACCGGACAGGGAACCATCGCTCGACCTGGCTGTGCCGGTCTTACACGTCAGCGGTTTGGACAATTACTGGAAACCGCATCCGCGAGTAAAAGCCCGATCGCTCGCCGGTGTAGAGCGCACGACGCCTAATGTCGGGTCGGGACCCGGCGGCAATTACATGGGAACCGATTTCCGGACGGCATATGTTCCTGGCTCAGCGCTCACAGGTGCAGGGCAAACCGTCGGTTTGTTGCAGTTCGACGGTTACACCAGCAATGACATCACTTATTATGAAGCCACGAATGGATTGCCGAACGTCAACCTGACGAATGTGCTGTTGGACGGTTTCGACGGCACTCCGACTGGCAATGGTGGCGAAGTCGAGGTGTCGCTGGACATTGAAATGGTGATCTCCATGGCACCGGGAATATCCAATGTCATCGTTTATCAGGCCGGGCCGAATGGTGTCTGGTATGATATCCTCAACCGCATGGCCACGGACAATCTGGCGAAGCAACTCAGTTGTTCATGGTATATCCCTGGCGGCGCGGCCGACCTGGTGGCCGATGGGATTTTTCAGCAGATGGCCGCCCAGGGTCAGTCTTTTCTCAACGCATCGGGCGACGACGACGCCTATACCGCCTTGATCGATTTTCCGGGTGACACGCCGTATATCACGCAGGTTGGCGGCACAACTTTGACGATGATCGGCACTGGAGGTGTCTATTCCTCCGAAACAGTCTGGAACTGGGGCGGTGGAACCGGCAGCGGCGGCGGAGTCAGCACATACTACCCGATCCCGGATTGGCAGCAGGGCATCGACATGACGATGAACCACGGCTCGACAACGATGCGCAATACGCCAGACGTCGCCTTGACGGCTGACCACGTGTATGTGCGTGCGGACGGCACGGATTATGACGATGTTGGCGGCACCAGTTGTGCGGCTCCACTATGGGCAGGTTTTACCGCCCTGATGAACCAGCAAAACGGTGAAATGCCGCTTGGATTTCTCAATCCCGCAATTTATGCACTGGGCATGCGCGCGAATTACACGAATTGCTTCCACGACATAATGACCGGCAACAATTACAGTACCGGCAGCCCCACGAATTTCCCCGCTGTAGTCGGTTACGATCTCTGCACCGGATTGGGAACGCCGACCGGAAGCGCGCTTATCAACGCCCTCACAGAACCCTTGCAAATCACACCGGCAACGCCATTTATTTTTACCGGTCCGGTTGGCGGTCCGTTCGGCCCTGCCGCGCAGAATTATTCCCTGAACAATACCGGGACGAACGCGCTAAGCTGGGCACTCGCCGATTCTGCGTCCTGGCTCAGCGCCTCGCCCATGAGCGGAACAATTCCGATGGGCGGTCCAGCCGCCACAGTCACCGTGAGTCTCACATCGGCTGCCACGAGCTTTTCCGCGGGAAGCTATTCCACCAGTATGGCGTTCACAAACTCAGATGACAACGTCGGCCAGACCAGACAGGTCATTCTCGCCGTTGTGACAATGCCGATCATCACAATGCAACCCACGAACCGGGCTGTGCTGGAGGGAATGCCGGCTGCTTTCGCCGTGGGCACAGGCAGCAATGCGCTGATGTTTTATCAATGGCAGTACGATGGCTCCAACCTGACGGACAACGGAAATATGTCGGGTTCGGTCACAACAAATCTGACGATCGCGAATGTATCGCCGGCCAACGTGGGGACCTATTCTGTGATCGTGAGCAATGCCGCGGGGACGGCATTTAGTTCGAATGCTTTACTCACAATCATGCCGTCGCTTCCTATTTTCACTGAGCAACCGACAAATCAGACATCGCTGCCAGGACAAACCGTCACGTTTACGGTGGCTACAGTCGGTACGCATCCATTTTCCTACCGTTGGCGCGACAATGGAACCAATCTATCCGACAACGCCATAATCTCTGGCTCATCCAACGTCACTTTGACCCTCAACAACGTGTCTCCAGCCAATGCTGGAATTTATTCTGTAGTGGTCAGCAATGCGCTTGGCGCGGTGACAAGCAGTAACGCAGTGCTTGAAGTCGATTCTGTTACGGCAACAGGAGTTACACTGAACTGTGCTTACTCATTTGGTGTCAGCGACGGAGAGTATCCTTATTGTCCTTTGGTGCAAGGCGCGGACGGCAGCTTGTATGGTACCACGGTAGAAGGCGGAACGAACGGCGGGTATGGCACGGTCTTCCGGATGGCTACCAACGGTGCATTGACCACTTTGTACTCATTTGGTTCTGCCGACGGCGCATCCCCTTACGCTGGCCTGCTACTCGGGAAGGACGGTAATTTTTATGGGACCACGGCGGGCGGCGGAACGAACGACGATGGCACAATATTTCAGATTACGACCAATGGTGTATTGACCACTCTGATGTCATTCAACGATACGAACGGGAGCTTTTCAGTTGCAGGGCTGATGCAGGCATCGGACGGCAATCTCTATGGCACGACACTTGATGGAGGAATCCACGAGATGGGCACGGTATTCAGAGTGACAACCAACGGTGCGCTGACAACCATGTTTTCATTCGACAGTCTCCATGGCTCCCATTCTTCAGCAGTCCTGACACAAGGAGTTGACGGCAATTTCTACGGTACTACGGAAACTGGGGGCTCGGACAATTTTGGCACAGTTTTCAGGCTGACTACAAACGGGACACTTACCACTTTGGTGTCGTTTGATTATACCAACAATGGCGCATATCCCATTCCCGGTCTGGTGCAGGACACGGATGGGAGCTTCTATGGAACAACTTACTATGGCGGTGCAAATTACGAAGGCACGATTTTCAAGATGACTCCCGACGGAACACTTACCACCCTCAATTCGTTCGCAGGTTCCGACGGTGCGTATCCTTACGGCGGGCTCATGCTTGGTTCCGATGGCAACTTATATGGAACGACCGAAGAAGGCGGGTCATACTGGTATGGAACTGTATTCCGGCTCACTCCCGATGGGACGCTGCTCAAGCTCTTGGATTTCGACGGCTATCAAGGTCTCTCGCCTGAAGCAGCGTTGATTCAGACTGCGGATGGGGATTTATATGGCACAACGGCATGGGGCGGTGTTGGTTACAGTGGATCGAACCCAGGCTACGGGGCGATATTCCAGATCAACATTGATTGCCCTCTGCAGTTCACGCGCCAGCCTGCGTCCCAGTCGGTCTTCGTCGGCGCCGACGCAATTCTTAGCGCAGCCGTATCCGGCAGCGCGCCTCTTTACTACCAGTGGCGTGGCAACGGAACGAATCTAACGGATGGCGGTAATATTTATGGATCGGCCAACCGCACCTTAACGTTCTCAAATGTGATCCCGGGCAATGCCGGAACATATTCCCTGATCGTAAGCAATACCCAGGGATTCGTGGTGAGCTCGAATGCCACTCTTGCGGTCACTTCGTCTGCGCCGATTATTGTTCTGCAACCGGCAAATCAGACGTCGCTGCCTGACGGGATAGTTGAATTCGCAGTGCAGGCTCTTGGTAACGTACCAATGTCCTATCAATGGTGGTTCAACTCTACCAACATGACCGGCGCGACCAACGCAACGCTTATCATGACCGGGATAACAACGAATCAGGCCGGCAATTACAGCGTCGTTGTGTCCAACACGGCAGGTTTTGCAACCAGTTCGAATGCGACATTGAGTGTTATAACCAATGCGCCCACATCCCTCATGACTTTCGACGATCTTAAAGGAACCGGTCTTCCCGTGCCGGACGGATATAACGGCTTGAATTGGAATAATTTCTACTATCTTGACGGCGTGAACTTTAGCGGCAATCCAAGCGGGTACGGCGCCGGAGTGGTATCGCAAAGCAATGTTGCATATAATGCTTACGGTAATCCGGCCACCATCTCAAGCGCCGCATCGTTCAGCCTGCTTTCCGCCTATCTGACCGCCGCATGGTCTTCCAATCTGCACGTTGAAGTGATCGGATATGCCGGCGATACGTTGAAATACGATAACACCTACACGGTAAGCACAAATGCACCAACGTTTATCAATTTCAATTATTCGACGATTACGATGGTTGAGTTCATTTCCGCGAATAATTCGCAGATAGTAATAGACAACATGACTATTATGACTGCGCCTGCTGTTCCTCAAATTATTACCCAACCCGTTGACTTGATGGTGCGTGCTGGCGCTACGGCCGTATTTAGTGTGGCGGCATTGGGTACAGAGCCATTCAGTTACTTCTGGCAGCGCAATGGAACGTCAATTCCCGGCACGACCGGCGCGAGTGTAGCGATACATAACGTTCAGCCATCCGATTCCGGCAGCGCCTTCAGCTGCATTGTCAGCAATGCATACGGAGCGGCAACCAGCCAGGTGGCGGTGCTCACATTGGCGACAAATCGGGATTACTTCACTGAACTTTTCGATCCGGGCTCTAATCACGTCAATGACCTCAGTTACAAGATGCTGACTTTTACACCCGACGGATCCACCAGCTTTTATAAGGCCAATTGCGACCCTACGGATGCGTTCCAGAGCAGCTCGAACGGCGTGGCCTTGACGCTTAGCGACGATAACTATGTCCAGATCAACCTGCTTTCGGGGGCTCAGGTTTCGCTCTATGGCACGAACTACAGCACGCTGTTCATTGGCAGTAATGGCTACATAACGTTTGGATCCGGAGACTGGCGGTACGATGAGTCATTGATGAATCATTTCAATCGGCCCAGGATCTCGGCGCTGTTCGTGGACTTGGATCCCAGTTTCGGCGGCGCCGTCACCTGGACACAACTCGTCGATCGCGTCGTGGTGACTTTCCAGGATGTCTTCGACTGGGACTCAGGCGGACAGAACAGTTTCCAGTACGAGTTGTTCTACAACGGTGTGATTCGCCTGAGCTATCTGGGGATCTCCGCGGAAGAAGGTTTGGCCGGGCTCTCGCAGGGTGCTGGTGTGCCGGCCGATTTTGCCGACAGCGACTTGACGTCGTACGGTCCGTCGGACGCGCTGGTCGTTCAGCCCGCAGGCGGGCTGAATGTTCAGGGTTGTCAGGGCGGACCGTTTGCGCCAACCAATATCGTTTACACGCTTTACAACAATGAAGGCAGCGCCGTGGGCTGGACGGCATCGGACATCCAGTCATGGGTTACGCTCTCCGCATCTGGCGGAACGCTCGCAGCCGGTGCTTCGACGAACGTGATGGTCTCAATCAACACAAACGCCTGGAACCTCGGCGTTGGCACAAGTCAGGCAACGGTGACTTTTAGCAACAACGTCAGCGGGGCCTTTCAAGCTCGGGAGGTCGTCCTGACCATTGTAGATTATAACTGGTGGCCGACGGGGTTCGAGGCATGGACAAACAGGATGATGCTCACGTTCTCCGGCTACAGCAGGCCTGAGACGCTGACAAATTTTCCGGCCCTCGCCATTCTGAACGCAAATCTGCCCGGTTTTTCTTACGGTCAGTTCGCCTCTACGAATGGCTACGATTTGCGCTTCTCGACCGCAGACGGCTCGGACAATCTGAAGTACGAGATTGAGCAATGGAACACCAACGGAACTTCTCTCGTGTGGATCCAGGTGCCGCAGTTGTACAGCGGCTATTACATCTGGGCTTACTGGGGCAATACGAATGCCGGCGTAGCCTCTGCGCCGCCGGCTTATGCCACCAACGGCGCGGCGTGGGATGCGAAAGCTTTTGCGGCTGTCTGGCATATGGGTCAATCGAACGCGCTGGACTCCACGGCTAACAAGAACAAGGGAACTGCAATCGCTGCCGTAAGCAACGCGGTCGGTATGATTGGCGGCGCCCAGAAAATGTCAGGGAACGCCCATGTCACAATTCCTAATTCCGGCAGCCTGGACTTTACCGCTCCGAACGCGACCTATTCGGCATGGGTTTGCTTCAGCACGGTTCCAAACGGCGAGCAGGTGCTAATTCGAAATGAGCAGTACAGGGAACTGGGATTTAGCGATGCGACGCATCTGAGGGACATGCTCAACACCACTGGAATGAGCGGCTGGACGGCAGGGAATGACGACCTGATCAGCCCGGCTCCGGTTGTGGGTCACTGGTACTACGTCGCCTTCACATACAATGGCAGTGTGATCAGGAACTTCTGGAATGGCGTTCCGCTCAATGCCGGGCACACTGTTACCGGCAATATCAATTTTGACACCTACACCACCGGCATCGGGGCATACAACGGTAACGGCGACGCCGGCCCAATCAGCCTGGCGATAAACGCGATCATTGATGAAGTCAGGATTGAGCAGGTATTTCGATCCACCAACTGGATCTGGGCGACCTACATGACGGTGGCATCGAATGCCAGCTTCAGTGCATATGGCGTTGCGCAGACGGCTGTGGCTACCAACGAAATCCCTCCAGCTGCATGGATCCAGGAATACTTTCCCGGAACAGCAACCAGTAACTATGCCGGCCTGGCCGCAAGCGACGCCGATGGCAATGGCATGACGGTGTGGCAGGACTATCTAGCCGGCATAAATCCAACCAATCACAGCAGCAGCTTTTCGGTTATCATTGCCACTTCGGGCGGGCAGATCATCGTGAGCGTTCCGTCCATTCTGACAGATTCGAACTATAATGGCTTGACGCGATATTACGATATTGAGCAATGCACCAATCTGTTGATTAGCGGGTCATGGCAACTTGTTCCGAACTATTCCGGGCTTCCCGCCAACGGTGGCATCGTCGCCTGCACGAATGCGACGCAGGACCATGCCACTTTCTATCGAGCCAGGGCAAAGTTGCAATAGGGCGCGAGCGGAAGTTGCCCGGGCTTTCACGTGGGATTTGGGAATGGATGTCGGCATTGACACTGAAATGCCTCTCTGGCAAAATTACCCGCAATGTCACACAACAAAACCATAATTTTTCTTGGAGATGGAATGGCCGATGAACCGGTGCCGGAGCTCGACGGAAAGACTCCGCTCCAGTATGCCAACACGCCAGCCATGGATTCCATAGCGCGGGACGGTTGCAGCGGCACGCTTCTCACTCTTCCGCAGGGTTTCCCGACCAGCAGCGAAGTGGCCAACATGTCTGTGCTTGGTTGCGATCTGCCGACCGAGTACTGCGGTCGCGGTCCGCTTGAAGCGGCCGGAAAAAACATACCGCTTGGCAAAGACGACAAAGCGTTTCGCTTGAACCTGACCACCGTCGAAGGCGGGATCCTGAAGGATTTTTCCGGCGGCCATATTGATCAGGCCGGAGCCAATGAATTGATCCGCACTCTCAACGAACGCTTTGGCGGCAGAAATGTGCGTTTTTATGCCGGCGTAAGCTACCGGAACATCCTGGTGCTGTCGGGTCCGGAGTTCTCGCACAAGGTGAAGACCGAAAAACCTGACGATAATCATGGCGAGTACGTAGCGGACCACTTACCCGCGTCACTGGAAGACGACGCTCAGCCGACCGCCGATTTTCTGAGGAAGATGATAGCGGACGCAACGGCAGTCCTGGAGAGTTCACCGGTCAACCAACGGCTGGCGAAAGAAGGCAAACCGATCGTGAATGGCGTATGGCCGTGGAGCGGTGGACAGGCTGGCGTTCTGCGCAAGCTCAAGGACAAGTATGGAATTACAGGCGCAGTCATCTCCGCTGTTGATGTGATCGTCGGTTTGGGCCGGTGCCTTGGAATGGATGTGATTCCGGTTTCCGGCGCGACAGGCTACATTGACACCAATTACGAAGGCAAAGCCGATGCCGCCATCAAGGCAATAGAGACTCATGATCTTGTGTATCTGCATCTTGAAGCGATAGACGAAGTGTCGCACGAGAAGAATCTCCAGAATAAGATCAGGGCAATCGAAAACTTCGATTCCCGCGTTGTCGGTCCTGTTCTGGCAGCTGTCGGCGCCGGCGTCAATGTTGCCGTGCTGCCTGATCATCCGGTTCCGGTCGGAATGGGCAAGCACACCCGCACGCCCGTGCCGGTGGCGGTGCGGATAGTCGGCCGACGCCCCGATGCTGTCAAAGTATTCGACGAGATCGCCTGCAAAGACGGCAGCCTCGGCGCCATGAAGAATGGCGACCTCATGAGCCTGCTCTTCCCGGCGGCGTAATCAGATCGTTTGCTCGAGATGCGGCATCTATCTATTTGTCTCGAAGTTTCAGGCTCGGCGGGATGCCTCGCTCTGGCAGGAGACAGAATGGTGGGCGAACCATCCCCGGTGAGCCTTTTTGCATACAGGAATAGACGCTCGCTTGTCGCCACAATGAGAATTGCCTGAATATAAGAAGAAAGGATTTCGTTTTATGAAGGTCAATATGTTAGCTCAACTCAGGCGTGCGTCGAAAACACATAAGGCTGTTTCCAGAAGTGTTGCACTTGCGATTCTTAAATCCGATCCCTGTGATCTGCCCGAAATAATGGCGTGCGCGGATGCGATGCGGCGGCGCTATTTCGGGAATAAGGTCCATCTATGTTCGATCGTGAATGCGAAGAGCGGCGCATGCGGTGAGGACTGCGCCTTCTGCGCGCAGTCAGCGAGGCATAAGACGAAAGTCGAGGTGTACGGTCTCTATTCTGGGGGCAGTATCGTCAAGGCAATGGAGGACGCCGCACAATATCCAATAGATCATTTCGGGATTGTCACAAGCGGCGAGTCGCTGGACGAGGGCGGAGTGGACCGGTTGTGCGGCGCCATCATGAGCCGTACGAATCCAAAGGTTGCATGGTGCGCATCGCTGGGCGGATTGGACGAGAAACAACTGCGGGCTTTGAAAAAAGCGGGGCTGAAGCGGTTTCACCACAACCTTGAGACGGCGGAGAGTTTCTTTCCAAAGGTTTGCACAACTCATACGTTCCAGGAGCGGCTCGACACCCTGCGGTTAGTCAAGAAGGTCGGGCTGGAAGTCTGCTCGGGTGGAATTCTGGGAATGGGTGAAAGTCTTGAACAGCGGGTCGAGTTTGCCGCAATTCTTGCGAGGGAAGACGTTACTTCGATTCCGATGAATTTCCTCGTTCCGATCGCCGGTACAGCACTGGGAAATCAGGTGCCGATGACAGCGCTGGATATTCTCAAGACAATCGCCATGTTCCGCATGATGAACCCAAAGGCGGAGATCAAAATTTGTGCCGGCCGGGTTCATCTTCGCGATCTTCAATCCATGATTTTTTATGCCGGTGCGACGGGCATGATGGTCGGCGGACTTCTCACCATCGCCGGGCAGGATGTTGCGCGCGATATGAAGATACTCAAGGATCTGCAACTTGATTTCGATTATTCACGGGGGTGAAAGTCCAAAAGCCCCATTGGATTCTTGTCGTCGTACGCAGATCAAAGCTTGCCGAGTGAGACGGAATTCGATAATATTCTCATTAACCTTCATCGCGAAAGCGGATTTACACGGTTTTGCGTATTGTCGGATGTGTGCTGGGTAACGTCACAAAATAACTAAAAGGATAGGTGAACAATGGATTTAAATTTCAAGCCGGTGAATTGTCGAAAGACAGGGACAGATGTAATGCTGCCTTACCGCAGAATGTTGGTTGCAGTGGCGATGATTCTGCCGCTTTTTATTGGTGGGTGCGAACAGATTGACAATCTCACCAAGAAGACGGCCGATACTGCCGATACCAGCGTCTCCCCGGTTGCGGCTGTTGATACAAATACAACTTCAGGAACGAGTCAAACCGGTGCGAGCACGAATAATGAAGAAGCTGCGCAAGGCCTGGTTATGGCGGATGCAAAAGTCATGGGAGGGTTCGATTTCAGGCATGCGGCGATCACAGTGCGCATGACAGGCATCAAGATGGCCAACAATAGCGTGACCCTTACATGGACGCCTCACACATGGCCGATGTACAACCAGTATCTCGAAGGCGTGTGCTGTTTCATCTATAAAACCGACGCGGGCAACTGGGTCGGTGGATACATTGACTGGCTTGGCGCCGGCATCACCTCTTACACATGGGGGCTCGGCAACATTCCCTACATTGGAAATCCACACAGCGGGAGTACGTGTGGCTTTTTCATTATGTCGGCGGATACACAACAGCGCTCGAACGTGATATTCACAACATGGCCGTGATGTTTTTGCCTGGTTGCGGTTGAAGCCGGACTTGGGTTATATTCCGGGGAATGAGCCAATCGCAAGTCTGGATGGAAGAAGAATTGCAGGAACTGCGCGGGCAGAATCTGCTGCGGGAAATTCGAGAATATTCGCACGTTGGCGGAATTGTGCGAATAGACGGACGCACATGCCTCAATTTCTCTTCCAACGATTACCTGGATCTTGCAAACAACGACAATGTCAAAGCGGCGGCGGAACGTTTTCTGCAAGAACTTGGAAACGGCGCCGGGGCTTCGAGATTGATGACCGGCACACTGGCATGTCACGCCGAGCTTGAAAGACGCCTTGCCGAATTCAAAGGTTATCCAGCCGCGCTGATTTTCGGAAACGGCTACCTCGCCAATGTCGGGACAATCCCGACTCTTGTCGGCAAGAACGATTTTGTTTTCGCCGATAAATTGTCGCATGCGAGCATCATTGACGGCACTATTCTCAGCAGATGTAAACTCGTACGCTTCAATCATAATGACTCCGGGCATCT
This sequence comes from uncultured Victivallales bacterium, assembly GCA_964487695.1. Lineage (GTDB taxonomy): Bacteria > Verrucomicrobiota > Kiritimatiellia > UBA8416 > CAZASC01 > CAZASC01. The sequence goes on from CAZASC010000023.1 coordinate 29,436, forward strand.
AGACAAGCTTCTCTGCAAAGTTCCGTCTATAGGCAGGCGGCTTGTGATAACCGAATCGGTGTTCAGCATGGATGGCGACATAGCGCCGCTACGCGAACTTGCCGCAGTAGCCGAAAAGCACGATGCCATGTTCATGGTTGACGAAGCGCACTCGACCGGCATCTTTGGGCCGGGCGGGAGTGGGCTTATTCGCGAGTACGGTCTGGAGTCACGGGTGGATGTGTCCATGGCAACGCTAAGCAAGGCATTCGGCAGTTACGGTGGATTCATCGCCTGCTCCACTGTCATGCGCGAGCTTCTTGTGAATCGTGCGCGCGCATTCATCTATACAACCGCTCCGCCACCGGCCATGATCGGTGCGTCGCTTGGCGCCCTTGACGAACTGAAGAAACATCCCGGCATGGGCGAGGATCTGCTGAAGCGGGCAACGTTCTTCCGTGCTCAACTGAAAACGGCGGCCTTGAATGTTGGCTCATCCGCGAGCCAGATTGTGCCGGTGATAGTCGGCGATTCAGCGAAGGCGCTTGCGCTATCCAAACGTCTGCAGGCGCAGGGGCTCGTCGCGGCGGCGATCCGGCCTCCGACAGTTCCGCAGGGAACCGCGCGAATCAGGTTATCCGTCACACTTGCCCACTCCATGGATTGTCTGAAACAGGCTGCGGCTACGGTCATTGCCAGTGCACAGGCTGAAGGGATCATATGAGCAAGAAGCTTGTTATAATGATTTCCGGCTGGGCGCACAGCAAGGATGCCATGGCTCCGCTGTCCACCTTTCTGGCGAGGGATTGTTATGTAAAAGCAGTCTCGCTTATCGATTTGCTGTCCACCGGAAGGAAACAGGCAGGTGGAAATAGCTCTCCATATGCGCTTGGGCTCAAGGAGCTGGTCAATAGATGCCGCGTGCCGCCTGCGATAATCGGCTGGTCCATGGGCGCGATCGTAGCGTTGGAAGCGTGCATCAAAGAGCAACTCAACGTTGGACGAATTGTGGGCATTGCGGCAACGGCAAGATTCTGCGCCGCCGAGGGCTATCCGTTCGGATTGGACAGCCAGGTTGTCAGGGCCGTCAAGATGGGTCTTTCAAAAAAAGCAGCCGACATAATGCGAGGATTTCTTGGCGACGTAGCGTCTCCATATCAGCTTCCTGATGACTTGATGGAGAAACAGATTGCCTCAAGTCTCTCGATGGGAATAGAGACGTTGAGCCACGGACTTCAATATCTAAACGACACGGATCTCAGGGGATCTCTGGGAAGCCTGAAGATTCCACTGCTTGTGATTAATGGTAGGCGCGATAGAATCGTACCGTGGCAGGCGGGGGAATTTCTCAGCAACAATGTTCCAAGGGGCGCGTTCATCCCGGACGACGAGAGTGGACACAATCTCGTTCTTACGAATCCAAACGGCCTTGCGTCGCATATCAGAAAGTTCCTAAAAGCGCCATGAGGAGAAAACCAGACGGCTCAATGAATCACCAGCGATCTGTCGCGGCCCGTTTCTCGGCCGCTGCGGCTACTTACGATTCCCATGCCGCCGTCCAGAAGGAGGCGGCCGAAAGAGTCGTCGGTCTGACGGCAGGGCTGACTCCGAACCGCCGGATCCTGGAAATCGGTTGCGGCAGCGGACTGCTGACGGAGAAGCTGGCGGTTTTGCTTCCGGAGGCTACGATCTGCGCTGTGGATATTTCCGCCGCAATGATCCAAATGGCTCAAGCCAGATTGGCAGGCAAAGGCGGGATTTTGTGGATCGTTGGAGATGTTGACAGCGTACGAAACGGCGCACTGTTCGATCTAGTGGTGAGCAGTTCAGCGCTCCACTGGATCACGCCGCTGGAACCGGCTTTTAAAGGGCTCGCTGGCGGTCTTGTAACGGGCGGACATCTCGTCTTCAGCATTATGATCGAAGGAACCCTCGCTGAGCTGCATGCTGCGCGGCGGGAAGTAGCGCCCGGTAAAGAGGCGCAGTCGAAGCTTCCGTCTGAGAATGAAGTTGTTCGTTCGCTCAAAGGGGCAGACTTTGAAATTGCATCGCAGGAAAGGACAAGTTCGCGAATCCAGTTTCCCTCCGCAGCCGCTTTTCTGAAATGTCTCCACGAACAGGGCCTGACAGGCGGCCGTTTTTCGCGGGCCGGCGCACAGCTGACAAGAGCAGATCTCCGGAAGCTTGTTTCCAGCTATGACTCCAACTACAAGGACGGGATTGGCGGAGTCTATGCGACATACGAGATTTTGTACGTTGTTGCGAAAAAGCGAGTTTGATGGGCGGGTAGATCATACATTATACTTGGGCTCTAATGCGGATTGATGAATGTTTATCTCATAATCATATTGGCGGTTCTGGTCGGCAGTTATCTGCTTGAGCTGCTTGCCGACTGGCTGAATCTCCGGAATCTGAAGGAGGGGTTGCCTTCGGAATTCGACGGGTCGTACGACGCAGAAAGATATAAGACGTCGCAACGTTACCTGCGGGAAACGACAAGGTTCGGAATCGCGGTTGATACGTTTCACACCGTTCTTTATCTTGCGCTGATCCTGACGGGCGTTTTCAATCTTGTTGACTTATTTGCGCGCTGTTTCGGGCTCGGTCCAATCCTGACCGGGTTGATTTTTGCCGCGACGCTGGGAATAGTTTCCGCAGTCGTCAATTTGCCATTTTCAATCTACAGCACATTCGTCATCGAGGAAAAATACGGTTTCAATAAAACCACGCCAAAAACGTTCGTACTGGACATTCTGAAATCGCTGTTGCTCGGCATCATAATCGGCGCTCCGGTTCTTGCGGCGATGTTCTGGTTCTTTGAGAAGGCCGGCTCTCTTGCATGGGTCTATTGCTGGATCGCGGTGACGGTCTTCCAAGTGTTGCTCATGTTTATCGCGCCGTATGTAATCATGCCTCTTTTTAACAAGTTCATTCCACTCGAAGACGGCGAGTTGAAAGATGCAATTGAGATGTACGTGAAAGGACAGAACTTCAAGATGAAAGGGCTGTTCAAGATGGATGGGTCGAAACGATCGGCGAAGACCAACGCGTTCTTTACGGGTTTTGGAAAATCGCGCCGCATCGTGCTTTTCGATACGCTTATCGCCAGGCACACCGTGGTCGAGCTTGTCGCTATCGTTGCGCACGAAATGGGGCATTATAAGAAGAAGCATATTCTATCGGCGATCGCCCGCGCCATCGCGACAACAGGGCTCATGTTTTTTCTCATGTCGCTCTTCATTGGGAATCGCGGGTTGTTCGAGGCTTTCAAGATGGAGCATGTTTCCATCTATGCCGGTCTGTTTTTCTTTGGCTTCCTTTACACGCCGATCGCTGCCATTATCGGAATTGTCGAGAACGCTATTTCAAGACGCCACGAATACGAAGCCGATAGATACGCGGTCGAAACCACTGAAAACCCCGATGCGATGATAGCCGGCCTGAAGAAGCTGACTGTGGACAACCTTTCAAACCTCACGCCGCACCCGTTCAAGGTTCTGCTTTCATACAGTCATCCGCCCATCCTTGCCCGCATCCGGGCAATGAGAGCAAAAAGTCTAGACCGGTATCGCATTCCCCAAAATGTCCCTTGAGTTTCGATAGTTGCCGATTAGACTCTCGCATATTGTCATCCTTTTGCTGTTCGACAGTTGTTCAATATTGGAGGCGCGACAAATGAAGACCACGATTGCAGTTCTGACGTTGCTGGTTCTGTTTACAATTCAATCCGTGTCGCACGCGCAGACGATCAAGATCGCGAGTTGCTGTCCGCTTTCCGGCGGCGAGGGCGGTTTGGGCGAAATGATCAAACTCGGCGCCGAGGTGGCCGTTGATGAAGCGCAGGAGTCGTTTGCCAAACTGGGATTCAAGTTGGAGCTTTCGCCTCAGGACGATCAAGCCAATCCCGATGTCGGCGTCGCCGTGGCAAAGCGCATTGTCAACGAGCCGGAAGTTCTCGGGGTTGTCGGCCACTTCGATTCCGGCGTGGCAATCCCGTCGTCCGAAGTTTACAAAGATTACAGCCTCGCAATGGTTTCGCCGGCGAATACGAATCCCAGGGTCACTGACCGTCGCTACCCAAATGTCAATCGCGTTTGCGGGCGCGACGACGTTCAAGGCCCCATTGCGGCCGAGTACGCAATTAAAGAGTTAAAGGCGAGAAATATATTTATCGTCAATAATAAGACCGCCTATGGACAGGGCAATGCCGAGGCGTTCAGGGACAAGGCAAAGGAACTGGGCGCCAATGTTGTCGGCTTTGTCGGTACCGAGGAAAAATCCAATTTCCAGCCGTTGATCCTGCAGATGAAGCTCCAAAAGCCGGATCTTGTGTATCTGGGCGGTATTTACGATCAGGGCGGCTTGTTGGTGAAACAGATGCGCGAGAAGGGGATCACAGCCACTTTTATGGGACCGGATGGACTGGATTCTTCCGAGTTTGTGAAGATTGCGCAGGATGCGTCAAAGGGCACGTATTACACGAGCGTAGCGGGCCCGGTGGACCAGTATCCGGCCGCCGCCGGGTTTGCAAAAAGCTTTGAGGCCAAGTTCAAGAAAAAGCCTGAGTCGTTTGCCCTCTACGCTTACGATTGTGCGCGAGTCCTGATCGAAGCCATCAAAACTGCGGCCAAGGAAAATGGCGGCAAGATTCCGTCGCGCGAAGCCGTCTGCAAGGCCGTGCGGACATCCTCCGTGCAGGGCATCACCGGCCTGATCGAATTCGACGACAAAGGCGACCGCAAGAAAGCCGACTATTACGTCATCCAGTTCAAGGAAGCTTCATTCCCCGGCACAACAGTAAAAGTCATCTCCGCCGCTCCGCCGGCGGGGAAATAGGATTCGCATACCGATTTGTTTCAGAAGTCCTTTCTTAACGCTAGAACCAAGTTGACGGACCTCCCTTTCGTTCTTTGCGGCTCTGGATTTGAGTTCGTGTAGTCTCTCTTTGTCATGTTCATCATCAAGCAACGAACGCAGGAAACTCGAAATTTCAAACGTGAATTGATACGAATTCCGTGGAGCCGGCGCGCCCTCGCGCCGGTGCAGGTGGGTGGCACGACCGGGACGATGGCGTCCCGACTCCAGAACTCAGCTGTTTCGGCTCATGTGCGGAGTCCTGACCACTGAACACTCGCCTCATTTCCCCCTGTTGCAATCATATTCTCTCCAGCTATACTGCGCGGATCGAACGGATCGTATAGCTGGAGATTGTTCGTTTGTCGGAAGCATTGCTACAGATATTGCCGGGCGTGATTCTTGAAGGCATCTTGCTTGGCTGCGTTTATGCGATGATCGCGCTCGGTTACAGCATGGTCTATGGCGTGCTGGGCCTGATCAACTTCGCGCACTCGGAAGTCTTCATGATCGGCGCAGTTGCCGGCATCGAGGTCTTCCGATGTCTCTCCAGCTTCATTCCAAATCCCTACCTTCTTCTCTTCGTCGCCCTCGTTGTCGGCGGATTGATTTCTGGACTCGTCGCAGTGGCCATGGAGCGGCTGGCGTATCGGCCATTGCGTAGGCGTGGCAACCGCAATCGTCTCGTTCCATTAATCACTGCCATCGGCGTATCTTTCTTTCTTCAGGATTTCGTTCGGCTCATCGAGGGACTCTGGCACGGGGAATTCTACATGAGCTATCCGAGTCGCCCGGAACTTGAAAGATCTTTTTCGTTGCCACTCAACACCGATGTGCAAATGAAGTCCATCATCGTCATTGTCGTGTCCGTTGTGATGATGACTGGCCTGATGTTCCTAGTGAAGAAGACAAGGATGGGCAAGGCGATCCGGGCGGTCGCGCAGGACGCTCAGACCGCAAGCCTGATGGGCATCAATCCAGACCGGATCATATCGCAGACATTTCTTATCGGCGGCTTCCTCGGCGGCGTTGCCGGCGTTTTGTTCGGAATCATGTTCACGCAGGTCAATCCTTTCGTCGGCTTTGTTCCCGGCATCAAGGCATTTACCGCCGCCGTTCTTGGCGGGATCGGCAGCATTCCCGGCGCTATGGTCGGCGGGCTGGTGCTTGGCGCGATCGAAACGCTGGGTGGAACCTACCTGCCGCTGCTCACGAATGGCGCGATTGGAACGGAGTACACTGACGTGCTGGCGTTTGTCGTTCTGGTTCTGCTTCTGTTGTTTCGCCCTCAGGGATTATTGGGCAAGGGGCAGGTGGAAAAGGTATGAAGAAGACTTGGACATCAATTCTGTTGCCGTTGTGCGGAGTTGCCGCATTGTGTCTGCTTGTGTGCTGCCCCCGCAGTAAGCTCTCGTTGCTTGCCGCACTGGCGGTGCTCTTTGCCGCACTTTCCGTAAAAGCGCCGAAATGGATCAAGGCCGTCACCTTTATTGCGATAGTATTGATCGCGGTGCCGATCGCAGGATTCAAGGATAGCTTTCTTTTTGAGCTCGGAATCCAGATCGGCATCTATGCCGCGCTGGCACTCGGACTCAACATTGTGGTTGGCATGGCCGGCCTGCTCGATCTCGGTTATGCCGGCTTCTTCGCAATCGGCGCGTACACCTGGGCGATCTTTGGCTCTGGACAGGCCAACGCATTCATTGCTGGCGGCCATTTCCCGCTTCCGGGCTGGCCATATTTCTACCTGTTCATTGTGCTGGCCATTATGCTCGCCGCGCTCACTGGCACGCTGATCGGGCTGCCGGCGCTACGGCTGCGCGGCGACTATCTCGCGATCGTCACGCTCGGGCTTGGCCAGACGGTGCGGCTCATGGCCAACAATCTGGATCATCCCGTAAATATCACGAACGGGCCGCAGGGGATCAGCCCGATTGAGCGTCCGCCAATTGGATGGCTGGACTCGGTGCTGCGTACCATGGGAATTCATGCGCCGCCGGCGCTGGAATATTCGCTCTTCTTCTACCTGCTGGTTCTGTTCGTCGCCGGAATTGTAGTGCTCATAAATATCCGGCTCGACAGCTCGCGGTTCGGCAGGGCATGGGTTGCGATTCGTGAAGATGAAATCGCAGCGCGCTCGGTCGGCATTTCGCTGATGAAGACCAAGATGCTGGCGTTTGCCACAGGCGCGGCTTTCTCAGGCGCGATGGGCGCAATTTTCGCGGCCAAGCAACTATTCGTGAGTCCGGAATCATTCACGTTTCTCCAATCCATTACGATTCTTGTCATGGTGCTTCTTGGAGGAATGGGCTCGATCCGCGGGGCGATCGTCGGCGCTGCCGCAGTCACGCTGCTGAATATTGAGGTGTTGAAAAACCTGTCCGATGTTCTGAACAGCGTGCGGCAATCGGGCTTCGTGCTGAACCTGGGATTCTGGCAGTTCAATTTCGCTCAGCTGTCGAGCCAGCTCGAACCGGCAAAGTACGAAAGAATGGTGTTCGGTTTGATCATTATCCTCATGACAATCTTCCGTCCGGGCGGTTTGATACCTGAACGACGGCATCGGCTGGAAATGGAGAAGGAAGAAGAATGATCCTGTCGCTCCAGAATGTGACCAAGAGTTTCGGCGGTCTGACTGCCGTTGACCAGGTCAATCTCGATGTCAGGGAAAAGGAAATATTCTCGATCATCGGGCCGAACGGTGCCGGCAAGACGACCCTTTTCAATGTGCTGACTGGACTCTATCGCCCCGATGGCGGCAGGGTCATGTTCGGCGAAAAGAACATCGCCGGGTCGTCGCCGGACGCGATTGCCTCGCGTGGTATCGGTAGAACCTTTCAGAATATCCGGTTGTTTGGTTCCATGACGGTTTTCGAGAATATCATGGTTGGGTTGCATACCCATATTCACTACACATATCTGGAAACGCTGTTCCACGCGCCGCGATTTTTCAAGGAAGAGCACAAGGCGAAAAACCGCGCACTCGAACTACTGGAATATGTGGGCTTGCGACACTCGGCATCGGAGCTGGCCCGCAATCTGCCGTATGGAAAACAGCGGCGACTGGAAATCGGACGTGCGCTGGCACTCAATCCGAAGCTTCTGCTTTTGGACGAGCCGGCCGCCGGAATGAATCCTCAGGAGACGTTCGAACTAACAGATTTCATACGGAAGGTCAGGACTGAACTTGGCATCACGCTGATCCTGATCGAGCATCATATGCAGTTGGTTATGAAGGTTTCGGACCGCGTTGCAGTGCTCGATTACGGAAGAAAAATCGCCGAAGGCACGCCTGCGGAAGTGCGGACCAACCCGGATGTGATCGAAGCTTATCTTGGCAAAAGCGGCCGCGAGGAACGAGTATGAGCGCCGCATCAGTTCTGGAACTCCGCAATATTCAAGCATGGTACGATCATATCCATGCGCTCAAGGATATTTCGATCGAGGTCAGAAAAGGCGAGATCGTGACTTTGCTCGGTGCCAACGGCGCAGGCAAGACGACTGCTTTACGCACGATATGCGGACTCCTGAAGCCAAAGCACGGCGAGGTGCTTCTTCACGGCAGGCCGATCCATGACCGCCCGCCTCACGAGATAGCTGCGCTCAGTATCGGATATGTCCCGGAGGGGCGCAGAATCTTCGCCGGGCTGACCGTGGAAGAGAATCTAGATATTGGCGCATATCTTGAACTGGACAAGAAGGTTATACGGGAGCGGAAAGACCGCGCGTTTGCCATGTTCCCGCGCCTGGCCGAGCGGCGCAATCAGGGCGGGGGAACGCTTTCCGGCGGCGAACAGCAGATGCTCGCGATCGCGCGGGCGCTGATGCAGGATCCGGAATTGCTTCTTCTCGACGAGCCGACCATGGGGCTTGCGCCGGTGCTGGTGGATTCGATTTTCGAGGTGATTGCCGGGCTCAACAAGGCCGGCAAAACGGTTCTTCTCGTGGAACAGAATGCGTGGCATGCGCTGAAGATTGCGCATCGCGGCTACGTCCTGCAAACCGGCGCCATAGCTCTGCACGGAACCGCATCCGAACTTGCATCCAATTCGTCAGTCCGCGAATCCTATCTCGGCGGCCCGTGAGGTATGATCTGCAATATGATGCAAAGATGTTGCCCCTATACCGGCACCGCAGGCGCGAGCTGAGAACTTTATGTGAAGCGGGGTTATCCGAACATGAGATAACCAGTCAATACCTAATTACGAGGACTGACCCGAATGGCCCGCTGAGGCTGCTATGAACGCCAATTCGTCAGCTATAAACGCCAATTTAGCGTCTATCGCCACTTATCTCGTTAATAATAAAGGTCTTTCGCAGATTTCGCGTGAAATCGGCGATTTAATGCAACAAGTGCAACAAGTAAGCATACAGAAGGGAGTGGTCACGTCAAACAAGCGTTGCAACTGGCGATTCCGCTGAAAAACATCCGCCCTCACGGAGGGCATCTACAGAATACGAAAATGCCCGGCTTATGCTCTGTAGCCGCGGTCCGTGACCGCAAATTACGGTGGTCCAATCCGCAATCCTCATCCACAGTGGCGATGTCATCCTTGGCGCGCTCAATACACACGCCAACGATCTCAAAGATCTGGCCAGCGCGACCGCAACCACTGCGGCGACCACCGCTTTGAACTAACTCACAGCCAACACAACCGGCAGCCACAACCGAAAAAGACCGAATAGTCGCTGCGGCAAAATGAGTTGGTTGGGACGGCGCATCTTGCCGAGATGACCGCAAATCCGGTGCACCCGGCGAGATGCATTATCTTCTTCATACGAAAAGCCGAAACTGTCTATCACTCAAATATTAAGGAACATAGGAAAGAAGATTTGGGTCTCTGACAATGAAGCCGCCCAAACGCGTTGACAAGATGTTCTGTGAGTGGGAAAGTACGGAAAAGATAGAATAATATTGTTGGAAGCTAGGGAAGAGATTATGAATACAACAGAAATACTGACACAATTCGTCGATTTCTTAATGCCGGAACTCACGCCGCACGAGGCATCAATGTACATCTTTCTGTTCCGACATTCGCATCTGAAACACGGCAACTCCAGTCTTCGCATTGGACAAAGAACGATTGCCCAGTTGTACGGGCGCGGACCAAAAATGGCCGTCCCAAGCAGAGCTCATGTTCTCAGGCAAATCAAAATGCTTGAGGAAAAAGGTTGTATCCAGGTTGGTGACACGACCCGGGACGGCACGTTATACGAAGTGCTACTCCCAGCAGACATTCCATCCGTCATCGAGAAATTGTCAGCCCCGCAGGGAGAGATTCAAGATGATTGGTTCACAGACCCTAAGAAAAGACTTCAACTCTATGAGCGGGATAAATGGATATGTCAGTTTTGCGGCGACAAAGTCGCCGAATCCAACGTAACCCTCGATCACTTCATCCCGAGATGTAACGGTGGCACGAACCAAAAAGATAACCTTCGGACTGCGTGCCTCACTTGCAACAGTATTAAGTCAGGGAAAACATACGAGGAGGCAGCCATTCCCCTGTTAAAGAGTATTCAAGAAAGACAGAAAAGAAGAACAGACGCTTCCAACCAAACCTCGGTGCGTACCTCGTGACCCTGGCGGTCACTCGGACGCTCAAGGTCATCGTTGGGAATATCAATATTACATCTCTTGAACATCTCCGCTATCCATTCCGCACAAGCAACGTTATAGTTCGGCCCCATTGCATACACACCGCAGAGCAGTTCTATTGCGAGCGTGTCGCGCTCGCCATCGTTAAGGAGTCCAAAGTCAATCGTTGTGCTCCCTTCAACTATTTGAACTTCCTGAAATGGTGATCTACGCTTTACAACAATCTTCACGTTTGATCTCCTTCCCAACAACGCCGTTCAAGTGTACGTCGCTAACCGCGCCGCCACTCAACGCGGCGTTCGGACAAAAGATGAAAAGAAGTGAAATCATAGGAATCATTACCTTGTGCAT